>NZ_JAKSYR010000056.1:0-2289 GCF_022829705.1 Methylobacterium sp. E-025
TGCTACGCAAAGCGGCCGAGCGAACCGTCGAGGGATTGTGGTCGGCCATCGGACGTCTCGTCGACACCGTCACACCTGACGAGTGCGCCAACTTCTTCGCTGCCGCTGGATACGGACCAGATTAAACCGAAAACGCTCTAAGCCGGCCGTGGCCAGCCTTCCGCAGGTGTGGCTTCCTGATGTCATGCCACCAGTCGACGCGCATCAATCTCACGCAGCCTGACCGTTCAACGTATCCTGACACGCTACGCAGTCACAGGTGGCCACAAACGCCCAGCCCGTAATGCCTGGGAGACTGCCATGTGCCATGCAATCGCTCGCCGCAGCCGACCGGTGGTATGGCAGGGCAAACGACAAGACGGGTCACGCCCTCGAGGATGCCAGATGCGATCAATGTGCCTTTCGCCGACTGCGCATCGTCGCGGCTCCCGGACAGCGCACTGATACCGAAACTTATGGCTTGGCCTTAGATAAAGAGACGCTTGCGTCTGCATGAAGTGAAGAGCCATTCTCGGCCTCAATCTCCGCTCGTGCGGCTGCGATGAAGTCAGCACGTTGATCGTCGCTCAGAAGAAAAGCTTCGCTGAGCGGAGGCTCATTTGCAGCGCCGGGGGTACCCCACATTCGATCTCCCAAGCCGTTGTTTTGGAAGTTGCGCTTGGCGCGCGCGAGCACCGCGATTTCGACCACATCCGCGGTCGTCGTCTTGGCCGATTTCATTGGTTGGCCCTGCGTACGGCTGGCTGCGGATAGGCTGGATTGCCGCCAGGGACACCACTGCTGTTCGCAGATGACGTGACATCCGATCTGCCGCTTTCGGACCCGGTAATCTGCTTACGCGACGCGGCTTGGCTCTGGCTGGCGTAATCGGCACGAGAATTCGCTCCCTGCCAGATCATCAGCCCAGCCAAGGAAGTGAGCATCAATCCGACGCTTACGATCAAGACATAGAGGGCTGGTCTGCCACGCTTGCCCTGACGACTGTCCTGACCAGAGGTATGTTCTGACACTTATAAACCTCGCTCGCCCAAATATGTTGGACGTAAAAACAGAACAAGCAGCGTGACCGAGAGGTCCAGACGTGCGACCTTATGGGTGCAATAAACAAATCATAAGGGATCAAAAGATATGATTTATCTGGCGGACTTCTAACCAATTGACGAGATTGCCGCGAATGGGCGGTACAAAGCTACAAATCTTCACGGTGACATTTATGGGACGAACGCTCGGCTCGCTTGGTATGAACGTCTCATAGCTTAGGATGCCTGATTCTATCTAATTGAGTATTCAGACCAACAGCTTGCCCAGTTGGCGGTATGCAAAACCCGCCGCGGCGAACCGGGCGGGCTGAAGGGTCACGGCAGACTGATAGTACCGAAGATGTTACCTTCCGCCACCGCTACCGGTCGAGCCTAGGCGTGAAGGCTGCCCCTCGTTGCCGGAAGCCGCCGAGTCGTCCGAAATTCCATCCTCGGCACGTCCAGTTGGTGAGTAAGTAGCAGCACCCTCTTCGCCAGTCGAACCTGGCTGGCGGGTCACGACACCAGGCACGCCACGCGGGCCGACCTCACCCGTGCTTGCGGGCACATCCTGATACTGGGCGAAGGCAGGCGTAGAGAGCACGGCCGCAACAGCAGCGGCGAGCAAAATTTTAATCACTGTAATTCCAGATGATGGAGATGCGGCAGGAAAATCCTGGAGCGTCTGACAACAGGCGCTGTACGCGATCGATCCCGCGACAGTTCGGCCATCACGGTATAGTGTTTGACCAGGATCGTCAGTGCTACTTCGCCTGTCCGGCCATTGGGTGAACTTTGCAGCACCGATCCTGTTTAAGTCACGCCGTTCGGTGCTGGCGTAGCCATCGCGTGGCCTCCTCCAGCGTGTCGAAGATCGGCGCTGAGATACCAACGAGCCGTCCGAAGGCCGCCTCCACGAACCAGCCCGGGCCCACCTCGTGCTCGGGGGTATCAAGGCGCACGCCGGAGCGAGCCGTGGTTGAACCAGCTACGGGAAAGTTAGTCATGGATGCGCACGACAACGTCGAGACGTTGCTCGTGCTGCAGCCGATCTTGGTTGACACGGGCAGCCCGGATCGGGCAGAGCGTCTGGTACTCGCAAACGGCCTTCTGCTCGTAGTGATGGTGCGCCTACATAGCCCCGAGCACGGGGTGCGCCTGGGCTGGTTCGTGGAGGCGGCCTTCGGACGGCTCGTTGGTATCTCAGCGGCGATCTTCGACACGCTGGAGGAGGGACCGCGATGGCTGGGACAGCACCGAAAGCCGTGAC
>NZ_JAKSYR010000057.1:0-5577 GCF_022829705.1 Methylobacterium sp. E-025
CTGGCGCGGCGGCTGGAGGCGCGCGCCAAGGAGATCGCGATGGAGGCGCTGACCCAGGCCAACCGCGAGGCCCACGCCGCCTGCGCCACCGATCCCGGCGGCCCCCACCGCTGGAACTTCGGCCTCTACGTCTACGCCGAACAGGCCTTCCCACCGGCGTCGCCCACCCGGCCGGCGGAACCGTCGGCGGACGGACGCTGAGGGTTCGCAAGGTGCGTGCATTCCCGACTCGCCGGCTCGCTCTGCGCTTGCTCGCGGGTGCCAGCGCCCTGCTGCCCGGTGCAGCCCGATCCCAGGACGCCCTGCGCGACCAAGGGATCGGCGGCACGGGCATGAAGCGTACGGACGAGCCGCGCGAGGGTTTCCCGGGGGAAGGCGACCGCGGCATCGGCGGCACCGGCGTGATCGGCACGATCCGCGGCTTCGGCTCCATCCTCGTCAACGGCCTGCATATCGCCTACCCGGACGACGTCGGCGTCCTGGTGGACGGCGAGCCGGGCAAGATCTCTGATCTCAAGGTCGGGCACGTCGTGCGCGTGGTGGCCCGTCCCGAGAATGGCGGGTTCAGAACGCGACGGATCGACGTGACGAGCGAGGTGGTCGGGACCGTCGAGCGCGCGGAGCCTGGCCGGCTCACGGTGTTGGGGCAGCGCGTCAAGACGACGGGCGTGCCGGGGGACTGGCGGCCCGGTGCGCGCGTGGCGGTGAGCGGCCTGCGCCGTCCGGACGGGGTCATCATCGCAAGCCTGATCGAGCCTCGCCCAGGCGGCCCCGAGCGTGTCGCCGGCCCTGTGCGCCGAGGCGCCGACGGAACGTCGATGATCGGCAGTCTCCGGCTCGCGGGCGCCGGGATGCTGCCGGCAGGGCGGCGTGCCACGATCATCGGCAACACGGCGGACGGCGAGCTGCGGGTGACGAACGCTGCCGGCCTCGCGTTCCCGCCGGGCCTGCGTCGTGCGTCGATCGAGGCGTATGTGGGACGGGCCGGCGCCGGGCTCGATCTCGGCTCGGGCCTTGCGGTGTCCGGGAGGGCGGGGGCGTCGGTGCCGCGGCGGGGAAGCGTGCGAGTTGTCCTCACCGCGGACGTGACGCGGGACGGCGCGCTCACCGTGGAGCGACTGCGGGTGGAGGATCGGATCGCACCGCGGGATCCGCGGGGCGGCCCGAGCGACGGGGCGCCCCGCTTCGATCGCGAGCGCGATCACCTGGATATGCGTGGTTTGCCCGGCGAGCCGCGCGGCAACTTCGGCGCGGCGTCTAGTGACAGGGCGAGGACGCCCGGAGGGATCGATACGCGTACCCCCGTGATCGATACGCGGCCGAGCCCCGGCGGCATTCCCGGCAATGGATCACTCCCCGGAGGCGGTGCACCGGCCGCCCCCGGGGGCGGCGGTGGGCCCGGCGGCGGTGGGCCCGGCGTCTCGCCCGGGGCCGGATTCGGCGGCCCGGGGGGCTTCGGACGGGGTCGTTGACCACGCCGTGGCGATGCCCCGAAGGTCCCGGCGGGCTCGATCTCAACGCACGCCCCCGACTCGCCGAAGGATGTCGCAGAATCGAACGCGTCGACGTTCGACGCGCGTCGACCATGAAGGCCGAACGACCGTCGGCGTTCGGGGAGCCCTTGATCCAATCGTGATCAGAAACTGTATCCAACGCGCAGCCGCATCAGATGTCGGTCGAACTCAGACAGGTCGAGTGGACCAGGCTCGCCGACAGCCCATCCCGCGATCTGGAAGCTCCAACTGAACGAAGCCCAGGCCCGCCGTGATAGGACTGGTAAACGCGTTCGGCGATAGTTGCTTTTCTCGGCATACATTGCGGCGTCCGCGGCCGACAGGGTCGACGTGACGGCGTCGCCGCATCGCCAGACGGAACCGCCAGCCGAAACGGACAGTCGGAAGGGCCTATCTGGTGGTCTCAGTTCGGCCGCCACAGCCCGACGTAGTTGTGCGAGACGGTGCGCGAGCCCCTCCGGTGTGGTCTCTTCGAGGAGCATGTAGAATTCGTCGCCCCCGACGCGCGCGACGTTTTCGCCGGGCAGGAGCAGGCTCGTCAGCCACGTACCCATGAAGCGGATCGCTTCGTCCCCGGCGCCGTGCCCGTAGGTGTCGTTGATCTCCTTGAGGTCGTTGATGTCGACCACGACGAGGGAGAAGGTGACGTGCGAGTGGGCCGCTTCTTCATAGCGATCGGCGACGATCGCCTCAAAGCCACGTCGGTTCGGAAGCCCCGTCAACCCATCCTTGAAGGCCGCTTTAGCGAGACGCTTCGTCGTGGTGATGTTCTGGCAGATCGTCAGGATGCGGACGACCTTTCCGGTTTCTTCATCTAGGCAAGGCGAGAGCGTCGTCCGATACCAGTCCTGGTTCGGGGACATCTCTCCGATCTCGTCGAAATGCATCGACTGACGCGACCGGACGCATACGGCGTAGCGGTCCGTGAGCATCCTGGCCTTATGGGGTGGCAGACAGTCTTCGAACAGCTGACCGGCCAAGCTCTCGCTCGCCTGCCCGATCTCTTTCTCGGCCGCCCGGTTCATGCCGAAGATGCGGAAACGGGGCCCCGGCTCGACGTCGACCACGAAGATTGGGACGTCGATGTCGTCCAAGCTCATTGTCAGTGTCACGCCGCGCCTCCAAAATGTCGCGGCGTTGCATTGCGCCGATGATGTTTGAGGAAGTCCTAACAGTCTATGAAACAACAATCGAAATTTTCACGTTTAAGCTGTGAGCTAAAACAAATATAAAGGTTTTTCATTAGATCGAATTTATAAAATACTCGAAGGTCTGTCATTATCATATAATATGCCTGCTTCGAGCCGCCACCCAACGGTATGCGTTGAAAAGTCTTGGCACGCAGCCAGTACATAGCTCAGCGGTGGCAGATCATCGACCGTCTGCCCTACGCTGACGCTGGCCTGATCCCGCGTGTCGAAGCCGAGCGGCTTGCCGTGCTCCACCACCTAGGCCGGGCGCGGCTATGCCTATCCGGCCTGATGAACGCGATCCGCGCATATCCGTCCAACGACGCCGAGGCCGATGCCTGGATCAGGGCGCATGATGCCGAGACGAACCAAGCCGGCGAGCATTTGAGGGCCCTCCGCGACATCCGGGAATGCCAGGGGTGGGGGTAGGAGGGCAGTCGCTTGCCCCGCTCGCCGATGGCCTCGGCATCGTCACGAGCGGCGTGCTCTGCGTCACCGGGCCGGAACTGAAAGCGGCCCAGTGGGCGGCAAGACATATCACGGAGCATTGAGATCCGGTCCGCTGGCGGCACTTCAGCTCGCCATGGCCCGCATCTCGGGCGCACCTTCACGAAGCACATAGCCGCGGCCCCAGACGGTCTCGATGTAGTTCTTGCCCCCGCTGGCGTTGGCGAGCTTCTTCCGCATTTTGCAGATGAACACGTCGATGATCTTCACCTCCGGCTCGTCCATGCCGCCGTAGAGATGGTTGAGGAACATCTCCTTGGTGATCGCCGTCCCTTTCCGCAGAGCAAGGAGTTCCAGCATCTGGTACTCCCTGGTCGTGAGATTGATCGAGGTTCCAGCGATCTGGACGAACTTTTTGTCGATGTTGACCGTAAGATCATCGATTGTGACCACGGCCTCTGCATGCCCCTGCGACCGGCGGACGATCGCCTGGATGCGGGCTACGAGCTCGTCCTTATGGAACGGCTTGGTAAGGTAGTCATCGGCCCCGAAGCCAAGGCCCTTCACCTTGTCCTCGATGCTGGCCATGCCCGACAGGATCAGGATCGGCGTCTTTATCTTGGCCAGGCGAAGGCTGCGCAGCACCTCGTAGCCCGACATGTCGGGCAGGTTCAGGTCGAGCAGGATAATGTCGTAATCGTAGAGCTTGCCGAGATCGATCCCTTCCTCACCGAGATCGGTGACGAAGGGATTGAACCCGGCCGTCTTGAGCATCAGCTCGATGCTCTGCGCTACCGACGCATCATCCTCGATTAGCAGAACCCGCATCGTCCAACCCCGAAAAATCTAAGAAACCCCTAATGCGATATCCCTAACAAAAGCTTGACGCTCGATTTGGCATGTCGTTATGGCAAGCGATAGGTCTTCCAAGGGTAATAGTATGACTGATGGTGCGATGCTCGTTTCGGGGCGCGATGAGTTCGAAATGACGGCCGACCTTGTCGCCGCCTACGTCTCGAACAACCGAGTGTCGTTAAGTGAGCTGCCTGGTGTGATCGCCTCCGTGCACGCAGCGTTGTCCAGCCTTGGCCAGGAAGAAACAGCCGAGCCCGCCGTCGAGAAGCCGACGCTCGCCCAGATCCGCAAGTCAATCACCCCCGACGGCATGGTCAGCTTCGAGGATGGTAAGACCTACAAGACGATGAAGCGCCACCTCAAGCTTCGCGGGCTCACACCGGATAGCTACCGTGCGAAGTACGGCCTGCCGTCTGACTACCCCATCGTATCGGCCGCCTACTCCGCCAAGCGGTCCGAGCTGGCGCGCTCGCTCGGCCTCGACCAGTTGCGGCGCAAGGCAGCCGCTAAGGCTGCTGATACAGGAGAAACGATCTCCGAGGCACCCAAGACCCGCGTTGGGAAGGCCAAGGTCCGGAAGAAGGCCGCCGAGACGGCTTAAAGCTGCTCAGCAACCATTTTTATGCGCTAGCGTACACCTTCACAGCTCCGCCGCATTCCAAGCGCCGTCTGAATGGTACCTTCGGGAAGGGAGCATCAGGTCATGGCTGGAAGCGATCACGAGCCTACCATTCCACCCACCGTGCCGATCACGGGCGTGAACGTCCCAGATCCAACCACCGACGGTGAGCCTGAGAACAAAGACCCGGTGGTCGAGGCTCAAAAGAAGCTGAATGATCCGGACAAGGCTGCCGAGGACGGTCAGGCCTAGCTTCTCACGAGCTGTGCTCGGGCCGGATCGGCATCGTAAACCTCGATAGGCCCGAAGGCCTACCGAGGCTGTTACACATTGATCCTATCAAGCTGCTCGAACGGTCGCGAGGAAGCGCCCCACCTCGGCTGCGAGGGTCTCCGACTGGCGCGACAGCTCGGACGCCGCGCCGAGCACCTGGGTCGCGGCCGCCCCGGTCTCCTCGGCGGCGCCGGCGACGCCGGTGATGTTGCTGGTCACCTCGGCCGTACCCATCGCTGCCTGGCTGACGTTGCGCACGATCTCCTGGGTCGCCGCGCCCTGCTCCTCGACCGCCGCCGCGATCGCGGTGGCCACCACGTTGATCTCGCGGATGCGCCCGGTCATCCCGCCGATCGAGGCGACCGCCTGACCGGTCGATGCCTGGATCTGCGCGATCTGGCCCGAGATCTCGCTCGTCGCCCTGGCGGTCTGCTCGGCCAGGGCCTTCACCTCGGAGGCGACCACGGCGAAACCCTTGCCGGCCGCGCCGGCGCGGGCCGCCTCAATGGTGGCGTTCAGGGCCAGCAGATTGGTCTGCCCGGCGATGTCCGAGATCAGCCCGACCACGGCGCCGATCCGCGACACCGCCGCGCTCAGCTCCTGCACCCGGGCGCCGGTCTGGTCGGCCTCGCGCACGGCCAGATGCGCGAGCTCGGCCGAGCCGCCGACCTGCCGGCCG
>NZ_JAKSYR010000101.1:0-9051 GCF_022829705.1 Methylobacterium sp. E-025
GCATCAGGTCCAGCGCGACGCGCTCCGCGTGCGCGCGCATCAGCGCCCACGTCGGCAGCCGCTTGCCCTGGAGGTCGGCCACGAGCTCGTGCCCGTTTGTGCAGTGGAAGCGGTAAAGCGGTGTCGGCATTGGCCTTCTACCCCGCCCTTCACACCATCTCACCGCTGCGCGCGTGGCCATCGTCGCCATGGTTGAACCGTCGTGACGCATGCTGTTTGTTCCTGATCCGTTCTTGCCGGACCCGGAGCCGCGATGCACCCCCCGCCCCTTGAAGCGACTGTGGAGATCCGGCCGCTATCTCGCCGCGGCGTTCGTGATCGCGGAGTCAGAGCGTAGGTGGACACCCTCGGGGACATCGTAGGCGATCGCGTCGAGGTGGAGTGCCTGTCGTGCCGCCGGCGGGGCGTTTACGCGACAGACGGCCTTGTGGCGCGGTTCGGACCCACGATGCAGCAGCTCGACGCGCTCCGGCACCTGTCGGGCTCGTGCCGGCATCAGTGCCGCCCTGGGTCGCCGCCCGCGCGCAAATACGAGAGCGCGTGTCAGGCCCGGCTCATCCTGCCACTCTCGAAAAAACAGATTGTGCCGACGCCGATCCAGCGCGGCCTGAACGTCGAGGCATGGACGACGTCGGGCTCAATCGAGTGGCGCTTGGCGACGGTGTGGAGCTTCGAGCTCGGCCACCTCGTGCTCGACGCGGCGGCGAAGCTTTACCCGGCGCAGGAGGTCACGCTGCGTCAGGCCTGCCGGGTCATTCCGAAGCGCCAGAAGCCGGAGTGAGGTTTGCCCCGCTCACGCCAGCCGCGCCCACACTTCCGCCGTAAGCAGCAGCAGGCCCCCCGAGCCGATTGGGTGGGGCTGCAAGCGGGGGCGATTTATACAACCTAAAATTGCATGCCTGAAGGTCGAGGCTGGGGCTCGCAAGAGGTGCCTAAACCGAAGCTTCGATGGGCAAAATGGCAGGGCATCGACCTCCAACGGCTGACCATTGCAACCAATTCGAGCCAGTCAATCAATTCTAAGTAGATCGCATCCATGCACGGACTCGCGCAGAAGTTGCTTTTTTTGATCGCGGGCGCATAATCGTGCGATGGCAGGCCGGCCTGCCGTGACCGTTCAGGGTGATCGACGACGGAAAACATCCTGTGCCCGGCGACAGCACGTTTGGACACGCGCCCACCAAACGGCATTCGGAAGGAGACGAACCGTGCAGACCACGACGGACCCCATCGACCTCGCCGCCAAGATCCTCACCGCCTACGTCGCCCACAACCCGGTACCGGCCACGGGGCTGCCGGATCTGATCCGCATGGTCCACGACTCGATCACCGCCCTTGCGACCCCGCAGAAGCCGGTGCTGGCGAAGCCGACCGCTGCGGAGATCCGCAAGTCGATCTCAGCGGACGCCATCATCAGCTTCGAGGGCGGCAAGCCCTACAAGGCGCTGCGCCGGCACCTGACGCTGCGTGGACTGTCGGCCGAGGCCTACCGCACCAAGTGGGGCCTTCCGATCGACTATCCCCTGGTCTCAGCGAGCTACAGCGCGCGCCGCTCGGTGATCTCCCGCACCATCGGGCAGAACCAGCGCCTGCGCTTTCAGCAAGCGGCGGAGTGATCCGAAGGCCTGCTCGACGGTTCCCGCCGACACCGCGCCGGTCTGCGCTAAGCGGGGAGGTGTCGGTCAGCTTTACTGGATCGTTTCAGGCGCTGTCACGAGGCCAACGAGACGGGCGAGCGCCATCAGATCGGCGTCGCCAACCTGCTCACCATCCACCAGCCACAAGCCAAGGTCGTCGCCGGTCGGCTGGACGTCCCAGCCCATCGCGCGGAGGACTTCGGCAGCTTCGTGAAAGGGGTCGTCGCTCACGATGCCGCCGGCCGCGCCAGCAAAATCGCGGTTCGCACCATGCCTTGCCGGAGGGTCTCGGACGCGTCGGGCTCGGCGACCGACCTCCGCGACGGCTCGTAATCCTTCACCGCTGCGGCCGGGTCGACCGTGTGCCCGCTCTCGAACCGGAACAGGCTCACCGTCGCGTCACGCATGAACACGTCGACCGCGGCGTTCACCTCGTCGTCGGTTATGATCTTGGCCTTCAGCAGGTCGCTGGTGATCGTGGTGCTCATTGCCACTGGTCCGAAGAGGCCAACAATCTCAGGCTACTTCACGGCTTCCGGGTGCGGCGAAGGCGTACCGCAATAGGCCTTCGGTATCAGCTGGCATCCATCGTGAACCCGGCGATGCGTGAGCGTGCGCTTCACGACTGCAGCGTACGATCCGGCAACCGCAACGCGCCCATGGCAAGCCAGACAACGCTTCTCAGCCGTACCGTGCTGTCCAACTGCTTCGATCAGGCTGACCGCAATCCAGGCCCCGTCGATTTTCACTTCGCAACGCTTCAGATCGGGCTTAGCCATCCGACTCGTGTGACATGCCGCCTCTCCGTCGGCCAGTGTAGCGCGGCCACGGTCGGAGAAGCTCGTGTTCGCGCGAGCGCCTGCAGAGCGTCACTAGGTCACCTCAAATGGTGCTGGCCGATCGCGAAGGGCTTGTGACCTGGGTCGCGCACCAATCCCAGGCCTGCGTACTCTACGCCGCAAATCCGGTGCTGCGTACGCTTGCGGTTTTATTAGGAGCTGTAATTCTATCTCTGGTTGCATTTGGATCGGAGGAAGGGACGCCCCATGTCCTGCAATTCTGCGGCGCTTAGTGAACCGAAGAGTATAGATGTTATAGTGCTGGTGTTTATCGCTGTGATGATGCCGTACTATGCCATATGTATTATTTTTGTGATATGTGCATTGCCATTTTTGCTTCTATCGGTTCCAATCGAATATATCTTGAAAGATAGACCGCGGGAACACGGAAATGCTGTCGTGTCTCTTATGATGTTATCGATCGCTAGCACAATCTTCATTCCATCAATAGTAGTCTATTTCTACCTCATGTAGGTCGGCTGGCCGTATGTATCATTACTGATAATCTCTGCCGTTGCTGACGGCTATCCGCGTGATGCGCGCCACCCTGCGGCTTTAGCCTCGCCCTCGGTGCAGAACAAACGCTCGCCGGACTTTGCGTCGATCCGGGTCCGGTTGTAATCGCGGGAGCCCGGTAGGTGGTAGACCCGCTCGCCTTTCCGGCTGATGTTGCCCTTGATCGTGCAGCTGCCAGCCACGGCCGGCTCGACGCGCGAGGATGGGGCGGGGATCGGCCCGTCCGGCCCACCGGGTGCTGCGAACCCCATAGACATGCCGCGCTCGCCCCTGCGCCACTCGGACGGGGTCGTGAACGAGCCGGCCCAGATGCCGCGCTTGACCGCTTTCGCGGTCGCCTCGGCCTCGACGTAGTTGGTGGAGTAACGGCGGTAGGCGACGGCGTGGCCTTGGGCGACCATCCATGCGTTCAGATCCTCGGCCCCCTTCCGGCAGACGGCGACGGTGCGGCCATAGCGGTCGGTGTCGCGAGGCTCGCACGCGATCGGTGCCTCTCCAATGCGATCGGACAGGGCCAGGGCTGCGACCTGCCCGCAGCGGTAATCCTTGCCGGCGGCGTCCTGGCAAATTTGCGCACTCTCCGGGGCGTCGATGCCGTGGAGACGAATGCGCGTGCCGTGAATAACGACCGTGTCGCCGTCGGTGACGCTGGCGCGCCCGACGATCAGCTCGGCCGCGGTTGCGTTATCTACGGCGGCCGCGGCGAGCGCGAGAGCGATGGCCACCGAACGCACCTGGGACATAGTAGCGGCCTTGCGTGTTGCGGCGTAGCTCGCCGTGACTGTGGCAGTGCCGCGGGTGGCTATGGCACCCGTTCGCTGAGACCATGCCCGGCGTTGCTTCCGCCGGCTGTGGAACCATCGGCCCCACCAGGAAGAGGGCCACGGTGATGGTAAGGCATGGTAGAAAATGGCGAAACACGAGCGTTCTCCGGTGCCGCCGGAGATTGTCTCGTCGCCGGTTAGGTTGTCTAGGTCGCCGAACCACTGCGCGGCGGTCGCTCAGCCCTTCAGGCAGGTGCTCATGAAGCTCCTGCGCTCGGCGCCCTTCAGGCTTTTGGCTGAGGCATCGACGTTGCAGCTCTTCATCTTCGCCTGCTGCGGTGTCAGCTCCTTCGCCGGCGCTGCAGCCTTGCCGGCGAGACAATCCGACATGAAGCCCTTGCGCGCGCTGCCGGCGAGTTTCTGGGAGCCGGCGTCGGCGTTGCAGCTCTTCATCCGGTCACGTTGTGCGGCCTGCGCCGCGGACGGCGTCTGCGCCACAGCTGGGACGGCGAAGCTAAGTACGATCGGCAGGACAAGGGCGGTCGAGCGCATCGGCATGGTGCTCCGGGACAAGTTGTCCGACGCTAGCAGGGTCGCGGTGCGCCGACGAGCCGATGGGCGATACGATCCACGGTGACGCTGCCGGTGGCGACGAACGACACGCTCGCTCTGATCAAGGCAGCGCGCCTCGGCGTCGCGAAGACCTAGCGCGAGCCCGACACCCGGCCGTGGCGGTTCAGCAAGGCCGGGATCGTCACCACGGACCTCATGCTGCTCGACGCCAGCCCGCGCGCCCTGATCGGGCAGCTCGACCGCGCGCGCTCCGGGCCGCTGATGGCGGCGATCGACGCCTGCAACGCCCGCTTCGGCCGCGGCAGCGTCGTCCCCGCCCGAGCCGGCCTCGTGGAGAAACGCACGTGGGGCACGAAGTTCGAGATGCGGACGCCGCGCTACACGACCCAGGTTAGCGAGTTGCCGATCGCCTACGCCTGAGGCTCGCATCGACGGCCGGGTTGGAAACGAGCCGAAAAGCCAAACGATTTCATGGAGGGGTGCGATAGGGTTGGGAGCGACAACCCATTGACAGATCACGCTTGTGGCCAACCGGGCGAGGCCTCCACGTCACGTCCTCCCATCTACTTTTCCTTGACCCATCCCCGGCGATCGATCGCAGGCGTTGCGCGTCCTCCGGCATCGCGACGCGAAGCCTGAGCCTCGTGGCGCGGCCGCCTCGTGGCCCCGGCGCAACGCTGTTGCCGAGGTTCCATTCGCGCCGCCCGAGGCAGCCCGCGCGAAATGCAAAACATCCACCCGAGGCCCTTGCGCCCCGTACCGACGCTGTGTAGATCACCCCCCGTGATCCCCGATAGCTCAGTTGGTAGAGCAGGCGACTGTTAATCGCCTTGTCGCAGGTTCGAGTCCTGCTCGGGGAGCCATCACTTCTCCAAGCCATTTTTCGGATTGATCTTTTCGCTCCGAACCCCGCACCGGTTCAGGAGGTGCGGAGATAGACATTCGAGCTGCAACCCGCTCGGCGAGTTTCGCTCGGTCGGCTCCGCGCAGGTAGGTCGCGCGCTCGCGGCTCCCCTCAGCCCATCCGAACCAGGCGTTCAATTCGGCCTCCGTGGCGCCCTCCTCCGCCGCGCGCCCGCCTTGCGCAGACCGTGCGCCGCGCCAGCTCGCAGCATCACTCCGAACCGCGGCGCATATTGCGGACCGGGCGGTCATCGCCGCCTTCCTCCAGGACGCGGCGACAACCATGGCCGCTCACCAACCCGCTGTCTCGAACGAGCGCGGGCGCTCGGCGCCACTGGACCGGGCGGCAGCGAGAATTCGCATCGGCGGCCGCCGATGCCCACGGTGGGCCGGAGGCTCGGTTCGATGCCCTGCCACCTCACAGCAGTTGATACGGTCAGGTCGGATCTTCGGTCAGGTCTTTGAACTCGTCCTTGAGGCAAGCATGCACGCGCCTGAGCCATAGTTGAGCTTCAGCCTCTTCAGCCTTGGCGGCCTCTGCCTGCTTCTCTGCAAGCTTCGCCCTGGCTTCCGACAGCCGAGCCAGTTCCTCAGCCCTCTCGGCACGTGCGATGGCCGCGGCCGCTGAAGCTTCGGCAGCCTCGGCGCGCCGTTCGGCCTCTTCGGTCTGCTTGAGGCTACGGCGAATGATCGACTGAGACTGGCGGGACACCTCCTGCGCGAAATCGCGTGCCCGGCGCACGCGGTCTCCAACGTCGCGGATCAGGTCGAGCGCGGCAGGCCAGTCGGTTTCGCCAGGACCGACATCCGCAAGCCGTGGCGGTGAGATGCCCGGCTCCACGAAGAGGGGTACGATCTTGCTGTTGGAAGGCAGCCCGGCCGCCAGCTCGGAGCTGCTGCGCCAAGCATCGTCGGCCGGGATATCACGTCCGGCCGGGCGGACGGTGATTGCAGGACGCTGAGCTGAGTTCGGCATCACGCAGTCCTCTTCACATCCGGCTCAAGGGTGAACTCGCTCGCGATCGTGTCGTAGACGCGTGTGAGCCACTCCTCCGCGATCCGCGCTCGCTCTTCGGCCGCCTTTACCCTCTCGTCGGCCAGCTTCAGCATGGCGTCTGCACGGCTCTGAATTTCAGCGGTGCGCGCCTCAGCGACTCGGACCCGCTCGGCGGCGTTGCGGACATCTTCGCGGACGCGGTCGAGCACCTCCTGGACGCGCAGCTCCTGTTCTTGAGCCTGCGCCTCGACCTCGCGGGCGTGATTGGCCGCATGCCGAACCCGCTCGATCAGCTTCGACCAATCCTGTGGCGAGGAACGACGGGTGGGAGCGCCTCCACCACCGATGTCGTCGAGAGGCCCGACCAACCTCAACACGTTGGCCAGGTGGGTGTCGGTCGAGGAGGTCACATTCGTAGGCGCTTCGAGTTCGGAGGGGCTCTCCCAGGGGTATCGCTTGCTCGGACCCGTCATGACGCTTTCATTTCGCCTGGCTTCGTTCCGGAACCGCCATCCCGGGCTCACGGTGTGAGCATGTCCAAGAAACCTAAAATATACTGATGTGTCTACCTGGCGCGCTTCTTATTGCCTTTAATTGATATCGCTTCCGCGCGGCGGTTCTTTATTGAGAGACCGTTGTGGCGGTTGAAACACAACATGCCGAGGAGCGCTGACATATGTAGCGTCAGATATTCGATAACCTCGGCGCTCAGATCTGCCACCCTTGCCGGAAGCCCGCTCGCTCTCGGGGGTATGGACGCCCGCACGGGCGTCGCACAATCAGCCGCTGGCACCCAACCCCTCGTGCTACCCCGCTACTCCCAGTCGGCGGCCGATCCTTCGGCAGCCCGCTCCAGGAACGTGGCCGGGGCCTTCCAGCCAACCTCCGCGCCGTTCGGATCGCCCCGATCCGGCGGCACGTAGCGACCGCGGTTGTCCTTCAGGCGCCGTCCCTCGCGAGAGGCATCGGCGTGGCTCCGTTGAATGGAGCCCCTACGATCCGGCCGGCGTATGAAAGTCGAAATGGCGTGCGCGGTCAGCGGTCGAAAATAATTTTCGGCAGCCGCTGACGGAATCGGGTTGCGCCTGACCCTGTCGGCCCGTGTACGCACTGGGTCCGCCCAACGTCGGGTCACGAGGGTGCGAGAGCAGGTTGTCGGCTGGAATGTAGGCGGCGGCCCTGCTCGAAGGGGCAAACAGGACCGTCGCAACAGATCGAGCGACCTGCTGGCCGCGGATGCGGCGGCGCCCACGGTGGATCAGATGGGTTGCTGAGGGATGAGCGATGAGACGACGGCTCTGGTCCTGGCGCTCGCGACCGAGAACGCGGAATTGCGCGCGGCGCTCGCCGAGGCTCAGGAACTCTTAATCGAGACCGCCGTCGATGCCGGCGAGATGCATGCCCGTGTCGAGGAATTGCAGATGGAGTTGGCCGTGGCACGTGCGGACCGTGATGCCTGGATGATCCGCGCGAGGCGGCAGGCCTGATGATCGACCCCTACATCTGCCAGCCACGCGATACGGAATTTCGGACCCTGCTGGGAGCGCTCGACGACAACCTGCGGACGCGCACCATCCACAACCTGGCCAGGCTTCGCGTCGATCGCGAGGGCGGCGAGGGTACGTATCGGGACATGCTGGCCCTGATCGCCGCCGGGGGCACCGGCGCGCTCGCGGCCCAGCGTGCCCTGGACCGTGTCCACGAGAGAGCCGAGAGGAACCTCTTGGACGTCCTGGCGGCCTTAGCAGAGGCCAGCGCCACCTGACGGCTCGGGACGGATCTGCCGACCGCGAATGCGGCGCAGACCACAGCCGGCAGATCGATGGCCGCCGAGCTATCCAGACCGCTGTTCCTACCCGATCGACGGGCGCGAGCTGTCGGCCATGGTCCGGTTCCGGCGTGCCGGCGGCGCCTGCGAGGGCTGCGGACGACCGCATGGGCGCATGGTTTCCCACCTGGGCGACGGGCGGTGGCGGAATGCCGAGGTTGGCACCTGGCGTGACGGGAAGGGCAAGAGCCTCACCGCGCTGCCGCCGGAACCACGACCGGCCTGAGTATCAGCGGCGGCGGTCGCCGTTCCGGCGCCGTGCGCTGGGCGACCTATTCGGTGGCACCGAACTGCGCCCACGGGCCAGCCAGACGCCCGACTGCAGCGCCCTCGAAGCGGATCCCTTCGGCAGTCAGTCAGGGTGTGAACTTTGGGGGTAACGCGCGTAGTGCGACCCAGGAAAGCCAGGCCGAGACAGCAGGGCTGTTTGCCCACCAGGGACTTACGTGAAAGCGTGCGGATGGCGGGGCGCGCCTCATGATGCGAGGGCGTGATTGGATCAGAATAGAGGGATTGCAGGTGTGTCTTAGTCGCTACAGCAACTGCGCGGGAAAAGGGTATCTAGCAGTCAACTAGGCACACCGATCGGCACCCGACATATGAACAAGATCCTTACGTCCCTCGCAGCCTTCACGGCTCTCACCGCTGCCGCGTCCGCCGCCGACCTTCCGCGTCGCGCCCCGCCGCCGGTGTTCACCCCGGTTCCGGTGTTCACCTGGACGGGCGCGTACTTCGGTATCAACGCCGGCTACGGCTTCGATGCCAACGACAACCGCGGCGCCACCGTCGTCGGTGTCTCGCCGCAGAACGCGATCTTCGCCGGCCCGGCCGGTGGTAACCGCGCTGGCGTGCTCGCCTTCGGCGGCAGCCGCGGCAACGACGGCTTCACCGGCGGTGGCCAGGTCGGCTACAACTACCAGTTCACCCCGGGCTCGGGCGTCGTGATCGGCATCGAGGCCGACGCGCAGTACGTCGACTTCGGCCAGAACCGCAA
>NZ_JAKSYR010000104.1:0-207 GCF_022829705.1 Methylobacterium sp. E-025
CAGTCCCTCACCACGATCGCCGAACGTGCCGGTCCACACACCAGGACCAGCACGCACCCTGGCGCGGGGTGGAGCAGCCCGGTAGCTCGTCAGGCTCATAACCTGAAGGTCACAGGTTCAAATCCTGTCCCCGCAACCAAACACACCACATACACCTCACAAAACCGCAAACAGCCGGCCCGCGCACCACGCAGGCCGGCTGTTTGC
>NZ_JAKSYR010000116.1:0-122345 GCF_022829705.1 Methylobacterium sp. E-025
GCGGCCGGGGCGAGGCCGAGGCGCTCGCCGGCGTAGCGGCCCTCGCGGATCGGGCGCCACCAGGCCGCGTTGTCGAGGTACCAGCGCACGGTCTCCTCCAGCGCCTGCTCGAAGGTCTTGGACGGCGCCCAGCCGATCTCGGCCTCGGCCTTGCCCGGGTCGATCGCGTAGCGGCGGTCGTGCCCGGGCCGGTCGGCGACGAAGGCGATCAGCCGCGCGTGCGGGGCGTGCTCGGGCCGCAGCCGGTCGAAGGCGGCGCACAGCGCCTCGACCACGGCGAGGTTGTTGCGCACCGCGCGCCCGCCGAGCAGGTAGGTCTCGCCGACCCGGCCGCGCTCCAGCACCGCCACCAGGCCGCGGGCGTGGTCCTCGACGTGGATCCAGTCGCGCTCGTTCAGGCCGTCGCCGTAGACCGGCAGCGGACGGCCCTCGAGCGCGTTGAGGATCATCAGCGGGATGAGCTTTTCCGGGAAGTGGCGCGGCCCGTAGTTGTTCGAGCAGTTCGTCACCAGCACCGGCAGGCCGTAGGTCTCGTGCCAGGCCCGGGCCAGGTGGTCGGAGGCGGCCTTCGAGGCCGAGTACGGCGAGCGCGGGTCGTAGCGGCTGCCTTCCGTGAAGAACCCGCCCGGCGGCAGCGAGCCGTAGACCTCGTCGGTCGAGACGTGGAGGAAGCGGAAGCGGCCCTTCGCGTCCGCCGCCAGCCCCTCGTGGTGGCCGCGTGCCGCGTCCAGCATCACCTGGGTGCCGATCACGTTGGTCCGGATGAACGCGCCCGGATCGGTGATCGAGCGGTCGACGTGGCTTTCGGCCGCCAGGTGCATCACCGCGTCGGGCCGGAAGTCCGCGAACGCCGCGCGCACCGCGTCGGCGTCGCAGATGTCGGCCTCGACCAGGCGGTGGCGGGGATCCTCGGCGAGGGGCGCCAGCGACACCGGGTTGGCCGCGTAGGTCAGCGCGTCCAGCGTCAGCACGTCGTGGCCGAGGTCGCGCACCAGGTGGAGCACGAGGGCGGAGCCGATGAAGCCGCAGCCGCCGGTCACCAGGATGCGCATGTCGGCCTCCGTCAGCTGCTCCGACGCTTCAGATGAAATAGCCCGTCGGCAGCACCGATTTCATCTCCGGTAGCTTGCACTGAGATATGAGCTTGAAATGACGCCGCGCGATGCGCAAAGCACAACGATGCATCATGATCCGGCGTCTTTGATTCTTATGACAAAGATTATCTCAAGCCAGTAGAATATGCTTGGGGGTCGATTTCCTGAGCAGGTATTTTCCTTTTTTCGCGATCGTTCGCACGACGTACTTTGACGGATTGAGCAAAAGCGCTACGGCCAGGTTTTTCATGAACGGAAGCCAATTTCCGCTGCTGTAGTGCAGGGTCGCTATTCTGTAAGCAACAGCGGATCTCTTCAATCTCCAATTGCGGCATTTTCTCCAGATCGATTGTGAGTGAAGCATTTCCCTATATTGTTCCAGGCTCATTTCCGTGTTGCCGTTCAGGCGCCTGATCATGTTGAAATCGATGAAATCTCCGTTTTCGAAGATCTCGTTGATCCGCGTCGTCATGATGCTGCTATGCCGGCGATGCATCAAGACAGGCTCGGGCGACACGGCGATCTTGAAGCCCGCGGTCGCCATTCGCCCCCACAAGTCTCGATCATCGAGAAGATAGTTCCGATAGCCGCCCAAGCCGAGAACGACATCGCGCCGATACATCGCGGTCGGATGGATGATATTGACGATGAGGCCCGGGTCTTTTCTTGCAAGCCCACGTTCCATATCAATGGTCGGGACGCTCTTTCCGATGATCTTGTTGTCGACATCGATCATGTATGCTGCCGAGCTCAGAACGCTGACGTCCGGGTTTTCTTCCATGAATCGGATTTGCGATTTCAGCCTGTCCGGAAGCATGATGTCGTCGTCGTCCATGCAGGCAATCAGATCGTATTTCGCAAGCGACAGCCCCAAGTTCCTGGCGGCAGGACCGCCCCTGTTCGTCGGGTGACGCAACAAACGGATCCTCGCATCCTTCTTGGCGAGAGCCGCGAGGATCTCATGGGTCCCATCGGTCGACGCGTCATCGACGACGATCAGCTCGAAGTCCTCGTGGGATTGCGCCAACACGCTTCCGATGCACGCCTCTATGTACTTGGCGCGGTTATGGGTTGGCACTATCACTGTCACCGACATCGATACCTCCGAGTCCGCATCTTCGAGCAGATGAAAGACAATCTAGAAATAAATATGATCGCTCTATATTGTATGGCCATGAAATAACGCAGATCAAGCTTTGTAATGGGTCACGTCGATCTTCCGGCCTAACGGTAAACTGAATCCTCGACGAGATGACGGATTTTCAGGAGAGGCCGCGTACGCCTTTCGATCTAGCCCGAAGGAGACGGTCGAGGATACGGGTCGATCGAAGCGCTGCGATCCTGCGATCCGGCAAACCGCGTGCACCGATCCAGAGATCTCCCAAGGTCGTTTCCGGCCATGCTGGGTGGAAGGGCTTTCAGGGTCTTTGGGAGGGCTGCGGTGGCGGTCTCGTCGTGCCCGTGCGGCACGCAGATGCGGCAGCGCATCACGCGGAGGCGTCGACCGGAGCCTCGGAGCCTGTCGGTGGCGGCCGCCGGCTGGTCGACGAGGACGAGGCCGTGCGGATCGAGATCGATACGGCCTCCGATCGGCCGCCCGGAAACGACCGGCAACCGTCGGTGGCACGGATGGTGCCTGGAATGCGAAATGCCAGCTTGGGGTTGCCTGATCCCGTGCATCGGCCCACGCTCCGCTCATCCGCCTCGAAACTCTGGTCCGTCCCGGGAAGTCCTGATGTCGCGTCTGTCGGCCGCCTGCCTGATCGCGGGCCTGCTCGTCTCCCTGCCGCTCTCGTCCACGGTCCTCTCGGCGCAGACCCTGCGCTACGGCATGATGGAGGACCCCGACGCCCTCGATCCGACGCTGGCGCGGACGTTCGCCAGCCGCATGGTCTTCGCCGCGCTCTGCGACAAGCTCGTCGACATCGGGCCCGACCTGAAGCCGGTGCCGCAGCTCGCCACGCAATGGGAGCTTTCGCCCGACGAGAAGACCCTGACCATGCACCTGCGGCCGGGGGTGAGGTTCCATGACGGCGAGCCGCTGAACGCGGCGGCGGCGAAGTTCTCGATCGAGCGGCACCTCAAGATGCCGGGCTCGCAGCGCCGCGGCGAGATCGCGCCGATCGACACCGTCGAGGTGGTCGACGACCTGACCTTCAAGATCAACCTGAAGACGCCGTTCGCGCCGCTGATCGCCCAGTTCACGGATCGGGCCGGGATGATGGTCTCGCCCAAGGCCGCCGAGCGGCTCGGCGACAAGTTCTCGACGGCGCCGGTCTGCGCGGGCCCCTTCAGGTTCGTCGAGCGGGTGCCGCAAGACCGGATCGTGGTCGAGCGCTTTCCCGATTACTGGAACAAGGACCAGATTCAGATCCAGCGGATCGAGTTCCGCCCGATCCCCGACGCCACCGTGCGGCTGACCAACCTGCGCGCCGGCCAGCTCGACCTGCTCGAGCGCCTGGCGCCGACCGACGTCCCCCAGGTCAGCCGCGACGCCAAGCTCGCGCTCGGATCGGTCTACGAGCTCGGCTTCCAGGAGATCCTGCTGAACCCCGCCAAGGCCGGCTCGCCGCTTGCCGACCCGAAGGTGCGCCAGGCGCTCGACCTGTCGATCGACCGCAACGCCCTCAACCAGGTGGTGTTCAACGGCGAGTTCCTGCCCGGCAACCAGTGGGTCTCGCCCAAGCACCCGAGCTACGTGACCGAATACCCGGTGCCCAAGCGCGACGTCGCCAAGGCGAAGGCCCTGCTCGCCGAGGCCGGGCAGCCGAAACCCCAGATCACGCTCTCGGTCTACGCCAACAGCGAGGCGCCGCAGGTCGGGCAGGTGATCCAGGCGATGGCCAGGGAGGCCGGCTTCGACATCCGGATCCAGGCCGCCGACTTCACCACGCTGCTCGACATGGCCGACAAGGGCAACTTCGAGGCCTACCTGTATTCCTGGTCCGGGCGACCGGACCCCGACGGCAACACCTTCAGCTTCCTCGGCTGCAAGACGCCGCTGAACTACAGCCGCTACTGCAACGCCGAGGCCGACGCGGCGCTCCAGGCCGAGCGCGGCACCGTCGACCCACAGAAGCGGCAGGCCGCCTGGAAGCAGCTTGCCGACCGGGTCCTGAACGACCGCCCGGGCCTCTACCTGCTGCACCGCAAGCTGCTCTGGGCCTACACCAAGAAGCTCTCGGGCTTCGTCGCCTACCCGGACGGGCTGGCGCGCTTCACCGGGCTCAAGCTGAACTGATGCTGCGCTTCCTCGCCCGCCGCCTGGCGCTCGCGGTCCCGACGCTCGTCCTCGCCTCGATGATCATCTTCGCCCTGCAGCAATTGCTGCCGGGCGACACCGCGACCGCGCTCTCCGGCGAGGAGCGCGACCCGGAGGTGATCGCGTTCATCCGCGAGAAGTATCACCTCGATCGGGCGCTCCCCGTCCGCTACGGCTACTGGGCGGCGGGCGTCCTGACCGGCGACCTCGGCGAGTCGATCCGCCTGCAGAAGCCGGTCTCGGAACTCGTCCTCGAGAAGCTGCCGGTGACGCTCGAGCTCGCCTGCCTCGCCATGCTGGTGGCCCTGGCCATCGGCGTGCCGATGGGCATCGTCTCGGCCGCCCGCCGCGGCACCTGGGCCGACACCTTGGCCAACGGCGTCGCGCTCTGGGGCCTGTCGATCCCGAACTTCTGGCTCGGCATCCTGATGATCCTGCTGTTCTCGGTGCAGCTCGGATGGCTGCCGGCCTCCGGCTACGTCCCGCCCTCGGAGAGCCTGTGGGAGAACCTCAAGGCGATGGCGATGCCGGCCTTCGTGCTCGGCAACGCGATCAGCGCGGTGATGATGCGCCACACCCGGGCGGCGATGCTCGGCGTGCTCGGCTCCGACTACGTCCGCACGGCGCGCGCCAAGGGCGTCTCGCCGCTGCGCCTGGTGCTGCGCCACGCGCTGCCCAACGCCGCGATCCCGATCATCACGCTGGGCGCGCTCGAGTTCGGGCAGCTCCTGTCCGGCGCGGTGCTCACCGAGCAGATCTTCTCGGTGCCGGGCTTCGGCAAGCTGATGGTCGACGCGGTGTTCAACCGCGACTTCGCCACCGTGCAGGGCGTCGTGATCTGCACCGCCGCCACCTATGTCGGCCTCAACCTCGCGGCGGATGTGCTGGCGGCCGTGGTCAACCCGAAGCTGAGGCGGGCATGAGCGGGATGGATCGCGACGCCGCCGCGCTGTTGCCGTCCCCCTCCGTGGCGGGGGGACGAGCGGTGCCCCTCCCGCGCGAGCCCGGCATGCTCGGCGCCTTCTGGCGCCGGCTGCGGGCGCGGCGGAGCGCCGTCGTCGGGCTCGCCATCGTCGTCGGGCTGGTGCTGATGGCGGCGTTCGCCGGATGGATCGCGCCCTACGACCCGACGGCGACCGATTGGGGCGCGGTGCGCGCCGCGCCGTCGCTGGCCCACCCGTTCGGCGGCGACGAGGTCGGGCGCGACGTGCTGGCCCGCATCGTCTACGGGGCGCGGGCCTCGCTCGGCGCCGGCCTCGTCTCGGTGGCGCTCGCGGTCTCGCTCGGCCTGCCGCTCGGGCTCGTCGCCGGCTATGCCGGCGGCTGGGTCGACGGCGCGATCATGCGGCTCACCGATGCGCTCCTGGCGATCCCGTTCCTGATCCTGGCGATCGCGCTCGCGGCCTTCCTCGGCCCGAGCCTGACCAACGCGATGGTGGCGATCGGCCTCTCGGCGACCTCGACCTTCGTCCGGCTCACCCGCGCGCAGGTCCAGGCGGTGGCGGCGGAGGAGTTCGTCGAGGCGGCGCGCTCGGTCGGCAACCCGCCCTGGCGGATCGCGCTGGTGCACATCCTGCCCAACATCGTGCCGGCGATCCTGGTCCAGGCGACGCTGACCATCGCCGCGGCGATCATCGCCGAGGCGAGCCTGTCCTTCCTCGGGCTCGGCCAGCAGCCCCCCGAGCCGAGCTGGGGCGCGATGCTCAACGTCGCCAAGAACTTCCTCGACCAGGCGCCGTGGATGGCGATCTGGCCCGGCCTGTCGATCTTCCTCGCCGTGCTCGGCTTCAACCTGCTCGGCGACGGGCTGCGCGACGCGCTGGATCCGCGGGGCCGCACATGAGCGACATGCCGCGTCTCGAAACGCCCCTGCTCGAGGTCCGCGACCTCGCCGTCGCCTTCGACACCGACGGCGGCGCGGTCCACGCCGTCAACGGCGTCTCGTACGCCCTCCGCGAGGGCGAGACGCTCGGCATCGTCGGCGAATCGGGCTCCGGCAAGAGCGTGCACGTGCTGGCCATGCTCGGCCTGATCCCGCGGCCCCCCGGCCGGATCACCGGCGGTCAGGTGCTGTTCCGGGGCCGCGACCTGCTCACCCTGCCCGAGAAGGCGCTCCGAAAAGTCCGCGGCGGCGAGATCGGGTTCGTGTTCCAGGACCCGATGAGCTCGCTCAACCCCGGCATGACCGTGGCGGCGCAGATCGTCGAGCCGCTGCGCATCCATCTCGGCCTCGACGCCCGCGCGGCGCGCCGGCGTGCGCGGGAGCTGCTCGACCTCGTCCGCATCCCGAACGCGGCCGGCCGCCTCGACCAGTACCCGCACGAGTTCTCCGGCGGCCAGCGCCAGCGCGTGATGATCGCCATCGGGATCGCCTGCCGCCCGAAGCTCCTCATCGCGGACGAGGCGACGACGGCGCTCGACGTCACGGTGCAGGCCGAGATCGTCGCCCTGGTGCAGGAGCTGAAGCGCGAGATCGGCATGGCGATCATCTGGATCACCCACGACCTCGGGGTGGTCGCCGGCATCAGCGACACGGTGCAGGTGATGTATGCCGGCCGCATCCTCGAGCGCGGGCCGGTGGACGACATCTTCGCCGACCCGCGCAGCGCCTACACCCTCGGCCTGCTGCGCTCGCTCCCCGACCTCACCCGCGGCCGGGCCGGGCGCGGGCGCCTGCGCCAGATCGAGGGCGCGCCGCCCGACATGCGCGCCCCCCCGCCCGGCGACCCGTTCGCGCCGCGCAACGCCTACGCCACCCCCCGCTGCCGCACCGAGGCGCCGCCGCTCGTCCAGGCCGCCGGCGCCGCGCCCGGCCACCTCGTCGCGGCCTGGTACGACCTTCCGGCGATCCTGGCGCGCGAAGCGGAGGAGGCACGGTGATGCGGGCCCCGGACTATCCGATCGTCTCGGTGCGCAACCTCTCGAAGCACTATCCCCTGCGCTCGTGGTGGGGCGGCAAGGCCTCGGTGTTCCGGGCGGTCGAGGACGTCAGCTTCGACATCCGCGCCGGCGAGACGCTGGGGCTCGTCGGCGAATCCGGCTCGGGCAAGTCGACCATCGGCCGTGCCGTGACGATGCTGAACCCGCCGACCGCAGGCACCGTCGCCTTCGAGGGCACGGACCTCGCCAAGCTCTCGCCGCGAGCGATGCGCGGCATGCGCGCCCGCATCCAGACCGTGTTCCAGGACCCCTACGCCGCGCTCAACCCGCGGATGAGCGTCGGCGACTACGTCTCCGAGGCGTTCAAGCTGCACCGGCCCGAAATGGGCCGGGCCGAGCGCCGCGCGGCGGTGGCCGGGCTGTTCGAGCGGGTCGGGCTGGAGCCGCGCTTCGCCGGGCGGTTCCCGCACCAGTTCTCCGGCGGCCAGCGCCAGCGCATCTGCATCGCCCGCGCCATCGCGCTCAAGCCGAGCTTCATCGTCGCCGACGAGCCGATCGCGGCGCTTGACGTCTCGATCCAGGCGCAGGTGGTCAACCTGCTGCAGGACCTGCAGGCCGAGCTCGGGCTGTCCTACCTGTTCATCTCCCACGACCTGCGCATGGTGCGCTATCTCTGCCACCGGGTCGCCGTGCTCTGGCGCGGCCGCATCGTCGAGCTGGCCGAGAGCGACGCGCTCTACGACGACCCGCGCCATCCCTACACGCGGCGCCTGCTCGGCGCCGTGCCGGTGCCCGACCCGGCCGCCGAGCGCGCCCGCCTCGCCGCGGAGCAGGCCCGGCCCGCCTCCCCCATCGCCGAGGGCGGCGACCTCGTCGAGGTCGCGCCCGGCCACTGGGTCGCCACGAGAAGCTGAGGATCGCCCATGAGGAACTTCGAGGGACCGGGCCGCTCGCCCGTCTACGCCGCCAACGCCGCGGTCGCGACCTCGCACCCGGCCTCGACGCTGGTGGCGATCGAGACCCTGCGCGCGGGCGGCAACGCCGTCGACGCGGCGATCGCCGCGGTGGCGGTGCAATGCGTCGTCGACCCGCTGATGACCGGCATCGGCGGCGACTGCTTCGCCCTGTATGCGCGCAACGGCACGTCGGTGCCGATCGCGATCGACGGCTCCGGCCGCAGCCCGGCGGCCGCCGACGACGCGTGGTACCGCGAGAACGGCGTCGCGATCGAGCCCGATTCCGCGCATGCGGTGACCGTGCCCGGCGCGGTGGCGGCGTGGCAGCGGCTCGTCGAGGACCACGGCACCCGCTCCCTCGGCGAGCTGCTGCAGCCGGCGATCCGGCTGGCCGAGGACGGCTTTCCCGTTCAGCCGCGGGTCGGGTGGGACTGGGCGCGCAGCATCGGCCGGGTCGCCGGCGATCCGCACGCGGCGGCGACCTACCTGATCGACGGCCGGGCGCCGGCGGTCGGCACCGTGGTGCGGCTCGAGAAGCTGGCCGCGACCCTCCGGCGGATCGCCGGCGAGGGCGCGCGCGGCTTCTACGAGGGGCCGGTGGCCGAGGATCTCGTGAGCCGCCTGCGCGAGCGCGGCGGCCTCCACACCCTGGAGGATTTCGCGAGCGCCGCGCCGGACGTCGTCACCCCGATCAGCACCCGCTACCGCGGCTACGACGTCTACGAATGCCCGCCCGCCGGGCAGGGTCTGGCGGCGCTGATGATGCTCAACGTGCTGAAGCCCTTCGACGTCGCCGGGCTCTCCGACCTCGACCGGGTCCACCTGTTCGCGGAGGCGTGCAAGCAGGGCTACCACCACCGCGACGCCCTGTTCGGCGATCCCGAGCTCCAGGCGATCCCGGTCGAGCACCTGCTCTCCGACGCCTGGCAGGCGGCCGCCCACGGGGCGATCGACATGGCCCGCGCGCAGGCGCCGGTGCTCTATCCCGAGATCCGCGCCGAGCTCGCGGCCCGCGCGCACAAGGACACGGTCTACCTCTGCGTGGTCGACCGGGACGGCAACGCGATCTCGCTGATCAACTCGATCTTCCAGGGCTTCGGCTCGGGCATCCTTGGGCCGTCGAGCGGCGTGCTGCTGCACAACCGCGGCCTGTCGTTCCGCACGGAGGCCGGCCACCCCAACACGATCGGCCCGTCCAAGCGCCCGATGCACACGATCATCCCCGGCATGCTGATGCGGGACGGCCGCGCGGTCGCGCCCTTCGGCGTGATGGGCGGGCACTACCAGGCGATGGGCCATGTCGAGCTGCTGACCGGCCTGATCGACCGCGGCCTCGATCCGCAGGAGGCGCTCGATGCGCCGCGCAGCTTCGCCTACGGCGGCACGCTCGAGGTCGAGGGCGGCCTTTCCGGCCTCGTCGGCGGCCTGAGGGACCGCGGCCACGACGCGGTCGCCGCTCCCCTCCCCCTCGGCGGCGGGCAGGTGATCTGGATCGACCGCGCAGCCGGCATGCTGTCGGCCGGCTCGGACCCGCGCAAGGACGGCAGCGCGCTGGGATACTGAGTCCGGGCGCTTCAGGCGAAGTGCTTGGACAGCTTCAGCCCTTGCGCCTGATAGTTCGAGCCGGCGCCGGCGCCGTAGAGCATCAGCGGCACCGCCTCCATGCGCTCGTAGACGAGCCGGCCGACGATCTGGCCGTCCTCGAGCAGGAACGGCACGTCGCGGGAGCGGACCTCCAGCACCGCGCGCGCGCCGGTGCCGCCGGCGCCGGCATAGCCGAAGCCGGGATCGAAGAAGCCGGCGTAATGCACCCGGAACTCGCCGACGAGCGGGTCGAATGGCACCATCTCGGCGGCGTGGTCGGGCGGCACCTGCACCGATTCCTTCGAGGCCAGGATGTAGAACTGGCCGGGATCGAGGATCAGCGACCCGGACCCGTCGGCCGGCAGCGGCTCCCAGAACTCGGCCGCCGCGTGGCGCCCCGGCGCGTCGACGTCCACGAGGCCGGTATGGCGCTTGGCCCGGTAGCCGATCAGCCCGTCGAACCCGGCGAGATCGACCGAGACGGCGACGCCCCCCTGGAAGGAGGGCGCCGCCGCGGTCACCAGCGGCGCGCGCGCGTGCAGCGCGACCAGCTCGTCGTCGCGCAGCCGCACGATGCCGCGTCGGAAGCGGATCTGCGACAGGCGCGAGCCGGTGCGGACCAGGACCGGGAAGGTGCGCGGCGAGATCTCGGCGTAGAGCGGCCCGCGATAGCCGGCCCCGACCTGGTCGAACGCTTCCGCCCGGTCGGTGATGACGCGGGTGAACACGTCGATCCGCCCGGTGGAGCTCTTGGGGTTGGCCGCCGCCGCGAGGTCCTCGGGCAGCGCCAGGGATTCCTGCAGCTCGGCGATGTAGACGCAGCCGGTCTCCAGGACCGCGCCGGGCCGCAGGTCGATCTCGTGGAACGCCAGCCGCTCGACGCAGGCCGAGACCGCCCGCGCCGCGCCCGGCAGGAAGCTGGTGCGCACGCGCCAGGCCCGCGCCCCGAGGCGCAGGTCGAGGCTCGCCGGCTGGATCTGGTCGGCGGCGAAGGCCGAGGCCGGCAGGATGCCGCCCGCCCGCGCCAGGGCGGCGATGCCCTCGCCCGACAGGATGCCGTCGCGCGGGGCGCCCTGCCCCGTGGCGGTGCCTGCCGCGACCGAAGGGCCGGTCTCGACCGAAGGGCTCGGCGTCGTGCTCATGTCTCTCGCGCGTCCCGTCCGGCCGTCACCATCGGCCGTTTTCGAGCAAAGCGCCTAACGTCGGCTTAAGGGGGGCCGGACCGAGGTCGCGCGCGCCTCCGCCGGGAGGGCGGCGGGCTCGTCGCCGGGCAGGGCGAGGACGATCCGGATCAGGGCGAGCCGGGCCAGGGCGCCGATCGCGACCAGGCCGGCGAGCGCGCTCGCCAGCACCGGGACCGCGCGCGGAAACACGAGCAGCGCGGCCGCGCCGGCGACGAGGCCGACCGTGCCGCCGACGCCGAGCACCAGCGAGGGCAGGCCGGCGAGCCGCGGATCGGGTCCCGCCCGGCCGGCGATGACGGCCGCCGCGATCCGCCCGGTCCCGTCGAGGATCAGCGCGGCCGCGAGCGCCGCCGCGGGCAGGAGGTTGGCGGCCGGATCGCGCCACGCGGAAAAGCCCGCAAGGGCGAGCAGCGTCGCCCAGGCCGCCACGTGGGCGAGCGCCGCCGCCGAGAGCCGAACGTCCCCCCCGCGCCGAAGCGACCTCAGATGGCACACCCACGCTTCGACCATGCCGGCCCCGTTCATGCCGCCCGCCGCGACGTACTCCGCCGCAATTGACGGGAATTCTTCCGGCAACTACCACGTTGAATGACGCATCGAAAAGCGGCTTCGAGCCGTCTAGACCCGAGCTAGACCGAACTCGAGCGCCGCTGAAGAGGGCAATTAGGGACGATGTACAAGGCCGAGACGCGCGGAATCAGCGTGACCGTCAATCCGCGCTTCGTCGAGGAGGAATCCTCGCCGGGAGAGAGCCGGTACTTCTTCGCCTACACCGTTGAGATCGTGAACAACGGCGCCGAGCAGGTGCAGCTCCGCTCCCGCCATTGGCGCATCATCGACGGGCGCGGCGAGTGCCAGGAGGTGCGCGGCGCCGGCGTCGTCGGTAAGCAGCCGGTGCTGGAGCCGGGCGAGTCGTTCTGCTACACCAGCGGCTGCCCGCTCACCACGCCGGACGGGCTGATGGCGGGGAGCTACACCATGGCCACGGTCGCGGGCGAGAGCTTCGAGGCCGAGATCCCGGCCTTCTCGCTCGACAGCCCGCATATCCGCCGCAGCCTGCACTGATTCGAGCCGGGCAGGCCGGCGGCCCGCCCAGGACACCAAGCGATGCCCGGTTCCGGCGAGCGGCTGACCCCGCTCGACATCCTCGCCCACCTCGTCGGCTTCGACACCGAAAGCTCGAAGCCGAATCTCGACCTGATCGACTGGGTCGCCGCCTATCTCGACGGCTGGGGCGTCCCCCACCTCCGCATCCCGAACGCGGCCGGCGACCGTGCCGCGCTCTTCGCCACGATCGGGCCGCAGGTCGACGGCGGCGTCGTGCTGTCGGGGCACACCGACGTCGTCCCGGTCACGGGACAGGCCTGGACCGCCGACCCGTTCACCCTGCGCGTCGCCGACGGCCGGGCCTACGGCCGCGGCGCGGTCGACATGAAGGGGTTCTGCGCCACCGCCCTGGCGCTGGTGCCGGACTGCCTCGCGGCCGGCCTCAAGCGCCCGATCCACATCCTGCTCTCCTACGACGAGGAGACCACCTGCCTCGGCGTGATGGACGCGATCGCCCGCTTCGGCGTCGACCTGCCGCGGCCGGGCGCGGTGATCGTCGGCGAGCCGACCGACCTCGAGGTCGCCGATGCGCACAAGAGCATCGTCACCTTCCACACCACGGTGCACGGCCACGAGGCGCATTCGGCCAAGCCGATGCTCGGGGCCAACGCCGTGATGGCGGCCTGCGACCTCGTCTCCGGGCTGAACGCCATCGCCGACCGGATGATCGCCCGGGGCGACGCGTCGGGCCGGTTCGATCCGCCCAGCACCACCGTGCATGTCGGCACGATCCACGGCGGCACCGCCCGCAACATCCTGCCCAAGGAATGCGCCTTCCACTGGGAGTTCCGCGGCCTGCCCGACCTCGACATGGCGGAGATCCCGCGTCTATTCCAGGCCAAGGCCGAGGCGGTGACCCGCGAGCGCCTGAACCGCTACGGCGCGTTCGGCCGGATCGAGACCGTCGAGGAGATCGCGATCCCCGGCCTGCTGCCGGAGCCCGGCTCCGAGGCCGAGCGGCTGGCGCTGCGGCTGGCCAACCGCAACCGCACCGTGTCGATGCCCTACGCCACCGAGGCCGGGCGCTTCCAGCAGGCGGGCATCCCGACCGTGGTCTGCGGGCCGGGCTCGATCGACCAGGCCCACCAGCCGGACGAGTTCATCACGCTGGCCGCGCTCGGCCAGGGCGAGGCGTTCCTCCGCCGCTTGATCGAGGCCTGCGCCGCATGAACGAGACCGTCCCCGACAGGGTCAAGCTCCGCCCGCTGGAGCGCGAGGACCTGATGTTCGTGCATCAGCTCAACAACAACGACAGCATCATGCGCTACTGGTTCGAGGAGGCCTACGAGTCCTTCGCCGAGCTGGCGCAGCTCTACGAGCGCAACATCCACAACCAGACCGAGCGGCGCTTCATCATCGCGACGCTGAACGGGCATCCGGCCGGCCTCGTCGAGCTCGTTGAGATCAACCACCTGCACCGGCGCTGCGAGTTCCAGATCGCGATCCATCCGGGCTTCCAGGGCCGGGGCTTCGCCCGCCAGGCGACGCGGATCGCAATGGACTACGCCTTCAGCGTGCTCAACATCCACAAGCTCTACCTGCACGTGGACAAGGACAATGCCCGCGCCGTGCGGATCTACGAGAGCTGCGGCTTCCGCCCCGAGGGCATCCTGCGGGACGAGTTCTTCATGAACGGCCGCTACCGCGATGCCGTGCGGATGTGCCTGTTCCAGCCGGAATACCTCGCCGGCCGCCATGCCGTCGACATCGCCGAGCCGGTGCTCAAGAGCTGACCGGCGCGGCGGGTCGGGGAGGCGCCGTCGCCGGCCCCTCCCCGTTCGCACGACTGGACCGATCAATTGCGACCGGCGCCGCCCCCGTCGCGGCCGTTGCGGGTGGCGGCACCCGCGCCGCCGCGCTCGGGCGAGCCGCCGGTCATGCCGGCATCGCGCCCGCTCCTGACGCCACCGTTGGCGCCACCCCTGTCTTCGCTCTTGCCGCCGCCCATCGTCTCCGAAGCGTTGCGGATGCCGCCCCTGTCCTGGCCGCCGCGCGCATCCTGGCCCCGACGCAGGTCGGCGTTGCGCTCGGATCCCCGGTCGGCGCCCGTGTTGCGCTCGCCGGCGTTGCGCCGGTCGGCATTGCGGAAGCCGCGATCGTCGCGGGTCTCGGTCCGGGTGGAGCGGGTCCGCACGTCCGTGCGATCCTGTCCGCGGAAGCCGACGTCGACGCTGCCGCCGCGACGCTCGGTCGTGGTCACGCTGAGGCGACGGTACTCGGGCGATCCGTACAGCACACGCTGCCCGCGGATGGTGACGTAGCGCTCGCGCGGACCGGTCTCGCGGACCGTGACGAGGCGACGGTATTCCGGCGATCCGTACAGCACGCGGTGGCCGCGGATGGTGACGTAGCGGACCCGCGGGCCGCCCCGGCGCTCGACCGTGACGAGGCGGCGATACTCCGGCGAGCCGTACACCACGCGCTGGCCGCCGACGACCACGAACCGGCCCTCGCGCCGGAAGCCGCCGCCGACCCGCTCGGACCGGAAGTCGGTGCGGGTCTCGCGCCGCTCGCTGCGCGCCTCGCGCCCGCTCCGCTCCGCCCGGTCGCGGCTCTCGTGCATCCCGTCACGGTTGCCGCCGCGGCCCTCGGCCCGATCCGCGCCGCGCCGGTCGTCGCGGCCGGCGGCCTGACGATCGGCTCCTCCACGATCGGCTCCTGCACGATCGGCGCCCTGGCGATCGGACCGCCCGGCCTGCAGGCCGCTCTCGCGGCCGCCGGTTCCGTTCCCCGCGGTCGTGTTCCGGGCCTCGCCCCGCGTGTCCGACATCCGGCCGCCGGACGACGCGCCCGATGCGCGGTCGCTGCCCGGCCGTCCGCCGGTCGCGTCCGTCGAACCTGTATTCGCGCGGCCCGGCCCGGCGCCGGCCGCGTTTCCGGCCGCGCCCTGGGCGTAGACCGACGTGCTGAGCAGCAGGGCTGCGAGCCCGATGGCGATCCTTTTCATGATGCTTCCTCCGACGTTCTTGGAAGCATCGAAACGCCGAAGGTTCGAAAACCGTTTCACACCTAGAAACTGATTTTTATGAACCGAAGTTCAGTCTATCGCTCGATCAAGCTTGGCCGTCGTCGCGTCGGCGCGGCGTTCTATTGCTTCGGCGTGCCGCCCACCTCCGCCTCGACCTCCGCCGGGTCGAGGTCGTAGCGGCGCGAGCAGAACTCGCAGGTGATGACGACGCGGCCGTCGTCGGCCACCATCTCGCGGCGCTCCTCGGGCGAGAACGAGCGGATCATGCCCATCACCCGCTCGCGCGAGCAGCGGCACTGCTCGTGCACCGCTTGCGCCTCGAACACCCGCACGCCGCGCTCGTGGAACAGCCGGTAGAGCAGCCGCTCGCTCGAGACCGCCGGGTCGACGAGCTCGTGGTCCTCGACCGTGCCGACCAGGGCGCGCGCCTCGACCCAGGCGTCGTCCTCTTGGGTGCCGTTCTCGTCGAGGTGGACGCGGCCCTCCGGGATGTCACCCGGCGGCAGGTCGGCCAGGCGGGCCCGGTCGATCGACTGCGGCAGGAACTGGACCAGCAGCCCGCCGGCGCGCCAGCGGCTCTGCCCGTCCTCGAAGGCTTCGGCCACGGCGAGGCGCACCTGCGTCGGGATCTGCTCGGACTGGCGGAAATACTGGTGCGCCGCCTCCTCCAGGCTCTGTCCCTCCAGCGCGACGACGCCCTGGTAGCGGCTCGCCGCCGAGCCCTGGTCGATGGTCATGGCCAGGTGCCCCTGCCCGATCAACTCGGCGGCCTTGTGCGGACCGGTGCCCAGAGCCGCGATCGCCTCCGCCTCGAAGCGGGCGGTGGCGCGCAGGCGGTCGGGCGCCTCGAAGTCGACGACGATCATCCCGACCGGGCCGTCGGTCTTGGTTTGGAGCTGGAACCGGCCCTCGAACTTCAGGGACGAGCCGAGGAGCACGGTGAGCGCCGCCGCCTCGCCGAGCAGGCGCGCCACCGCATCCGGGTAGCCGTGCCGCCGCAGGATCGTGTCGACGGACGGCCCGAGCCGGACGACGCGCCCGCGCACGTCGAGCGCCTCGACGGAGAACGGCAGCACGCAGTCGTCGGCGCCGTCGTGACCGTTGCCTTCGTTGATCGGGGTGGTGTCGTGTCCGGCGGTCATGGTGCTCAATTCGATCCTGGAAGCAATTGGCCTGGAAACGTTCGGCTTGGAAGCGTTCGGGTCGTCATCGTCTGTCTGTCAGCGCGCCGATCGGCAGGAACAGGGTGCGCGAGTTGTCTGGGAACGCGAGGAATTCCACCCGGCTGCGGTAGAATGTCAGCGCCTGGTCGTCGAGCGCGTGGATCAGGACGGCGCCGATGCCGATCACCTCGGCGGCATTGGCGATCCGGCGCAGTGCATCGGCCAGGAGGTCGGCACCGAGCCCACGCCCGGCCCAACGCCGATCCAAGGCCAGCCGACCCAGAATCGAGACCGGGATCGGCTCCGGCGCGTTGCGTCGAATCCGTCCCGGAGCATCCGCCCGGGCGACCGTTCCCGCGGAGATGCAGTAATAACCCACCACCGTGCCGTCCGCACAGATCACATAGGTCCGGGCGAACCGGCCCTCGCTGCGGCGTGCTTGCCGCTTCAGCCAATCGTCGAGCACCGGCTTGCCGCACGAGAACCTATCGAGGCCGTGCTCCGAACCCAGCGGAACCGGCGGGCCGATCATCGCTCCCAGGCCGGCTTCCTCTCCATGAGCGCGCTCAGCCTCGGTCTCGCAACCGGCGGCGCGTCGAGGGCCGCGACGAACGCGGCATGCCGCGCGTCGTCCAGGGCGAACAGGCGCTGATCGAGCAGCACGTCGATGGCGTGATGACGCGCGGTGTCGATCATGAACTCGGTCCGCGTCTTGCCGAGCACCGATGCGGCGTCATCGATCAGGTCCCGCGTCTCGGCCTCGACGCGCAGGTTGATCGTCGTCCCGCGCCGCACCGGGACGTTGCTCAGCCCATCGATGCTCACGGCGACAGCCTCTCACAACCGGGTCGGGATCGGTATCTCACGCCGTGAACGTATACACGATGTTCATACGGTCAAGGCCCGCGGACCTCACGGGTCCTGCGTCCGAACGGCCTCGGCGATCCGTCCGCTCAGAGCCCGTTCGCCCGCAGGCACCACGCCAAAATGCCCTTCTGGGCGTGGAGGCGGTTCTCCGCCTCGTCGAACACCACCGATTGCGGGCCGTCCATCACCTCGGCGGTGACCTCCTCGCCGCGATGGGCCGGCAGGCAGTGCATGAACACCGCGTCCTTGGCGGCGGCGCGCATCAGCTCGGCGTTCACCTGGTAGGGGTTGAGCAGGTTGTGGCGGTGGCTCTCGTCCTCGTCGCCCATCGAGACCCAGCAATCGGTCACGATCGCGTCGGCTCCCTCGACGGCGGCGAACGCGTCGGTGGTGACGTTGACGCGGGCGCCCTCGGCGCGCGCCCAGGCCATCAGCGCGGGCGGGGGCGCCAGCTCGGGCGGGCAGGCGACGTTGAGGGTGAAGTCGAAGCGCGCGGCCGCGTGCGCCCAGCTCGTCAGCACGTTGTTGGCGTCGCCCGACCACGCCACCGTGCGGCCCTTGATCGGCCCGCGATGCTCCTCGAAGGTCAGCACGTCGGCCATGATCTGGCACGGATGCGACAGCTTGGTCAGCGCGTTGATCACCGGCACCGTGGCGTTCTCGGCCAGCTCGAGCATCAGCGCGTGATCGAGGATGCGGATCATGATCGCGTCGACGAAGCGGGAGAGCACCTGCGCGGTGTCGCCGATGGTCTCGCCGCGGCCGAGCTGCATCTCGGAGCCGGTCAGCATCAGCGTCTCGCCGCCGAGCTCGCGCATCGCCACGTCGAACGAGACGCGGGTGCGGGTCGAGGGCCGGTCGAACACCATCGCGAGGTTCTTGCCGGCGAGCGGGCGCTCCACGGCGATCTCGCCCTTGCGGCGGCGCGCCTTGATCGCGGCGGCCGCGTCGAGCACCCGGCGCAGGTCGGCGCCGGAGAAGTCCGACAGGTCGAGGAAGTGGCGGGGCGCGCTCGCGCCGGCCGTCTGGCCGCTGCTCTGGCCGTTCGCTGGGGCAGTCATCTCAACACATCATGTCCGGGTTCGGTCGGCGGCTCCGCCTTCGGGAGCCGAGGAAGGATCACTCGGCGGCGCCGCGCATCGCGCCGTCGAACGCGGCGGCGGTGGCTTCGAGGCGCGCGACGGCCTCGGTCACGTCGGCCTCGGTGACGATCAGCGGCGGCAGCAGGCGCACCACGTTGTCGCCCGCCGGGATCACCAGCAGGTGCTCGGCCCGCGCGGCGGCCGCGAACGCGGTGTTGGGCACGCTGAGCTTGAGCCCGAGCATCAGGCCGTCGCCGCGGATCGCCGTGACGACGTCGGGATAGCGGTCGCGAAGGGCCCCGAGCTTCTGCGTCAGAACCCGCGCGACCTGCCGGACGTGATCGAGGAAACCGTCGGCCAGCACCACGTCGAGCACGGCGTTGCCGACCGCCATCGCGAGCGGGTTGCCGCCGAAGGTGGTGCCGTGGCTGCCGGCGACCATGCCGCGGGCGGCCTCGTGCGTCGCCAGGCACACGCCCATCGGGAAGCCGCCGCCGATGCCCTTGGCCGCGCTCATGATGTCCGGGGCGATGCCCGACCACTCGTGGGCGAACAGCCGCCCGGTGCGGCCGACGCCGGTCTGGACCTCGTCCATGATCAGCATCAGGCCGTGCTCGTCGCAGAGCTCGCGCAGGCCCCGCAGGCATTGCGGCGGCACCGGCCGGACGCCGCCCTCCCCCTGGATCGGCTCGATCATCACGGCCGCCGTCTCGGGGCCGATCGCGGCGCGCAGCGCGGCGTGGTCGCCGAAGGGCACCTGGTCGAACCCGTCGACCTTCGGGCCGAAGCCCTCGATGTACTTCTGCTGGCCGCCGGCGGCCAGCGTCGCCAGCGTGCGCCCGTGGAACGCGCCCTCGAAAGTGACGATGCGGTAGCGCTCGGGGTGGCCGCCCGCGGCATGGTACTTCCGCGCCATCTTGATCGCGGCCTCGTTGGCCTCGGCGCCCGAGTTGCAGAAGAAGGCGACGTCGGCGAAGCTCGCGTCGACGAGGCGCTGCCCGAAGCGCTCGCCGTCGGGAATCTCGAACAGGTTCGAGGTGTGCCAGAGCTTCTGCGCCTGGGTGGTCAGGGCCTCGACGAGGTGCGGGTGGGCGTGGCCCAGCGCGTTCACCGCGATGCCGGCGCCGAAATCGAGGTATCGCTCGCCCCCGCGCGCCACCAGCCATGCGCCCTCGCCACGCTCGAAGGCGATGGCGGCCCGGGCATAGGTCGGCAGAAGGGCGGATGTCACGATCCCGTCTCCGTGTCGGCGTGCCGGGCGACGACCCAGCGTTGAAGGCTGCGTGCAGGACGAGTGCCCTGCGTGCAAAAACGAAAGTGCCGCCTCGTCACCGGGGCGGCACGCGCGCGATTACTATGAAACGAGGCCGCGCTGTCAATGATGGGGCCGGCCTTCGTGCCGGACATGCCTGCAAAACAGGCGTCGTTTGCCGGCTTGCCTACGACATGCCTCGCACGGGCCGCTTGCGCGGCAGGTGCTGCCCGTGCTCCAGAACCCGCGCATCGCCGACGACGAACCAGAGGAATCGCCTCATGAGCACGGTCAAGGAACGCCTCGAGAGCCTCGGGCTCGCCCTGCCGAAGGCGGCGGCCCCGGTCGCGAACTACGTGCCGTTCGTGCGGGCCGGCAACCTCGTGGTGATCTCGGGCCAGATCTGCTTCGGGGCGGACGGCAAGCTCGGGCCGGCGCATGTCGGCAAGCTCGGCGCCGAGGTCTCGGCGGAGGACGGCATCGCCGCGGCCAAGCTCTGCGCGCTCAACGTGCTGGCCCAGGTCGAGGCGGCGGTGGGCGACCTCGAGCGCGGGGTGGTGCAATGCGTCCGCCTCGGGGGCTTCATCAACTGCGTGCCGAGCTTCGCCGGTCTCGCCGGCATCATGAACGGCGCCTCCGACCTGATGGTCGCGGTGCTGGGCGACCGCGGCCGCCATGCCCGCTCCACGGTCGGCGTCGCCGAGCTGCCGCTGGACGCCGCCGTCGAGGTCGAGGCGATGTTCGAGGTGCGGTGATGGGCCGGCCCGCCGGGATCTCCTGGCTCGTCGCGCGGCCGATCGCCCATCGCGGCCTGCACGACCGCGCGGCGGGCCGCCCCGAGAACACGGTCGCCGCCGCCCGAGCGGCGATCGCCGGCGGCTACGCCATCGAGTGCGACGTGCAGATCAGCGCCGACGGCGAGGCGATGGTGTTCCACGATGCGGCGCTGGGGCGGCTGACGGGCGTCGCCGACCCCGTCGCCGCGATGCGGGGCGCCGACCTCGCTCGCCTGACGGTCGCGGGCACGGCGGAGACCATCCCGACGCTGCCGGCCTTCCTGTCGGAGATCGCCGGGCGGACGCCGCTCGTGGTCGAGATCAAGTCGTCCTATTCCGGCGACCTCACCCTGACCCGCCGGGTCGCGGACATCCTTTGCGAATACGCCGGGCCGGTGGCGGTGAAATCCTTCGACCCGCAGGTGGTCGCGGCGCTGCGCGGGCTGGTGCCCGAGACGATCCCGCGCGGCATCGTCGGCGAGACGAACCAGGACGACCCGGCCTATGCCGGCCTCACCGATTCGGCGCGGCGCCGGCTCTCGGACCTGCTGCACATCGCGGAGACGCGGCCCGGCTTCGTGTCCTGGCGGGTCGACGACCTGCCCTGCGCCGCGACGCATCTCGCCCGCGTGCTCGGCCATCTCCCGGTGATGGCTTGGACGGTGCGCAACCCGGACCAGCGCCGGCTCGCCGAGATGCATGCCGACCAGATGGTGTTCGAGGGGTTTTCGGCCTGATCCGTTCGGTCACGGCAGGGTTCGATCAGGGCAAGGCTCGATCAGGGCAAGGCTCGATCAGGGAAGGGGAAGCAGCCCATCGAGGAAGGCGGCGACCTCACGGCGGTTCCAGGATGCGCCGTTCGTCCAGAAGTCCAGCAGGGCGACGTGGTTGGGTCGCACCCACGCGATGACCTTCGGGGCCGCGGCCCGTGACACGATCGGCGGCAGGAAATCGTCACGGACGCTCGGATTCGGTCCGATCGAGACGATGAGGCACGGTAACGTCCGCCCTGCACGGTCGGGATACCACGTCACCTGGGGGCCGTGCGAGCCGAGGGCCGTCGACACGAAGATCGTGCCCGGCACATGCGGGTCCGCCTCGTCGAGGTTCGACATCTCGATCGGATGATCCTCGATGAAATCATCCGGCGGCGTCCGCCTTCGGAAGGCTAGCGGGTGGCTGAGGCGCATTGGCTCGACACTCAGGGGACCGTCGATTCCCATGCGGACCGTTGGAAGGTGGCGAGCGGCTTGGCAAGACCGGAAGACGGCGATGCCTCACGCTGCGACGGCAGGATGCACGCCTCCGCCTTGTCCCCCCTGTCCGGCGGGCTAGATTGTCGTGCATGGAAAAACCGGGTGCTCCGCACGAGCCTGCGACCTCCGAGACCGTGCTCAAGGTCCGCGCGCTCGCCGGCCTGAAGGAGATCGGGGCCGCGGCCTGGGACGCCTGCGCCACGTCGGCCGAGACGCTGGGCTCGGGCGACGAGACCCACAACCCCTTCGTCAGCCACGCCTTCCTCTCGGCCCTCGAGGATTCGGGCTGCGTCTCGCGCCGGACCGGGTGGCTGCCGTTGCACGTCTCGGTGGAGCGCGACGACACGCTGCTCGGGGTCGTGCCGTGCTACCTGAAATCCCACAGCCAGGGCGAATACATCTTCGACCACGGCTGGGCCGACGCCTTCGAGCGCGCCGGCGGGAGCTACTACCCGAAGCTGCAGGTGAGCGTGCCGTTCACCCCCGTCACCGGTCCGCGCTTCCTGATCGCGCCCGGCGCCGACCCGGAGACCGCGACGGCCGCCCTGGTGGCCGGGTTGCGGGCGCTGCGGTCCGAGACCAAGGCCTCCTCGATCCACGTCACCTTCATGCAGGAGCCGGAATGGGAGCGGGCGGGCGCCGCCGGCTTCCTCCAGCGCACCGACCAGCAGTTCCACTGGGAGAACGCCGGCTACGCGGGCTTCGACGACTTCCTCGCGGCGCTCGCCTCGCGCAAGCGCAAGAGCATCAAGCGCGAGCGGCGCGACGCGCTGTCGCCCGGCATCACGGTGGAGCACCTGACCGGGGCCGACCTCACCGAGGCGCATTGGGACGCGTTCTACGAATTCTACACCGACACCGGCGCGCGCAAATGGGGCCGGCCCTACCTCAACCGGCGCTTCTTCTCGCTCCTGTCCGAGCGGATGCCCGAGCGCGTGCTTCTCATCATGGCCAAGCGCGAGGGCCGCTACGTCGCCGGCGCGATCAACCTGATCGGCGACACGGCGCTCTACGGCCGGAACTGGGGCTGCATCGAGGAGCACCCGTTCCTGCATTTCGAGGTCTGCTACTATCAGGCGATCGACTTCGCGATCGCGCGCGGCCTGAAGCGGGTCGAGGCCGGGGCGCAGGGCGAGCACAAGCTCGCCCGCGGCTACCGGCCGGTGCTGATGCACTCCGCGCACGACATCGCCGACCCGTCGTTGCGCCGCGCGGTGGCCGACTACTTGCAGCGCGAGCGCGCCCATGTCGAAGCCATGGTCGACGAGCTCGACACCCTGACGCCGTTCCGACGGCCCAGCCCGGAAGAGTCCTGACGCCCATGAGCCCGATCGATCGCATCACGACCTACGCCGACGCGTTGACCGCGCTCCGCCGCGACCTGCACGCCCATCCCGAGATCGGGTTCGAGGAGGTGCGCACCTCGGGCATCGTCGCCGACCTGCTCGAGGGCTTCGGCATCGAGGTCCATCGCAACGTCGGCGGCACCGGCGTCGTCGGCATCCTGAAGGGCCGCAGCGACAACGGCCGCCGCATCGGCCTGCGCGCCGACATGGACGCGCTGCCGATCGCGGAGGAGACCAACCTCCCCTATCGCTCGACCATCCCCGGCAAGATGCACGCCTGCGGGCACGACGGCCACACCACCATGCTCGTCGGCGCCGCCCGGTACCTCGCCGAGACCCGCGACTTCGACGGCACGGCGGTGTTCGTGTTCCAGCCGGCGGAAGAGGGGCTGGGCGGCGCCCGCGCCATGCTCGCCGACGGGCTGTTCGAGCGCTTTCCCTGCGACGAGATCTACGGCCTGCACAACCAGCCGAGCGGCCCGCACGGCATGATCAAGCTGCGCCCCGGCCCGATCATGGCGGCGGCCGACTTCTTCGACATCCACGTGAAGGGTCGCGGCATCCACGCGGCGCAGCCGCACAGCGGCATCGACCCGATCGTCGTCGGCACGGCGCTGGCGCAGGCGCTGCAGTCGATCGTCTCGCGCAACGCCGACCCGCTCAAGTCGATCGTGCTGTCGATCACCCAGTTCAACGCCGGCTCGGCCTACAACGTCATCCCCGACACCGCGCACATGGCCGGCACGATCCGCACCTTCGACCGCGACCTGCGCAAGCTCAGCCACGACCGGATGCGGGAGCTCGCCAAGGGCTACGCCGCGGCCTACGGCGCCGAGATCACGGTCGACATCCAGGACAAGTTCTCGGTGCTGGAGAACGCCCCCGACCAGACCCAGGCCGCGATCGACACCGCGACCGAGCTGTTCGGGCCCGAGCGGGTCGACCTCAATTCCAGCCCGAAGATGGGCAGCGAGGACTTCGCCGACATGGCGATGGCGGTGCCCGGCGCCTATGCCTGGATCGGCGCCTCGACCGGAGCCGGGCTGCACAACCCGGGCTACAATTTCGACGACACGATCATCCCGATCGGGTCCGCGTACCTGGCCCGCCTCGTCGAGCGGCGGACGGCGGCCCGATGACGCTGTTCGACTTCGCGCCGAAGGGCGCCGACGGCGCTCCGCATCCGCTCGCGCAGTACCGCGGCAAGGTCGCGCTCGTCGTCAACACCGCCTCGAAATGCGGGTTTACCCCGCAATACGAGGGGCTGGAGGCCTTGTGGAAGAAGCACCGCGCGGCCGGGCTCGTGGTGCTCGGGTTCCCCTGCAACCAGTTCGGCGCGCAGGAGCCGGGAAACGCCACCGAGATCGCCCAGTTCTGCAGCCTGACCTACGACGTGAGCTTCCCGCTGCTGGCGAAGGTCGAGGTCAACGGGGCGGGCGCCGACCCGGTCTACCGGCATCTCAAGAGCGAGAAGCCCGGCCTCCTCGGCACGGCCGGCATCAAGTGGAACTTCACGAAATTCCTCGTCGGCCGCGACGGCCGGGTGATCGGCCGCTATCCGCCGACCGCCAAGCCCGCGTCGCTCGAGCGCGATATCGCGGCCGCCCTCGCCGCCTGAGACGTCGGCGCGCCGCGAACGGTCTCGGCCGTTTGCGGCGGGCGTCAGCCGTCCCGGAAGGTTCTCTCGAAGGGTGGCGCGCGCTTTGCCGCCGTGTTCCCTTGATCGCCGGCATATGGCGCTCGATGGATCGTGAGGCGGCGGGGTCATGAGAGATTCGTCCACCGACGCTGGGCTCGACCGGATCGACCTGAAGATCCTGCGCCTGCTGCAGGCGGACGGGCGGATGGGCAACGCCGAGATCGCCAAGCGCGTGAGCACCAGCGCGGCGACCTGCCATCGCCGGACGCAGCGGCTGTTCGCGGAGGGCTACGTCAAGGCGGTCCGCGCCCAGGTGGCGCCGGACAAGGTCGGCCTCGGCGCGCTGGTGATCGTCGGCGTGGTGCTCGACCGCTCGACGCCGGAGAGCTTCGCGGCCTTCGAGGCGGCGGCCCGCGCCATGCCGACCGTGCTCGACTGCCACCTGGTGGCGGGCGATTTCGACTACTTCCTCAAGATCCGGGTGCGCGACATGGCGGATTTCAACCGCCTGCACAGCAGCACGCTGATCGCGCTGCCCGGCGTGCGCCAGACGCGGACGTTCTTCGTGATGAAGGAGGTCGTCGACAACGCGCCGCTGGCCCTGTGACGCGGAGCGCCGCATGCGGTCGGGCCGGGGCCTATGAGCGTGGGCCTCCCCTGCCCGCGACCGGGCCGGACCTCCGCTCGCCGGCGGGGTGCGGGGCGCCCGAGGTCAGGCGTCCGTTGCGGCGATGCGCCGTGCGGGGCGGCTGACGTACCGGGATCCGGCGAGCAGGAAACGCCAGGGCGTCTCGGCGCCGCGCGTGATGCCGATGCGTCGGTCTACGACGACGGGCACCGGCCGGCCCCGAGGCGCGAAGCGGAACGGCGGGCCCGCGAGGGAACGACCATCGAGCGCATCGGTGACGCCCAGCGCCTGGCACAGGCGGCCGGGCCCCGCGCACAACAGTCGCGGTTCCGCCGTGGCACGGCGCGCCTGCATCGCCGCGATGCCCTGCGTGGGCTCGATGGCGCGCAGCAGCACCGCGCTGCCGGGCTCGCACACGAGGTTGAGGCACCAGTGCAGGCCGTAGGAGCGATAGACGTAGGCGTGGCCGGGCGGCCCGAACATGCTGGCGTTGCGCTTCGTCGGCCCCCGGAAGCTGTGGGACGCCGGATCGGCGCGGTCGTAGGCCTCGGTCTCGACGACGAGGCCGCCGACCGCCTCGACGAAGAGTCGCGCGCCGATCAGATCCTGCGCGACGGCGGCCGCGGGGCGGTCGAAGAAAGTCTCGAGCATCGATGCGCAATCCTCTGGGGAGCCGCGACGCGCCCGTTGTCGCGGGATACCCCGGCGTCTCGCTCGTCGTCGCCGAGCCGCGATCCGGACCCGACCCCGCCGATCGAGGGGATCCGCGGAGGACCCGCACGCGGCCGTTCATGGTCTGCCGCCTCCGGCCGGTCCCGGCCGGGGGCGCGCGGTCAGGCCGCCGACATCGGCATCCCGGATTCCGGGTGGAACGAGGTGAAGCGATCCTGCGCGTCGAGCGGCACGTCCAGGGTGCAGCGAAGCCCCGAACGGTCGAACTCGAGCTGCACCGTCCCGCCGAGCTCATGGCCGATGCCGCCGTTGATCAGCCGCGTGCCGTAGCCGCGCCGCTGCGGCGCGACGACCGGCGGGCCGCCGCTCTCGCGCCAGTCCAGCACGAGCCGGCGCGTGCCGCCCTCCGCGGTCGCGGTCCGCCACGCGATGTCGACGCGCCCGGTCCCGCCGGACAGGGCGCCGTACTTGGCGGCGTTCGTGGTCAGCTCGTGCAGCGCCATGCCGAGCGCCAGCACGTAGCGCGGCGGAAGGTCGACCTCGGGGCCGTCGAGCCGGAAGCGGTCGGCCTGGCCCTCGCTGAACGGCGCCAGCTCGTTCTCCAGCACCGTCCGGAGCGGGGCGCCCGCCCAGTCGTCGCGCGAGAGCAGGTCGTGGGTCTTCGACAGGGCGATGATGCGCCCCTCCAGCCGCTCGCCGGTCTCGTCGGTGCGGCGCGACTGGCGGGCGAGCGACTGCACCGTGGTCAGGGTGTTGCGGACCCGGTGGTTGAGCTCGTGCAGCATCATCGTCTGCCGTTCCTGCAGGAGATGGCTGCGCGCGATCTCCGAGCGCAGCTCGCCCTCGTGCTTCTGCAGCGAGATCGCCATGGCGTCGAACGCCTCGCCGAGCTGCCCGAACTCGGACGGGCCGGACAGGCTCGACCGCGCGCCGAGGTCCCCGAGCCGCCAGGCGGACGCGGCCTGCAGCAGGCGGCGCACCGGACGGCGGATGAAGGCGCGCCCCGCCAGCAGCGCCGCGACGAGGGCGCCGAGGGCGCCGAGGACGATGAGGATGACGCCGCGCTGCGTCGCCGCGTCGATGTCGGCGAAGGCGGCCGCGGGCGAAAGGCCGACCGCGACGGTCACGCCTTCGAGGTCGTCCGGCGTGACGGCCGCGATTCCGGTGATCCGCATCGTCCCGCGCAGGCCCGCCAGGTCGATCACCTTGCCGCGGTTCTCCGAGAGCGCCGACCAGAACGGCTGCGGCAGCGGCTTGCCGACCCATGCGGCGTGGTCGGGCAGGCGGAGCAGGATGACGCCGTCCCGATCCGCGACGATCAGCGCGGCGTCGGGAGGCAGCCCGGCCCGGGCCTGGTGTCCGGCGAGGTGGTCCAGGTCGATGCTGGCCACCACGACGCCGGTCGGCCGGCCGCCGGCTCCCGGGATGGCCTGGGCGAACTGCCAGGTCGGCTTGCGGGTGATCCGCCCCGTCACGAACCCGCCGACCGCGAAGCCGCCCGTGCGCATCGCGTCCCGGAAGTAGCCGCGGTCGGCCAGGGTGTAGGCGCCGCGCGGGAAGCCGAGGGTGTTGCAGACGATGGTGCCGTCGGCATCCGCCACCCCGAAGAAGAACGCGCCCGGGACCTTCCCGAGCAGGGTCTTGAGATAGGCCGTGCAGGTGTCGGGGTCCTTGCCCTGGATCTCCGGGACCTCGGCCAGGATGCCGAGAACCTGCCGGGTGCCGCGCCCGAACTGGCCGAGGTCGGCGGCGACGCTGCGGGCGGCGCGCATCGCCTCGTCGCGCACGGCCTCGCCCCGCGCGGCGCGCAACGCGAACTCGTTGTAGCCCTGGATCGCGAGGGCGGGCACGAGCGCGAGCGTGACGAGGCCGACGATGCGTTTGGTCAGCGACATGACGGGATCGGCCGAGCGCTCGGGCTGCGCGCGATGGGCATCGCGGCGCGGTGACCGCACAGATAGGCCGGTCGGCCGCCGCGCCAAGGCGCGATGCACGCGCGGGCCGCGCCCGCCCGCACCTCAGGCCGCGGCGGCATCGGGGATCTCCTGCATCGACGCGAGGGGGGCCTCCAGCCGGCAGACGAGGCCCGTCCGCGCGTAGGTGAGCGTGACCTCGCCGCCGACCTCGGCGGCGAAGCTGCGCTCGATCAGGCGCGATCCGAAGCCGCGGCGCGCCGGCTGGACCAGGATCGGCGGGCCGCCCTGCTCGGACCAGACCAGGGAGAACCGCGGGGCGTCGCCGGCATGGGCCACGTGCCAGCGCAGGTCGACGACGCCCGCGTCGTTCGAGAGCGCGCCGTACTTGGCGGCGTTGGTGGCGAGCTCGTGCAGGGACAGGGCGAGCGACAGGGCGGGCTTGGCCGCCAGGAGCACGTTGGGCCCGCTGGTGCGCAGGCGCGCGGCCATCGCCCCGAGATGCACGCTCAGAGCCCCGTCCACGACGTCCCCGATCGGGGCGGCCGTCCAGCTCGCGGCGGTCAGGATGTCGTGCGCGCGGCCGAGCGAGATCAGCCGGGCGGCGAACGCCTCCCGCATCTCGTTGACGTCGGTCGAGCCGCGCAGGGTCTGGCTGGCGATGGCCTGCACCAGGGCGAGGGTGTTCTTGACCCGGTGCTGCAGCTCGCCGGTCAGCAGGCGCTGGTGCTCCTCGGCCTTCCGGCGCTCGGAGATGTCGAGCATGGCGCCGATCATCCGAACCGCCCGGCCGGTCGCGTCGCGGATGACGTAACCCCGGTCGAGGACGTAGGCGTAGGAGCCGTCCGCGCGCAGGAAGCGATACTCGTCGGTCCAGGCCGTGCCGGTGCCGTCGATGATCGCGTGGATGGCGGCGTCGACGCGCCCGCGGTCCTCGGGATGGATCTGCCCGATCCACCAATCCCCCGTCGGGTCGACGGCGTCCGGGGCGTGGCCGTAGGCGGCCTGGAGCGCCTCGTTCCACAGCACGTGATTGCTGGCGAGGTCCCAATCCCAGATCGCGTCGTTGGTGGCGCGCGATGCCAGCCGATAGCGCTCCTCGGTCTCGCGCAGGACTTGCTCGGCCCGCCGCGCGACGGTGATGTCGCGCGCCGTCCCGATGAGCCGCAGCGGCCGCCCATCCTCGAACAGGGTCTGCCCCTTGGCGGACACCCAGCGCTCGATGCCGTCCTCCGGCGCCACGGTGCGGTAGGTGATGTCGTAGGTCCCGTCGCCCGCCGGATCGATCGCGGCGCCGACCGCCGCGTCCGCCGCGGCGCGGTCGTCCGGGTGCAGGCGGGCGAGGTAGACGTCGAGGTTCACCGCGGCATCGGGGCCGAGGCCGAAGAAGGAGCGCGTGCGGGCATCCCACTTCAGGACGTCGGCGACGAGGTCGTAGTCGAAGATCCCGGTTCCCGTCGCCTCGACGGCGAGGCGCAGCTGCTCGCGCGCGCGGCGCAGGTCCTCCTCCACCTGGCGGCGGTCGTGGATGTCGCTGGTGCTGCCGAGCCAGCCCACGACCGATCCGGCGCCGTCCCGCATCGGCTCGGCCCGGATCAGGAACCAGCGATAGGCGCCGTCGGCCCGACGCAGCCGCGCCTCCGTGTCGTAGACGGTCTCGCGGGTGCGCGCCGCCTCCCACGTCTCCAACAGCCCCGGCCGGTCGTCGGGATGGATCGCTTCGGCCCACCCGAGCGGCAGCGCGTGCTCCGGCGTCTGCCCGGTATAGGCGTACCAGCGGTCGTTCAGGTAGCTGAGGCTGCCGTCGGGATTGCCGAACCAGATCACGGTCGGCGCGAGCTGGGTCAGGGTCTGGAAGCGCGCCTCGGCGACCTTGCGCTCGTGGATGTCGAGCGAGGTGCCGATCCAGCTGCGCACGGTCCCGTCCGCATCGCGGATCGGGCGTGCGCGGGACAGGAACCAGCGGTACATCCCGTCGGCCCGCCGCAGCAGGAACTCCACCTCGTAGTCCCGGCCGTCGCGGGAGGCGGCGAGCCAGGCGCGACGGGTCGCGTCGCGGTGGTCGGGGTGGATCACGCCCATCCAGCTCGTCTCCCCGGTCTCGTTCGCGGGCAGTCCGGTATAGGCGTACCAGTAGGCGTTGCAGTAGGTGACGTCGCCGTCGATGTCGCCGAACCAGACCACCTGAGGGCTGACCTCGACGAGGGAGCGGTAGCGCAGCTCGCTCGCCTCCAGCGCCGCACCGGCGTCGCGTTCCCGGGTCCGGTCGCGCAGGATCTTGAGGAAGCCGACGGTTCGCCCGTCGTCCGACCGGAGGGGCATCATCTTGCCCGAGGCCCAGAACCGGCTGCCGTCCTTGCGCACGTGCCAGCGCTCGTCGGGCGCGCTGCCGTTCTTTTCCGCGAGCCGCATCTCGATCTCCGGCCGCCCGCTCGCGCGATCGTCCGGCGTGAAGAACGCGTCCACCGCCCGGCCCAGCATCTCGGCTTGGGTCCAGCCGAGGGTGCGCTCGGCGCCCGTGTTCCAGCGGGTCACGCGGCCCGCCGCGTCGGTCGCGACGATGGCGTAGTCCGTGGCGCCGTCGACGATGCGCTCGTGCAGGAGGCGCTGCTCCTCCTGCGCCCGCAGCGACCGGCGCAGCTCCATCTGCGCCATGGTCTGGCGCGCGAGGCGGGCGAGGCCCTTGCGCTGGCGCTCGGTCAGCTGGTGCGGCTTGGTATGGAGGACGCAGACCGTGCCGATGGGATGGCCGTCGGCGGTCTTGAGCAGGGCGCCGGCGTAGAAGCGCAGGCCCGGGTCCCCGACGACGAGCGGGTTGGCCTCGAAGCGCGGGTCGTGGCGCGCGTCGGGGACGTAGAGGAAGTCCTCCTGCAGGATTGCCTGCCGGCAGAACGAGCTCTCCAGCGGCGTCTCGCGGACGCCGAGCCCGACTTCGGCCTTGAAGAACTGGCGCCCGTCGCCGATCAGGTTGACGACCCCGATCGGCACCTCGCACAGCTCGGCGGCCGCTTCCGCGATCTCGTCGAAATCCTGCTCGCGCGGCGTATCGAGCATGCGATAGCGATCGAGGGCGCCGAGACGCGCGGCCTCCGTCTCGCGGGCGGGGGGACGATTCATGTCACCGATTTTATCTGGAACGGTCTGGTCGGTCTCTCAGAGTCGGTGCGCGACGGCGGAAATATGACCGCTCGCCTGTCGTTCCGACCGGCGGGCGATCGCCGAGCGCCGCCGCTCGACGCTCCGAACTCGCACGCCCGCTCGGCCGCGTCGCACGGTCTTTTCGGTACAATCCGCCCCGAAAGCCGACGCGCCGGTCGGGGGGGCCGCCCACCCGACCCGAGACGGCCCGGCATCTCGATACGGGACAGCCGGGCATGGTCCGATCCTACGCGCGCTTAAATCCGATCGCGGTATCCCGCATCCGGGCCGCGTCGCGTTTCGGCCCAGGCTGGTGAGATCCGGGGTTCCCCCGCCCCGTGAGCGGATCGGGGCGGGGCCGAACCGAGGGCGGCCGGCGTTCCAAGGCCGAGGCGGCCCGGTCGAGGACGCGGCATCTCGCCCGGTCGGGCAACTTCCGCGAGTCGCCCCACGTTTGAGGGCATGACCCAGCAACCTCCGCTTCGGTTCGACCCCTCCTTCGAGACCGTCCCGGCGGACGAGGACGAGATCCAGCGGGGTCTGACCGTGGCCATGCTCTCGATCCAGCGGAAGACGCATGCCGACACCGGCTACGCCCACCGGGCCGTCCACGCCAAGGCGCACGGCTACCTGAAGGCACGATTCGAGGTCCTGCCCGGCCTTCCGCCGGCCCTCGCCCAGGGCCTGTTCGCGGCGCCGGCCAACTACGAGGCGATCCTGCGGTTCAGCACCACGCCGGGCGACATCCTCGACGACCGGGTGTCCACCCCGCGGGGGGCCGCCCTCAAGGTCCTGGGCGTTCCCGGCCCGCGCCTGCGGGGCAGCGAGGGCGAGACCACCCAGAACTACGTGCTCGGCAACTCGCCCGCGTTCCAGATCGGCACCGCCGAGGGCTTCCTGCGGCAGCTCAGGCCGCTGGCCGCGACCACCGGGCGTGCCGAGCCCCTCAAGCGGGCGGTGTCGGCCGTGACGCGCACCGCGGAGGCCGCGCTCGAGATGGTCGGGGGCAAGTCCGCCACTCTGACCACCCTGGCCGGCCAGGCGAAGACCCATCTTCTGGGCGACAGCTTCTTCTCCCAGGCCGCGCTCCTGCACGGCGCGTATTTCGGCAAGGTGGCGCTTTCGCCGGTCTCCTCCGACCTCGTCGCCCTGTCGGAGCGGCCCCTCAACCTCGCCGGCCGTCCCGACGGGATCCGCGAGGCCGTCCGGGACTTCTTCCGCACCTGCCCGGCCGTCTGGGAGCTGCGGGTGCAGCTGGCGACGGACATCGAGGCGATGCCGGTCGAGGACGCCGCGGCGATGTGGTCCGAGGACGAGAGCCCCTATCGCCCCGTCGCCCGCATCACCGCCGCGCCGCAGGACACGTGGTCGGACGCGATGCGCGCCGCCGTCGAGGACCGTCTGGCCTTCAATCCGTGGACCGGCCTGGCCGCGCACCGGCCGCTCGGCTCGATCATGCGAGCCCGGCGCCCGGCCTACGCTGCCGCCCGCGAATACCGGTCCCGCAACAACCGGGTCGAGATCGCCGAGCCGACGGCCTTTCCCGTCGCCTGAGGCCTCGTCCTCCGCCGGCCGGTCACGCCGGCGGCACGGAACGCCGGCTCAGGCGGCGAGCGCCCCGGGATGATCCGCCGCGATCCACCGCCTGCGCCCGCCGCCCTTGGCGGCATACAGCGCGCGGTCGGCCCGGTTCAGGACCTCCTGCGGATCGGCCCCGACCTCCGGCGCATGCGCGATGCCGACGGAGATCCCGATCTCCGCGCTGCCGCCGGACAGCCGGTAGGGGCGGCCGACCTCCGCGACGATCCGAGACGCCAGGGCGCGCGCCCGTTCGGGCGTCGCGTCGACCTCCAGCAGCACGGCGAATTCGCCGCCGCCGAGACGATAGGCGCTCGCCTGCCCTTCGATGGCCTGGCGAAGGCGGTCGGCGACCCGAGCCAAGAGCGTATCGCCGGCGGCGTGGCCCATCGTGTCGTTCACGGACTTGAAGCGATCGAGGTCGAGGTAGAGCACCGCGCAGGGCTCGCCCGTGCCGCCCGGCCGGCGGCAGGCGCGATCGAGCTGCGTGCCGAAGCTGGCGCGGTTCGGCAGGCCGGTCAGGCCGTCATGCGCCGCGGTCCAGGCGACGGCGCGCCGTGCCAGGATCTTGTCGATGACGGTGCCCTCCAGGTGCAGGCAGGCTTCGGCGTAGGCCACCAGCATCAGGATCAGGAACCAGCCTCCGAACCAGCAGCCGAATTCCGGCCGCCGGGTCAGGGCGACGATGCAGGCGATCAGCATGATGTAGGCGGTCGTCACCGGGATCCACGGGATCACGGAGGAGCGGGTCGCCGCGCCGACGCAGAAGCTGAGGATGATGCCGAAGAACAGGATGAAGAAGTCCAGGCGGTCGATCGCTGCGGCGCGCAGCGCGAGCAGGGCGAGGCAGATCCCGGTGCCGACCATCATCGCGCCGAAGGTCCGGCCGCAGGCCCGCGCGACGCGAAACGTCATGTCCTGCGTCCGCGTGCGCTTGAACCGCCGGATCGAGGCGACGCGGCAGAGGGTGGCGGCGGATGCGAGCGCGCCCAGCGCCGCCTCGACGAGGCCGCCGGTCGCGAGCGCGAAGGCGAGGCTGGCCGCCGACACGGTGATCGCGAGGATCGCCACCTGCGGCAGGGACGAGTACAGCAGGAAGACGAGCTCGGTCTGCACGTCGTCGGGCAGGTCCTGGCGGCTCGTGAGTCTGCGTGTCATGCCTTACTATCGCGGGCAAGGTCTTTCGAAATGGTAGCCGCGATTTGACAGTCGCGAGGCGTCAAGCGAGCCTACAGAGGCCTGATTTGTCGGGTGTGCGATAGATCAGGCGACCATCAAGCCGGCGCCGGCCCGTGGGGCGCGTCGTCGTCGGCGGCGTCCCGGCGGTCCCTCAGGCGCCGGGGCCGTCGGCTGCCAGGCGGCGCGCGATCGCCTCGAACATCCCGGTATCCTCGCCCACCATGGCGCCCATCGCGGCCATGCGCTGGACCACGGTCGCGGTGATCTCCTCCTCGACCGTGCCCTCGGCATAGGCGTAGTGGATCGTCGCCGCCTGCCCGTCCCGGTGGCAGCGTCCCTCGATCTGGGCGAGTTGGATCGCGCTGTGGCGCATGTCGTGGATCACCAGGGCCCGCGTGCGCTCGCCGCCCGGCAGCTCGTCCTGATGGAGCGAGATCGACTCCGTCACCGTGAACACGACGACGTCGAGCCGACCGGTCTGGAAGGCCCGGCGCACCGCCTCGTTCGCCTCGGCATCCTGCCGCCCGTCGATGGTGCCGACCTGCCAGCCGCGCTGCTCCAGGGCCGCCTGCAGCGCCGCACCAGTCTCGAGGAACGCCACGGAGATCGCGACCTGCTCGCCCGCGCCGAGGAGAAGCTCGGCGAAGTCGCACGTTCCCGCCACGCGCAGCAGGCTCGCCTTCTGCCGGAAGCGCAGATCCGCCGCCCACCCGGCCGGGCGCCGGTGGCTGCCGCCGAGCAACCCGAATTCCTGGCGGAACGCGCGCCACGTCGCCTGGTACAGGCGGCGGGCCTCCGCCGTCAGGGCCGTCGGCGCCAGGGCGCGCTGAACCTCCGGCCAGCCGGCGATGTCGCCCGGGCGCCGCCGCAGCCCGATCGCGCGCGGGCCGGTGTAGAGCAGGTCGGCCATGACGGCGCAGTCGCGCGCATTGCTGGTCCACGACCAGTTCACCCAACGGCCCTTGGCCCGGCCGATCCCGAGGCGCTGCATCAGCGTCCGGAACTCGGCGAGGGTCGCGGTCGGCGCGTCGGCCGCCTCGCCGAGGAGGCGTCCGAGATAGGAGAGCTCGTGGGGCGCCTGCCCGGCCGTCGCGCTCACGTAGCCGGTGAACACCGCCGCGTCGGCCAGGTGGCGGCACACCAGGCTCTGCTGGCTGTAGGGATTGCGCAGCCGGTGGCTCTCGTCGAACACGACGAGGGGCCAGGTCCGGCGCAGGCTTCCGTTCTTGGCCAGCGCGTTGTTCCTGGCGCGCGCCGACCGGCGGGTGCTCGCGGGCGGCGGCGCCATCAGGGACTTGGTGCGCTCGTAGTTCACGAGGGTCACCGCCTTCTCCGGCAATCCCGAACCGACGATCGTGCGACGCCATTGCGGCATCGCGCCCTTCGGGCAGACGATCAGCACCTCGCCCTCGGGCATTCGCGCGAGCGCGCTCCAGATCGAGAGCGTCTTGCCCAAGCCCGTCGCGTCGCCGAGCAGGAAGCCCGGACGGCCGGCGGCCCGCGCGGCCAGGATCGCGTCGGCGGCCGCGGCCTGATGCGGGCGCGGGACCAGCGTCGCCTGGAAACGGGGCGCCGGCGCGCCGCCACGGGCGACGCCGTCGGCTGCGCCCTCCGCCCGCTTGTCCACCTCGTTGTTACCGCGAGACGCTTTCTGCACCGGAACCCGTTTGCCTTCCGCGGTTTTCAGAACATATCATGAACGACGCTTTACCTCGGTCGCTTAGGGAGTTGCACGGCCATGGCACGCTACCGTTTCCATTGCACGAACGGCCTCGAATGCGTCGTCGACACGGTCGGCAAGGACATCCGCTTGCCGCACAGGCTGCCCGCCAAGGCGCGCGGTGTCGCCGAAGCCCTGATGGTCACGCTCGACGGGCAGACGGATTGGGCGGAGTGGCAGGTGAGCGTGCACGATCTGAAGGGACGCAAGGTGCTGGCGCTTCCCTTCCGGCCGCCCGGCGACCACCTCCGGCAGGACATCTGAGCTTACGGCGTCGCCTCGCGCGCAAGCGGCCTTCGTCGGGCCGGGCGATGGATGATACCGCGCACGGCGCCGTCGCATGGCGGCGCGAGGCGCGACGAGATCCCGAACGGAGTGACGCCATGACGAGCCTTCCCCAGCTGCCGCCGGAGGCGTTCCGCAAGCGGGACCAGGCGCCGGACGCCCTGTTCTACGCCCAGCCCCGGTTCGTCACCCACATCGACGACGCGGCGATCGCGGCCGTGACGGACCTCTACCGCGCCCTGCTCCCGGCCGGCGGCCGCCTCCTCGACCTGATGTCGAGCTGGGTCAGCCACCTGCCTCCGGAGATCGCCTACGCCGCCGTGATCGGGCACGGCCTCAACGGGCGCGAGCTCGCGGCCAATCCCCGCCTGACGGCCTCGTTCGTGCAGGACCTCAACGGCGACCCGGCCCTGCCGCTGGAGGCGGGCAGCATCGACGCCGTCCTCGTCTGCGTCGGCGTGCAGTACCTGCAGGATCCGGTCGCCGTGCTGCGCGAGGCCGCGCGGCTGCTGCGCCCGGACGCGCCCGTGATCATCACCTTCTCGAATCGCTGCTTCCCGACCAAGGCCGTGGCGATCTGGCAGGCCCTCGGCGGCGACGATCAGGCGCGGCTGATCGATCTCTATCTCCGCCAGGCCGGCTTCCCGACCGTCGAGACCCGTGTCGTCCTGCCGGAGGGGGCCCCGGGCGATCCGCTGCGCGCCGTGATCGGCCGGACCGCTCCGTAGAGCGCGGCGCGAGAATCGGGCTTCGGTCCCGCCCGCACGCTTCGGCGGCCCGTGACGGGAGCGGTCGCGACGCCTTCAGACCCTGCGTCGACCGAAGGCTCGCAGGACGGCGGGAACGCCGCCGGCCGACAGGCTCGGAGCGCGTGCGCGACGCCGATCCGCAGGATCGCAGAAATGCTGATGGCGGGCCTCAACCCGTTGTCGCGGCAACGTTATCGCGGCCGGACCTCACCTGACGATCGACCACCAGGAAAGCCTGGTGGAGCTGAGCGGGATCGAACCGCTGACCTCCGCAGTGCGATTGCGGCGCTCTCCCATCTGAGCTACAGCCCCATAAGCATAAAAGGCTATGTGAATCAACCTGTTACGCCATCAAACTACCGGTTACCCAAGGCGAAAGCAAGCCACCCTGGACCACAAAATTCCTGTCCGTTGTGACACCAGTGTGACAAGCGTAGCCACCTTTTCCCGATGATTTTCGAGGGGCAAAAGTGACAGTAAGTTTAGTTCACTTAGTGCGTCAGCCGCCAAAGTGCTGCAACCAAATTTCAAAAGAACCCTTGTTTCGTCGAAGTCTTACAATGCCGCGCCGCTGTGGAAAGACCGCTAGCACAACGGTCGACAACGTGCCTTTTGAGCCGTTTCCCATGCGACTGACACAGGAAGTATCTCAAGGAAGCCGATGATTACCACAGTCGGTTCAACGCAGACGATTGCAGTTCAAAGATGTGAACCGTTTAGATCGTGCCAATTGCACCCTGCCTAGTAAGCGCATCAAAATTAAACAAGACAACGCGCCCCCTTTGAAATATCAACTCCGCAGTTTACAGATCGGCAAGATAGTGCGCGATCTGCCGTGCAAAGAGCGGGATTAAGTAATGCCTATAGATCTTACAAGTTTTGTGAAAGATATTCAACCGTCTCGCACAGTATTACTTTTTGGCGCAGGATCTTCGATACCGTCTGGCGCGCCAAGCGTACAGGTTCTCCAAGCCCACTTTGAAAAGATATTTGGGGTGAGTAGCCAGGGATATTCTCTGGCGGAACAAACGAGCATAATCGAACAAAACACGCGAGATCGCCGTCGTCTTATCGAAGAATTGCAATCAAAATTCAAGCATCTTAATCCGACCGGTGCCATTTTAAATCTTCCCCTCTACGATTGGAAAAGCTTATACTCTACGAACTATGATGAACTTATCGAGGTTTCTTATAAGCGACGCAACCGTGCGCTCAACACATACTCTACAAATTTTGATTTTGGTTTAAGAGAAGATTCTAACTCAACGCAATACTTCAAACTTCACGGGACGATTAGCAAGGATGTGAGCTTTGGAGATCGATCGCGAATAATACTTACAGAGGCCGACTATGACCTTACTGATGAGTACAGGGATCAGTTATTTGATAGGCTTAAAGCAGATGTAGGTGCTTCCCATTTAATTATAATTGGCCATTCGCTTGCAGACCCTGATATTAAGTTTGTGGTCAATAGAGCATTGTCTTTGATAAATCGATCAGGACTTCAAAGTCGTATCACATTGCTATTATACACACGTGATGACGGCAGGGCCACCTTATTCGAAGGCAGGGGGGTCGAAGTTGTATTTGGTGGGCTCGATGATTTCTTCGCGGGTCTTGTGGCACGAATTGAACCGAAACCAGCGCTCGTTAACAGCAAGGATCCATTAGACCGCGTGCCAGCTCTTCGGCCAGTTACAGTGGAGGTATCCCATGCCATCGAAAATCAAAATGCCAGCTTTAGCGCTATGTATAATGGCTGGCCAGCTTCCTACGGCAATATAAAGTCGGGTCATTCTTTTCAGAGGACCGCCGCCTACAAGATAGTCGAACAGTTTGTACGCAATGAATCAGCTATCGCGGTGCTGATAGGTCCGAGCGGTGTCGGCAAAACAACGGCGGCTAGGCAGGTCCTAGCAGCCTTGGCCGAAAAAGGGTTCCATGCTTGGGAGCACAAGGAAGACCAAAACTTTGTTCCAAGTAGATGGCGAGATGTTGCCCTCTATTTGAAAGAGTCGGATCTGGATGGCGTTCTATTTGTTGATGAATCCCATCGCGAACTTGCGAGTATCAACGAACTTGTCGAGTCGTTACACCGCGACCAGTGCAAGTCACTTCGATTTCTACTTGCTTCGACGAGCTACAATTGGGGTCCGAGAATCAAAAGTCCAATTATAACAAAGAATGGAGAAGTATACGCGATCAATAAAATTGTAAATGAAGAGGTTGATAGGCTTCTCAACCTCGTTGACACAAATTCGGTATTAAGAGAGTTGGTCGAAGAACGATTTGCTGGTTATTCACGCATCGAACGCCGTAGAAGGCTTACACATCGATGCGAAGCCGACATGTTTGTGTGCTTGAAGAATATTTTTTCGTCTGAAAAGTTTGATGATATTATCTTGCGTGAATATGCGACGCTTGATGGAGATTTACAGGACGTATACAAAATTGTTGCGGCAATGGAAAATGCGGGTGTTCATGTTCATAGGCAGTTAGTTATCAGACTTCTAGGCCTGCAGCCGATGCAGCTCTCTAGTATACTTTCGAGATTGGAGGACATAGTTCACGAAGTTACAGTTGACGAAAAGCAGGGCGTATATGCTTGGCGTGGGAGGCATCGAGTCATTATGGGGATCGTTGCTGATCACAAATATTATGATAAGAATAAAAGGTACGATCTATTTGAAAAGGTGATAGACAACATCCGACCATCATACGATATAGAAGTAAGAACCATAAGAGAACTTTGCAATGTTGAGACGGGGTTGGCCACTATCACAAACTTAAAAGATCAGAACGTCCTTCTAAGAAAACTTATCTCAACGGCTCCTGGCGAGCGTGTTCCCCGGCATAGATTGATACGTAACCTGATTGAGCAGAACGATTTTGATGCTGCGGATACAGAGATCAAGGTTTTTCGATCTGACTTCCGCATGGATGCGCCAACCGCACGCTATAAAATAAACTTGTCTACGGCGAGAGCTGTCCGAACGAAGGGGTTGATGACAGAAGATCGTGTTGCTCTCTTGGATAAAGCAAGAGAGATAGCTGCTTCTCTTGCTGATCGTCACAAGAACTCAACGGGGGTAATCAGCGCATATTGTGAAGTTGGAATCGAGATTGCGAAGCTCACGGGCAGAGGTGCAGTTTTTGAGGCCGCCATTCACATGTTAAAGCAGCTCGAAGATAGAACGGGAGATGCAGAGATCAGTCGATCAGTGGCAAGACTCGAACGACGTATCTCTACAGTTTCAGTAGAAACATCGGAGATAGACTCTGACGCAACCGATACGAACTTGGATGCGGCAACATAAGTAACACGCTCATACATTGTTGATATTCAAGTCATCAAAGCCATTTAACGTTGTCGTTATCAACTGTGTAATTTTTTTGGGTAGACGCTTTCGAGTCAGCCATACGAGACACCCGGTGACACCCGCTCCATATGAAACGGGTGTCTTTTTTGAATCGACTTTCGAACTCCGAGACACCATAGTGGTCGGGTCTAGAACCAAACGAGACAGATCGCTATGGCTTCCTATGGGTATGCGCGCGTAAGTTCGGCCTCCCAATCTCTTACGATCCAGCAAGAGGCGTTGATGGCTGCGGGGTGTGAGGTTGTCCGCGCCGAGACCCACACAGGGACGAGAGTGGAAGGCCGCTCAGAGCTAGAGACGCTGCTCCAATTCGCGAGACCCGGTGACAAAATTTTTGTGACAAGAATCGACAGGCTGGCACGTTCGGTTGCTGACCTGTGTGGGATCGTCAAACGGCTGGAAGCGGCTGGTGTGGCCCTTGTGGCGTTGGAACAGCCTATCGACACGTCCACAGCGGCTGGACGGTGCTTCCTACAGATGCTTGGGGTGTTTGCCGAATTCGAGACCGCTATCAGATACGAGAGGCAGATGGCGGGTGTCACGGCAGCACGTCAGAAAGGCGTCTACAAAGGGCGTAAGCCGTCTATCGATGGGGACCAGGTGAAAGCCTTGGCTGCATCGGGCTTGGGTGGAACGGCCATCGCGCGTGAACTGAACGTGTCGCGGGCATCCGTCTACCGCCTGCTAGGAGTGAAAGGCTGACGTTTGGTGCCCGCGCCGAACGTCCGCGTTGGGTGGATTTGCCACCGTCCGCTTTCGGCTGGTTATGCAAGTAAGCGGACTCCGCCGCGGCCCCCGCTCGCGTAATTCAAATGCGCGACGCATACCCGTCGTGGCGGACGATGCGTCTCATGAGCGGCACCGCGAGTAGAAAGAAAGCGAACCACCCGGCGGTGAGCACCCGTGAAGCCACGATGACGCTGCCTTCCGGCGGCTGCGCCCCGAGCCAGCCCAATCCGCAGAAGTCCGCAAGCAAGGCGATGCAGAGCAGGGGCCAGACGATCCCGGCAGCGCCCGAACAGAAGCGTTCGGTCCGCATCCATGGCGCTCCCAGCGGGAGAAGGGCGGCCAACGCCATCAGCGCCACGCCCAGCAGCTTGTCAGCCGGGCCGCGTAGTATCGCGTACCACGGCAGCATGTACCAACGCGGCACTATGCCGACCGGCGTCAATGAGTTGTCCGAACTGACCGGTGCCGCAGGTCCTGGCGTCCTTCCCAGCCAGAGTAGCACCGCCAGCCCGGCGCCTGTGGCCAGGATGATGACGGCACTCCAAATCGGGCGCCCGCGCAACCGAAGCACCGTCGCCACCACCACGTCCGCAGCAAACGGCAGGATCGTTAGAAGCCCCGCTGCTCCGGCCAGGACGGCATTGCCTGAATGACGGAAGGCCCATTCTATTATGGAACTGCCGATTATGGGCAGCGCAGACATTTGGGCGGCCAGCCAGAAGCTGAGCTGCCCCCAAGGCAACACGTATCCGAGGAAGCCCGCGGCAACGGCACCGAACCAGCTCAACCCTAGAAGCAACCAAGTGATGCGTCGCAGACCTGTCCAGCCGCCATCGAGGATCGTAAGCCAGATGTGGAGATAGAGAGCCGCTACAGGCAGTGTTCCCAATGGCAGCAGGCCGGTCATCGTCTCGGCAAGCCAAAACGCCGTTGCAGCGAGTACTACGACAAAGGCGGTGTCCGACGCGGCAGCTCGTAGCTTACCCATGCAGACCGTTCCGGGCGCAGTTCAGTCTCAAGTGCATCATCTCGGTACGTATTGCCCCCTGGCTTGGCCCAAGCAACCGCTACTTCACCCGCCCTCTTGACGATCCGATCGCCCCGGACCCGGCAGAACGTGACTAACTCCGCCGACGTTGACCGCTTTCGGGATGCGCCGACGGCGGTCCCTACGGCTGATGTGGGTCGTGAGCGTACGGTACCAAGCGTTAGGTTCCGATCACTAGGTCCGGCTGTTGGTGCGTGAGGCCAATGGATAGGTATGCCTGAAACGGTGTAGCTTCGGCTCACAGCACCGTTACACTAAGGCTTTCGGCAATGCGTCACAGCTATCTAGCAGCCCTTCTAGGGGCGGTCCTCACCACCGCCTCCGCCGGTTCAGCCAAGGCAGAGGTTTCAATCACCGTGGACAAGACCGGTCAGAGGATGGCCGTCACGGTGAATGGCCAGCAGCGTTATGATTGGCCGGTTTCAACGGGCGCGGACGGATATGACACGCCCGGGGGATCATACCGGCCGCAGCGCATGGAACGAACGCACTTCTCCCGTGAGTTTGACGATGCCCCGATGCCGTTCGCGATCTTCTTCACAGGGCAAGGGCACGCTATTCACGGCACGAACCATCTTCGTCAGTTAGGTAGCGCGGTCTCGCATGGTTGCGTCCGCCTTTCGGTTCGGAATGCCGCTGCCCTGTTCGCGCTGGTCAAAGCCGAAGGCACAGGAAACACCCACGTCCAAATTGACGGTGACGATCTCAGCGTGGCCGGTGGGAACAGTGGCTATCGACAGACTGCCCGAACACGACGCGGTTACGAGGCAGATTCGATCATGTCAGCAGGTGATCAGATGGGCCGCGGCATGTAGCTTTCGCCGACCGGTTTCTCAAACCTAGCATCATCAAATAGTTGAAGAAACTCATCACAACAGCACAGTAACAGCTTTGTGATGTTGAATATTGATTTTGAAAGGATCTATAGTGATACCGCTGTACTTAGATGCCTAAATAGATGTGTATGACACTAAGTACATACGTCAACACATCAGTATAGGCACATCAATGAAAAACAAAGAAGAACTATCGAACGACATCCATGTAATGAACTCAGCTATGGCCGTGTTAGACCATCACTTCACTTTCATTTGTCCGGACGACGAAGGGGCCGCATACGGTAAGACTCGACAGAATTATTTGCAGAAGGGAATCGTGCGTTACGAAGAGACTTCTGGCGAACAAGGCTCTGTTGTACAATCCCTTCTGAACCTGTTCTCTGCCGTCTACAGTAAACGATCTGACAAAGAGTATGGGGTAGTTTTGACCGACATTCGAGACGAACTATCCAGGATCGCCTATAATGTCTGATCCAAGCGACAATCTGAACTTTAGGCTCTACACGCTTTGGGTCCATGACGACACTATGCGAGAAATGAAACACTATGCCGTAGATGACAATGTGAGTGTTGCAACCATTCTTCGCACGTTGATGGAAGATTATGTGGCAAACCGCAAGGTTACTACGTAGGCATAAGGCCGGGCCGTTCCCTTAACGGCCCGGTCTTGTCGTTTGGTTCGGCAGGGATCAGATCGGGTGGATGACGCCCTTCCCCATGTTCCTTGTCTCCCTGGTCATCGTGGCTCTGTTTGGTGCTGCAAGCCCGGCCAACGCCGACGAAGGTGATCGAAGCTTCCTTCTGTGCGAGGGGACATCACAGAAGGATCAAGGCCAGACGTTGGCATTCCCGGTCACCCTTGATGTAGCAGCCGGGAAGGTGCTGGCCATGGTATCGGGTAATGGGGCAACGACCACCACCTTCACCGATGCCGAGATTAGCGCCAAGCAGGCAGTCGGATCGGGGGTGGAGAACGCCATTCAGATCGACAGGACCACAGGGGGCTTCACCCTCACGATCACCCATAGCGTGAAGTGGGGTAAAGCCCTTGCCGAAACGGACGATGCCTTTCAAGGAATGTGTAAGACCACAGGGAGGGCGTTCTGAAAGGTGCCATAGGGGGCGCCACTGCAATCATCGCGGAGTTGTGGCCTCGCGACCGTAGAACGCTCCGGTTGGTTGATGCTGTCCCCGAAAGGGCAACTGCTAACCCCAAAAATCATCAGCACCTAAGGGCGGGGGTCACATTATATTCTTTGCTGATGCGACAGTTTTTGATCGATACCCAAGAAACACAGCGGTTCGATTTTTACTGCACCGGGATTCATAGGTATCATACGATCAATGTCTTTAATCAACAACTCTAACGTCCGTGCTAAAATCGGACTTTGTAGGTTGGCATAGTTCAGGCAGTATGAAAACAATTCACTTGCTTCATATTGTAACGTCCCGTCTTTGAACCGACCATCTCCCGTGAACCAAGTGTGCATCATGCTGCGCGCGAGTTGGACTTCTTGGAACTTCAAGCCAAGTACGTCATCAAAATCGGACATACAGTCGTCTTCGTCACTATCGACTCCACAGACACAACCATCGTGGAACATCTGGTGATCTCTATGAAAGTGTTCTAGCATCCCATCACACTGCTTTAGTGCAATATGCACTCGGTGTTGAATAGTTTCTTCCGTCATACAGTCTCCTACATGGATTAACATCAGCCTATGACATTCATAATATCAGCCTTACTTACAAAAGTCAAGTAATGATTTCTTTTTTTAAGTTCATTTACCTCGGGAGGGATGGAACAAAGTGATTCCTCATGCCATTCCTTGTTGTAAATATTAAGCCGCGGGTTGTGATCAGTAGGCGAACCTTCTGAGCCTTGCCATATCTCGACTACGATCAAGTTTTGAGTGAGACCGTTGGACGGCTATACTCATGGTGTTGTTCCACTCCCAACCACGGATGCCATTGGCGATCAGTGTGAAGCTTAGGGTTCCAAACGCATCATACTGTCCGCCAACCTTAGTGTTAACATATCGATCAAGCGCCCAATCTCTTAGGGCCTCTTGTTTTGGACTAAGGTCGACTGATAGTAAGCAAGGTAGCGTTTCATCGATCACTACCATAGACACGTGTTCAATGGCTGGTAGCTCTAGCCATGCGCCTACGTTCAACGTCTCTCTACCCTTGCCGATAAACGATCTGAACGTTTTCTTTCGTCCATCTGCCGGTCTGCAAGGGAGATAGAACTTGTCAGAGGCGTTACGCTTGTTATCGAGACCATGGAACTTAGCGTCGAGAACTTGGGAAGCCCTGGCCCTGTCCATGTAACCGTTCTCTTCAATATGGGCTTTCACCATCTTGAAAATTCGTCGATACTCTTCGTTGGTCACCGGCCCCGAAAGTGGAACCCAAGCCCGATACCGCAAGTCGCCTATGGTACTAGAGTAAGTTTCATAGGTATGGATCATCAACCCTGGAAACAGATCAGCAAGATGTCTTGGGATAAGGTCCGTATGGTCGAAGTCCAACCATAGATCGTTGGCAAAAACGACGTTCTCGTTTCCGATGTTCGTGTTGATAGAACGATCAGCTTCAAACATGGCTGGACTTACTTGTAGATTGTCATTCTTGCTATCAATGGGTATCCGCGATCTTGTTTCCAAGAACTTGGCGAATCGATCTTGTGACATGGAGAAGTGGCCTGTAACGAACTGGCCCCTGTCATTTGCTTGACGCAAACATGTTCCTCTAAAGAGTGGGACATATTCCCCTTTAACTAGCAAGGTATTTGTGTCCACATCATCGACATAGACCGTATCGATACCTACCTTACTAACAAGACTCTCTAAACACCCAAACTCTTTCAGTTCGCTTTTGATTCTATCCCTACTGATTTTCTTTCCTTCAACACGACTTCCATGGGTCTTTCTGCGTCCCCTCTGCTTTACAGGGGCCGAATCGATGTTAAGAGACTCACATGTGGATCCCGGAAAGATATTCTGACACCATTCAGCGGTTAACTGATCGGGTAATATGAAAGTCTTGATGTCATGACTATCTGGGTTTCGGATCGAAGAACGACAAAGCGTCTGATAACAGATATGACACATCAGTGCGACACGTAGTTCCTCGTCAGTGATACCAAACATGTCAGCCATGAATGCAATAGCACTTGGTGTAAAGTTATAAGCACCGGTGATCAAGATGTCGTGAAACCTAGCAAAGTCGTTAAGGCCGTGTGACCAAGCAGGTAATGCAACAATATCACCTTCCTCATCCTCTAGGCCTTCTGTCGCTTTACAACCATTGTTAGACAGGTAGGCAAACGTCTTACCTGGAAACACCACATCCGCCTTGCTGATCATATCCTTCAACAGAGTGTTTTCATCTGACTGAGACAAGCTCTTGGACCACCTTCTTGAAGACGCATAGTAGAAGCGAACAAGATGACCATTGGCGTGTTCTGTGTATCGCAGTTTCTTGACAATCGATGTATCTAGTTCAAATCTCACGCCCATCTGTGACCATGCTTTGAAAAGCAAAGTTTCTTCGGCACGGGCACCAGCTATCAGTACTGATGCATAACCTTCGCAAATGGTCGGCTGTAGGACAGAGAACACTGCCAAGTTGCGCTCACCAGCTTTTCCTTTGTTCTTAACCAATCGGTCGTAGCTGGTCTGTATCACATAATTTTTATAATGATCAGACCTTAGACGACTTGCAACCTCCACGAATGGAGTCCAACCTTCATCCCCGGTTTGGTTTTCAGCAAGTGATCGAATAGTCCCGGCATCGGTGACTTCTACCAATGCATATTTTGGGCCGATGGGCTTTATGGAGATGGCATCGGTAAGAGTAGCATGACTTTGAGATACTTTTAGCTCTCGGAAGGCCAGGACGTTTGGGATTTCATCGATGACAAGATGCCAATCTTCTCTGCGGTGGATATATCCCAGAGAAACGAAGGATGCCCATGTTAAGAATACTACTTCACCGCCATCATTCGCCTTGTTGAAAAACTTTATGATGTGCGGTCTGACTTTACCTATCCCAAGCTTTCCGTGAATTCGAGTATTCTTGACATCCGGGAACCGAGCGGCCATCTCTTCATAGGTCTTATCGATAAGTTCAGTAGTTGGCTGAACAATGATGACCTTCCCACCATGCTTCACTATGTTCGAAGCATAGCATTGAATTTGGTAGGTCTTGCCCGCACTCGGACATGCGGGAACGTATTTGATAGAACGCAACATTACCTCTTGTTATAAAAACAGATCGTCTTCCGTTGTGGGAGTGACCGTGTGTTGATCGTCTAGGCCCGGCGTATCCGTGCGCCAATCTACTTACATTATCATATGACGTTAAGAAACGCAATATTTTTATACATGACATACTTATCTTATTTTTGTGTGTAAATTTCTTGTCTTGCCTTTGCTTTCGCGAAGGCTGTCTGTCTTTGGGCTAATGGTCTTGCAGCGAACAAATGGCCCTGCGCATGACTCTCAGACGACCACCCTTCGATGCAAGCTCGACTATCTTCGAAACGACGACCTACTCAAAACTACCCCGGATCCGCCCTTCGCCAGTCATTGACGCGGATAAAAAATAAGCTTTACAATGAGTTAGCGAAAGAACTGTTGAGCGTTACACCTACCGCTCCGGGCAACCTGCGAAGGGTAAAAAATTTAGGGTAGACGCAAACAGTGCAGTTCCGAAACTCCCACGCGTCTACGGCTGTTTAAATCAGCGTTGGTTGTAAATTTACGGGAAAACCGAAGCTCTGATGACCATCACCGATGCTTGATCACCGGTGATGGCCTCCAATTTTAGGGTAGCAAGAGACAGTGCGTCATTGGCATTGGCAGACGCTCATGCCCATCCAAGCAGTCGCCGATTTTTATGGTAACAATCCATGCGACACCCGATTAAACTCCCTCATCCGGCCCTTCATCAGCCCGGCCCGCGTAGATGTCTTCAAGTTTTTTCGCCACGTTCTCGGGTCTAATGTGAGTATAGCGTGCCAACATTTTGTAGTCTCGGTGGCCACTGATCAGGGCTACTTCGGGAACCGTTAGGCCCATTTCCGTCAAACGGCTTATAGCTTCGTGCCGAAGGTCATGAAATCTTAGATCGGGTAGATGCGCCTTTACTCTTAATCGCTCCCACGCAAGACGAACAGCATTACCACTTACGGGAATTATAAGGTCTGACTTTCTTGGAAGTACTTGTAACAATTTTATTGCAGTTGATGTCAAGGGTATAGTTCTCGGATGCCCGTTCTTTGTATCTTCAAGTCTAGCTGTTCTTTGTAAAAAGTCGACACTGGACCATCTAAGAGACAGCAGTTCGCCTCGTCTCATACCGGTTTCTATTGCAAGTCTAACAAGCGGTTGTAAATACCAAAGTCTACTCTGCTTTAGTGCTTCGTTTAGTCGTTCTTCGTCGCCGGGGGTTAGTCGATTTTGGCGCGCTTTGGATCCCTCTGGTAGTTTTATGTTGTGCACTGGATTGCAGGATAGCGGGAATCCCCATTCTTTTTTTGCAATTTCAAAACAGTGCTGTAGAATTGCCAGTTCTCTTCTGGCCGTTGATGGCTGAACAAGCTGCATTCTACTATCGCGGTAATCTACAACGCTCTTCGTAGTGATATGACTCAAATTAAGGTTGGCAATCGGGTGAGCTTGAATCATTTTGAGCTTGTAGCGCTCTTGGTTCGCACCCTTCTTGCTAGGGGTTATGCTCTCTTCGTAGCGAGTTAAAAGATCCGATAGTTTGAGTGTTTTCAGTATTTTCGTCTTAGAAGGCTGTTCGCCCTGTTCAATGGCCCGCTCGATATCACGTGCCCATCGAACGGCATCGGCTTTGAGATTGAACGATTTTGAAGTGGGACGAGAACCATCTCGCCTGACTTGTGCCTGCCAGGACGAGCCTCTCTTTCGGATCGTAGCCATGCGAACGTCTGCCCACTGTGACACCAGTGTGACAGGCCGACTTACTAAGCTAGATACGCTTGGACCGGCACTAGGGACAAACCCTTAGCCGAAGCCACCAAGCCCTTATCACCCTTACAAACTTTGGGTAAGAAAGCCTGGTGGAGCTGAGCGGGATCGAACCGCTGACCTCCGCAGTGCGATTGCGGCGCTCTCCCATCTGAGCTACAGCCCCGTCCAAGGCGCCGGCCTTTTAGGCTTGCGCCGATCGAACTGTCAATTCCCGATTCCCGCTGCCGTCGCGTCGCCGTTCCGGCGTCCCGCGCGGGCGCACGAGGACACGTGTTTCGCGCATGAATTCCTTGATCTGGCTCTTCGACACCGTCGTCCAGCTCTTCATCTACGTCCTCATCGCCAGCGCGATCCTCAGCTGGCTCGTCGCCTTCAACGTGGTGAACGTGCGCAACCCGATCGTCTCGCAGATCGGCGAGGTGCTCTACCGGATCACCGAGCCGGTGCTGCGCCCGATCCGCAACCTGTTGCCGAACCTCGGCGGCGTCGACATCTCTCCGATCATCCTGATCCTGCTGCTGCTGTTCGTGAGCCGCCTGCTGCACGAGTTCGTGCCGGCCGACCCCTACGTCTACGCCCGCTGACGGCCGGTCCCGCGATCCTCTGGATCGTGGGACCCGCGCGCCGGCGGCCGACCCGCCGCACACCGTCCTCGAAACCGTCGCGCCCGGACGCGGAGATCCCCGAGCCCCATGAAGACCAATCCCGGCCGCTTCTTCGAGGATTACCGCCTCGGCGAGACCATCCGCCACGCCACGCCCCGCACGGTGACCACCGGCGACGTCGCGCTCTACACCGCCCTCTACGGCCCGCGCTTCGCGGTGCAGTCGTCGGACGCGTTCGCGCAAGGCATCGGCTACCCGCGCAGCCCGCTCGACGACCTGCTCACCTTCCACGTGGTGTTCGGCAAGACCGTGCCGGACATCTCGCTCAACGCGCTGGCCAACCTCGGCTACGCCGAGGGCGGGTTCCGCCGTCCGGTCTATCCGGGCGAGACCCTGTCCACCGTCTCCGAGGTGATCGGCCTCAAGGAGAGCTCGAACCGTCAGACCGGCGTCGTCTACGTGCGCTCGACCGGCTCGGACGCCAAGGGCGAGACCGTGCTGAGCTATTGCCGCTGGGTGCTGGTGCGCAAGCGCGACCCGCAAGCCGCGATCGCCGAGGAGCACGTGCCGAGCTTCGCCAAGGTGGTCGACCCGGCCGACCTCGCAGGCGCCCTGCCCCCGCTCGACGTCTCGGCCTACGATCTCGACCTCGCCGGCAGCCCGCATCGGTTCTCCGATTACGCGGTCGGCGAGAAGATCGACCACGTCGACGGCATGACCGTCGAGGAGGCCGAGCACCAGATCGCGACGCGCCTCTACCAGAACACGGCCAAGGTGCATTTCGACGCGCTGAGCGGCAAGGAGACCCGCTTCGGCCGGCGCCTGATCTACGGCGGCCACGTGATCTCGCTGGCCCGCGCCCTGAGCTTCAACGGGCTCGCCAACGCCTTCGCCATCGCGGGCATCAACGCCGGCCGGCACGTGGCGCCGCTGTTTGCCGGGGACACGGTCTACGCCTGGAGCGAGGTGCTCGACACGGCCGAGACCGGTCGCGGCGACGTCGGCCTGCTGCGGCTGCGCACGGTCGCCACCAAGAACCAGCCCTGCGCCGCGCATCCCGGCCGCGAGGGCGACGGCTACCACCCGAGCGTCATCCTCGACCTCGACTACTGGGTCTTCATGCCGAAGTGACGGCCCGCCCCGGGCGCGTCCCGCACCGGCTTCAGGCGCTGCGGGAGAAGGCTTTGGCGGGAACGGGCTCGGCGAGGCGACGTCCCAGGAGATCGCCCGGCACCGGCCGGCCGTAGCGGTACCCTTGCGCGTAGCGGCAGCCCATGCCCATCAGCGCCGCCTCCTGCTCCGGCGTCTCGATCCCCTCGGCGATGACGATCAGGTCGAGGCTGCGGCCGATGTCGAGCACCGCCTTCACGATGGTCGCGTCGTGGGCGTCGTGGAGCACGTCGCGGACGAAGCCGCGGTCGATCTTCAGCTTGGTGAGCGGGAAGCTCTTGAGGGTGGAGAGCGAGGCGTAGCCGGTGCCGAAATCGTCGAGCGCGATGCCGACGCCGAGGGCCCGCAGGCGCCGCAGCGGCTCCAGCGTGGCGGGTGCGTCGGCCAGCGCGATCATCTCCGTCACCTCCAGCTCCAGGATCTCCGGCGGCAGCCGGTGCCGCGCCAGGGCCTGGATCACCACCTCGGCCAGGGTGCCGGCGCGGATCTGCGCGTCGAACAGATTCACCGCCACGCCGATCCGCGGCAGGCCGGCCTTGCGCCACGCGGCCGCCTGGCGGCAGGCCTCGTCGAGGCACCACTGGCCGAAGCGGGTCGCCAGGGTGCTCGCCTCGATCGCCGGCAGGAATTCGGCCGGCGCGAGCAGCCCGCGGGTCGGGTGGTTCCAGCGGATCAGGGCCTCGACGCCGCGCAGGCGCCCGGTCGCGAGCTCGATCTGCGGCTGGTAGTGCAGGGCGACCTCGCCGGCGGCGAGGCCGTCGAGGAGCGCATCCTGCAGGTCGCGCCGGGTCTTGGCCGCATCCCGCATCGCGGGGGTGAAGGCGCGGTAGCCGCGCGGGCCCATGTGGCGGGCGCGCTCGAGGGCGAGGTCGGCCGCCGCCATCAGTTCGGCCGCGTCGGCCCCGTCGCGCGGCGCCTGCGCGGCGCCGATCCGCGCGCCGACATGCAGGACGTGGTGGCCGACTGTGACGGGCTCGGCGAGCGCGGCGAACAGGGCTTCGGCGCAGGCTTCGGTGCCGGCCTCGAGATCCGCCTCGCCGGGCGCCTCGGTCGCGGCCAGCAGCACGGCGAGCTCGTCCTCGCCGAGGCGGGCCAGGAGCGCCCCCGGCGGCAGGCGTCCGGCCAGCCGCACCACCAGCGCCTCCAGCAAGGCCGCCCCGATGCCCGAGCCGAACCCGTCGGTCACGGCCCGCAGGCCGTCGACCCCGAGGGTCAGCAGCCCGACCGGTCGGCGTGCGGCGAGGCGCGCATCGATCTCTCCGGATAGGCGGACCCGGTTCGGCAGGCCGGTGCCGGGGTCCTCGTGGGCGAGCCGGAGCAGGCGCGCGTTGCGGCGGCGGCGCTCCGAGATGTCGCGCATCACCGCGCCGACGCCCATCGCGGCGCCCTCCCCCCAGGCGCAGAGCGACAGCTCGATCGGCACCTCGCCGCCGTCGGCGCGCAGAGCCGTCACCTCGACGGAACGGCCGGCGAGCTTGGGCGGGCCGCCGGCGGTGAGCGCGCCCATGCCGGCGACGTGGTGCCCGCGCAGGCGCAGCGGCACGATCGAGGCCACGTCGCGCCCGGCCAGGGCACCGGCGGGGTAGCCGAGCAGCGTCTCGCAGGCGGGGTTGGCGAAGGTGATCCGGCCGGTCGCGTCGGTGGTGATCAGCGCCGAGCTCGTGGCGGCGACGAACCCTTCCGCGTCCCGCTGCGCCATCGTCCGCCGCCCCTGCGCCAGCACCGCGACGGCGAGGTCGGACAGCCGCGCCAGCCGCCGGCGCGTGCGGTCGGCCAGGGGCGGCCGCGGCGCCGGGTCGGCGACGCACAGCACGCCGAGGCAGGTGCCGTCGCGGTCGATCAGCGGCGCGCCGGCGAAGAAGCGGATCGCGCCGCGGCCGGCGGAGCCGGCACGGAACTGCGGATCGATCGCCGCGTCGGGGACGACGAGGACGTCGCCCCGGGCGATCGCACGGTCGCGGAAGGGCGCGAGCGCGTTCGCTTCCTCCGCTCGCGGCCCGATCGGCGCCCCGGCGCCGAGGAGGGCGGCGATCGGCGCCTCGAGAAGGTCCGCGGCCAGGTCGATCAGGCCCTGCAGCGACGCCTCGACCGACGCCGTCCGCGCGTCGCGCATCGCCGCTGAGCCTGCTCGATCATCCGCCATGCGAAACCGTCCCGGACGCCCGATCGGGCGCGGACGGCAGGATTTCACGGCAAACGCTGTCAAAGACTTAAAATTACAATCTTGAATTGTAATTTTGTCGGTCGAGGCGACGGCTGCCCAGGCGAAGCCCTCCGCCACGGCGGGACGAAGGCCGGCGCCCGATCCCGCCGCCATCAACCATCAGTTGCGAACGATCACCTTGGTGCCGACGCGGACGCGATCGTAGAGGTCGACCACGTCCTTGTTGGTCATCCGGATGCAGCCGGAAGAGACGGCGGCGCCCATGGTCTCGGGCTCGTTGGAGCCGTGGATGCGATAGAGCGACGAGCCGAGATACATCGCCCGGGCCCCGAGCGGGTTGTCCTGGCCGCCGGCCATGAAGCGGGGCAGGTCCGGGCGGCGGGCGAGCATCTGCGACGGCGGCCGCCACGACGGCCATTCCTTCTTCATCGTGACGCTCTTCTCGCCCGACCACGAGAAGCCCTCGCGCCCGACGCCCACGCCGTAGCGTACCGCTTCGCCGCCGCCGAGCACGTAGTAGAGCCGGCGCTGGCTCGTCGAGACGACGATGGTGCCGGGCTTCTCCTTGCCCTTCCAGGCGATGGTCTCGCGCGGGATCGCCTGGGTGCGGAAGATGTTCATGAAGTCGGCGATCGGCCCGGCATCGAACGGGTTCGCGTGCGCCGCGCCGGCGCCGAGCGCGAGCCCGGCAGCGAGGCAGAGTGTGGCGATGCGGCGTGTCATGCTGATCCTCCGGTGGTTCGTTCGATCCGCTGCCGGATAGGCGGGCATTGCGGCAAGCGGCGGACGTCGGATGCGTTGGGGGCCCGGAACGCGCCGCCTGTGGGATCGCCGCAACACTTCCTGCGGGCGGATCGCGGCCTGCCGACCCGGAAAGCCCTTCACCCGGTCGGAGGCGGAGGGCGATTGGTTCCCGGATTTCTCGCAAACCCTCTCGACAAGATGTCGCAGCCGGTTGTGCCGCGATGGGCCAGAGCCTTTATGGGAGCTGTGACATGCCCCTCCGAAATCGCTGCGCCGGCCCGCGTGGCCGCTCGTGCCACGATGCTGCGGGTGCTCGTCGCTCTCGTGGTCGGCGTGCTGCTGCTCGTCGTCGGTCTCCCTCGGGAGGCCGGTGCCGCCGTCTCGGGGAGCGGCTCGACGCTGACGGCTCCCCGGTCGGTCCTGGCCGACGCCGCCGACGCTTCGGTCGACATGGTCGTGCCGCACGCGGTCGAGGCCGACGATTGGGCCGGACGCCCGGCCTCCGCCGATCCGCTGCCGCACCTCCTCCGATGCCTGTCCGGATCCGCCTTCGTTCCGCGCGGCCGCGCCGTCGTGCGCGCACGGGCTTCCGCACCGCCCGACCGCCCGCCCCGGCTCGCCTGAAGGGCCGACGGCGCGGACTTTCCGCCCGTCGTCGCGGGATCGCCAAGATGTCCTGCGAAAGCGGGGGTCTCGCGCTGTCCTCGCGGTTGCCCCGACCCCTCGAGCGGGCGACCGTTGCCGAACGATCCGGCACCACGCGCCACCGACACACACCGGACGGCCGAGCCTCGCCTCGGCCTTCCCCGAGATGCGTTTCGCAGGAGCGACCCGACCTTGACCTTCTCCCTGTCCGCCCGCCGGATGCGCCCTGCCTCGCTCGGTTTCGGGGTGTTTCTCGTCGCGCTCTCCGCCTGCAACCAGAAGCAGGCCTCGGCCCCGGTCCCGCCTCCGCCGCCGGAGGTCAGCATCGTCACGGTGGCGCCCCAGGCGATCCCCTACGTCCGCGACCTGCCCGGCCGCGTCGCGCCGATGCGGATCGCCGAGGTGCGGTCCCGCGTCTCCGGCCTCGTGGTGAAGCGGCTGTTCGAGCAGGGCAGCCAGGTTAAGGAGGGCGACGTCCTCTACAAGATCGACCCGGCACCGTATCAGGTCGATCTGATGAGCGCCGAGGCCGCGCTGGCGCGTCAGGAGGCGGCCCTGGTCCTCGCCAACCAGCAGGCCGAGCGCCTCGAGACGCTGCTCACCCGCCAGTCGGCGAGCCAGGCCCAGTACGACACCGCCTTCGCCGGCAAGAAGCAGGCGGAGGCCGAGGTCGCCGGCGCCCGGGCGACCCGCGACCGGGCCAAGCTCAACCTCGATTGGACGGATGTGCGCGCGCCGATCTCGGGCCGCATCGGCCGGGCGCTGCTCACCGAGGGCACCCTGATCGAATCCGGCACCACCGGCGTGCTCGCCACGATCCAGCAGCTCGACCCGATCTACGTCGACATCACCCAGTCGGTCGGCGAGCTGAACAAGCTCCGGCGCGATCTGGCCAGCGGCGAGCTCTCGCGGCTGGAGCGCGATTCCGCCAACGTCCACCTGATCATGGACGACGGCGCCCTCTACCCGATGGCGGGCCGGCTCCTGTTCTCGGACGTCACTGCCGACCCGAGCACCGGCCAGGTGACGCTGCGCGTGCAGATCCCCAACCCGCACGACGAGCTGTTCCCCGGCATGTACGTGCGCGCCCGGATCAAGCAGGGCATCGATTCCGATGCGATCGCGGTGCCGCAGCAGGCGATCCAGCGCACCAACGACGGCAAGGCCGAGGTCTGGGTCGTCAAGGCGGACGACAAGGTCATGCTCCAGCCGGTCGAGGTCGGCCCGGTGGTCGGCACCAACTGGCTCATCCGCGACGGCCTCAAGGCCGGCGAGCGGGTGGTGATCGAGGGCTTCCAGAAGATCGTCGCCGGCCAGCAGGTGAAGCCGGTGGACAAGACGCCGCCGCACGAGACCGCCGAGGCCATGCCGCACGACGTCGACGAGGTCGCCGAAGCCGAGGCGAAGGTCGCCGAAGCCAAGATGGCCGAGGCCAAGGCCGCCGAGGCCCGGGCCGCCGAAGCCAAGGCGAGCGCGGCGAAGGCCGGCGCGATCAAGGCTTCGGACGGCAAGACTTCGGACGGCAAGGCCGAGGCCGCCGCCAAGACGCGCTGAGCAAGTTGCGCTGATCACGACGCGCCGACGACCGACCACCCGACAGGCTGATCCGGAACATCCATGGCACGCTTCTTCATCGACCGGCCGGTCTTCGCCTGGGTCGTCGCGCTGTTCATCATCCTCGGCGGCGCGCTCGCGCTGCCGCTGCTGCCGGTGGCGCAGTATCCGGTGATCGCGCCGCCGGCGATCGCCCTGTCGACCGCCTATCCCGGCGCCTCGGTGGAGAGCCTCTACACAGGCACGACCCGGCTGATCGAGGACGAGCTGAACGGCGCGGCCAACATCATGAGCTTCGAGTCGACGAGCGACTCGTTCGGCGCGGTCAACATCACCGCGACCTTCCAGCCCGGCACCGACCCGGCGCTGGCCTCGGTCGAGGTGCAGAACCGCCTCAAGCGCGTCGAGGCGCGCCTCCCGGCCGAAGTCCGCCAGCAGGGCATCCTGGTCGAGGAGGCGTCGGCCGCCACGCTCAACATCATCACCCTGGTCTCGACCGACGGGAAGATGGACGAGATCGGGCTCGGCGACTTCCTCATCCGCAACGTCATCAACGAGATCCGCCGCATTCCCGGGGTCGGGCGCGCGACGCTGTACTCGACCGAGCGCAGCCTTCGCATCTGGGTCGACCCGGACAAGCTGCGCGGGCTCTCGCTCACCGCCGAGAACGTGACGGACGCGATCCGCAACCAGAACATCCAGGTGGCGTCCGGCGCCGTCGGCGCGCAGCCTAGCCCGTACAGCCAGGCGATCACCGCGCCGATCATCGTCAAGGGCCAGCTCGCCTCGGTCGACGACTTCGGCGCGATCGTGCTGCGCGCCAACTCGGACGGCTCGAACGTGCGCCTGCGCGACGTCGCGCGGATCGAGCTCGGCGGCGATGCCTACCAGTTCTCGACCCGCCTCAACGGCGGCCAGGCCGCGGGCATCTCGGTGACGCTGGCGCCCGACGGCAACGCCCTGGAGACGGCGGGCGCCATCCGCAAGAAGATGGAGGAGCTGTCGCAGTTCTTCCCGCCGGGCCTGAAGTGGGACATCCCCTACGACATCACCCCCGCGGTGAAGGCCTCGATCGAGAAGGTGCTGCACACCCTCGTCGAGGCGGTGGTGCTCGTCTTCGTGGTGATGTTCCTGTTCCTGCAGAACATCCGCTACACCCTGATCCCGACCATCGTCGTGCCGATCGCCCTGATGGGCACCTGCTGCACGATGCTGCTCGCGGGCTTCTCCATCAACGTGCTGACGATGTTCGGCATGGTGCTGGCCATCGGCATCCTCGTCGACGACGCCATCGTCGTGGTCGAGAACGTCGAGCGCATCATGACCGAGGAGGGCCTGTCGCCGAAGGACGCGACCAAGAAGGCGATGGACCAGATCACCGGGGCGATCATCGGCATCACCCTGGTGCTGATCGCGGTGTTCATCCCGATGGCGTTCTTTCCCGGCTCGGTCGGCATCATCTACCGCCAGTTCTCGATCGCGATGGTGACCTCGATCGCCTTCTCGGCGGTGCTCGCGCTCTCGCTCACCCCCGCCCTGTGCGCGACACTGCTGAAGCCGGTCGCGAAGGGCCATGGCCATTCCAAGGGCGGCGTGTTCGGCTGGTTCAACCGCATCGTCGACCGCGAGACCAAGCGCTACGGCCGCGGCACCGCGTGGTTCATCAAGAAGTCCGGCCGGGTGATGATCGTCTACCTCGCGCTCGTCGCCGGCGTCGCCTTCGCCTTCGCGCGGCTGCCCGAGGGCTTCCTGCCGCTGGAGGACCAGGGCTTCTTCACCGTCGACATCCAGACCCCGCCCGGCGCCTCGTTCAACCGGACGCAGGCCGCCGTGCGCAAGGTCGAGGAGCATCTGCTGGCCCAGCCCGGCGTCGCCACGGTGACGATGCTGAACGGCTTCTCGTTCTCCGGCCAGGGCTCGAACACCAGCCAGGCCTTCGTGACGCTGAAGCCCTGGGGCGAGCGCGACGCGGCGAACGCGGCCTCGGCGCTCGTGGCCGGAACCAACAAGGCGCTCTCCGGCTATCGCGACGCGATCGTCGACGCGCAGGAGCCGCCGCCGGTGGACAACCTCGGCAACGCCGCCGGCTTCTCGTTCCGCCTCCAGGACCGCGCTCAGAAGGGCTACTCGGCGCTGCTCGCCGCGCAGGAACAGCTCCTGAAGCTCGCCATGCAGAGCCCGGTGCTGCAGAAGATGAAGATCGAGGGCCTGCCGCCGGCGCCCGAGGCCGAGCTCGTCATCGACCGCGAGAAGGCCGCCGCGCTCGGGGTGAAGTTCGAGGACATCAACGCGACGATCCAGGTCAACCTCGGCTCGGTCTACACCAACGACTTCCCGAACCGGGGCAAGATGCAGCGCGTGATCGTCCAGTCGGAGGATCTCCAGCGGATGCAGGCGACCGACATCCTGAACTACGGGGTGAAGAACGCCTCCGGCACGATGGTGCCGATGTCCTCCTTCGCCGACCTAAAATGGAGCGTCGGGCCGCAGCAGATCGTCGGCTTCAACGGCTACCAGTCGGTCCGCATCACCGGCGAGCCCAACGCCGGCTACACGTCGGGCGACGCGATCGCCGAGATGGAGCGGCTGATGGGCCAGCTGCCCAAGGGCTTCGGCTACACCTGGACCGGCCAGTCGCTGCAGGAGAAGCAGGCCGGGTCCCAGGCCTCGCTGCTGCTCGCGCTCTCGGTGCTGATCGTGTTCCTGTGCCTGGCCGCGCTCTACGAGAGCTGGGCGATCCCGGTCTCGGTGCTGCTGGTGATCCCGCTCGGCGTCATCGGCTCGGTGGCGGCGGTCTACCTGCGCGGCCTGCCCAACGACGTCTACTTCAAGATCGGGCTGATCACGATCATCGGCCTGTCGGCCAAGAACGCGATCCTGATCGTGGAGTTCGCCAAGGACTTGTGGAAGCCGGGCACCTCGATCGTCGACGCGACGATCGAGGCGGCGACGCTGCGGTTCCGCCCGATCGTGATGACCTCGCTCGCCTTCATCTTCGGCGTGGTGCCGCTCGCCATCGCCACCGGCGCCGCCTCGAAGAGCCAGCAGGCGATCGGCACCGGCGTGATGGGCGGCATGATCTCGGCGACCATCCTGGCGGTGTTCTTCGTACCGGTGTTCTTCGTGGTCGTGATGCGGCTCTTCCGCCGCAAGGACGTGCTCGCCGGCGAGAAGGCCGATGCCGCGACCCCGGCGGTGCGGGCGCCGGGCGGGCACGGCGTGCCGGCGGAGTAGCGCCGGACGGCATTCGGACGCAGGCCCGATCGCCGTGCACTGGTCGCCGCGGGTACGTTGTTGATCGCGTGCCGCGCGGCACCGGGCGAGGACAATCCTCGTGGACGCTGTCGTAAGATCTCGGTAAGAATTGTGCCGAGGCAGGCAGCGTCGTCCGCGCTGCCGCCGCCATCCGCCAGGGAGTGCGCGATGTCGATCGGAGCCGGTGGAATCCTCAGGGCGACCCTGATGCTGAGCCTAGCGCTCGGCACGACGGCCGCCTCCGCGCAGACCGCCCCCAACGGCGCCTGGACCGATCCGCCGGCGCGCAGCACCACGCCCGCCGCGCCGCCGGCCGCGGCAATCCCCGCCGCTCCGGTGACGGAGCCGACAGCGAGCGCGGGCCGATCGGCGGACGAACGAGCCGCGTCGAGCCGGTCGGAGACCGCGAGCAAGGCCACGGCACCGGCGTCCTGGCCGGCCCACCAGGCAGCAGTGCCGGTGCGCAAGCGGGTGCGCGAGGTCCGGCGCACGCATCCGCAGGTGATCGCCGCGACACCGCGTGCCCGGATCGCGACCCCGCGCGTCGTCGAGCGTCGTGAGGCCGCGCGGCCGGTGATGCGCCGGGTCGCCGCGCGGGCCTACACGCCCCGGACGTTTTCAGCGCCGCCCTACCCGTACGCTCCGCTGCCGGTCGGGCGGGTGGTGGGCCCGGGCGATGGCGAGCGCAACCCGATCTTCGCCGAGGGCGACGACCGGATGCGCCGCATCGCGGCGGCGCAGGCCGCCGGCTACCTCGTCGTGCGTTCCCGCTCGGTGCAGTATCCGGATGGGCGGATGGTGCGCAGCTACCGGCCCTACGACGACGATGACGGGCTGGACTAGCGTGCGGGCGCCCTCGTTCGATCACGAGGGCGCTGACGATCCGCGTACGACCGCGCCGTGCTCGCGCAGTCCTCGAAGCCGGCCGCTGCGCTCAGCGGATGCGGCCGGGGCGGGTCGGCTCGAACACGATGCGGCGGTGGAAGGCGCACCAGCTCTTCCCCTCGGCGACCGGAGCGCCGCAGCACATCGCGCGATCGTTCGGCTCGCCGATGATGAACTTGCACACGAAGGCGCCCGACTGCGCGAACGGCACGCGCAACTCGGCGGACGGCTCGGTGATGGTCTCTGCTTCGCCGATCTGGGACATGCGGACGAGTTGGTTCATCGCACTAAAGCTCGCGGAATCTCATGCTGGCGCCGACGGCCGCCCGGCAGGGGGATGGTGAGAGAACGCCGCACCGTATCGAGCGATCCCGCAACGCACGATGCTCCGTGCCGTCGAGACGTTCGGTCCATACGGGTCCGGCGAAAATGCCGGCGCGACAGTGTCATGGTGTTGTTATAACTGGTCTTGTTCTCCGCGGAAACAAGACCGCCCCGCGCATCTTGCAACCGCGCACAGCCTTCAGGGTCTGACGCGGACGTAAGCCGGCGGCACCGGCGCGACACGATGTCTTGCCCTGCAGCATGGAGCATCGGCACGGGATCCGCGACGGTTGCGGCGGATCGGCGACGCCCGGGCGGGCTTCCCGACGAAGCCCGCCCTCGCGACCGCGCACCGTTCGGCGGGGCGTGCATCCGTCTCCACCCTGTGATTGAGTGGCGCCGACATCGCCCGCAACGACTTCCCGGACGCATCATGGCCGACACCGCGCTCGTCTCGACCGAATGGCTGCACCAGCGCCTGGATGCGCCCGACATCGTGGTGCTCGACGCCTCCTGGTACCTGCCCGCCGCCGGGCGCGACCCGGAGGCGGAGTATCGCGCCGCCCACATCCCGGGCGCGGTCCGCTTCGACATCGACGCGATGAGCGACACCGAATCCGGCTTGCCGCACATGATGCCGCGCCCGGAGGTGTTCGCCTCGCGGATGCGGGCGCTCGGCATCGGCGACGGGCTGCACATCGTCGTCTACGACGGGCACGGCCTGTTCTCGGCGCCGCGCGTGTGGTGGATGCTGCGCACCTTCGGCGTCCGCGACGTCTGCGTGCTCGACGGCGGCCTGCCGGCCTGGGTCGCGGCCGGCTACCCGACCGAGGACGGCGAGCCGCGGGTCCGCGACCGGCGCCATTTCACCGCCCGGCTCGACCACGGCGCCGTCGCCGACGCGGCCGACGTCGCCCGCGCGCTGGCCGGCGGCACCGCCCAGGTGGTCGATGCCCGCTCCGCGCCGCGCTTCCGCGGCGAGGAGCCGGAGCCCCGCCCCGGCGTCCGCCCCGGCCACATGCCCGGCGCCCGGAACCTGCACTACGCCGCGCTGCTGACCGACGGGCACCTCAAGGCGCCGGACGCGCTCCGCGCGGTCTTCGCCGAGAACGGCGTCGACCCCGACCGGCCGATCGTCACCACCTGCGGCTCAGGCGTCACCGCGGCGATCGTCGCCTTGGCGCTGGACCGCCTCGGCCGCCCGGCCCGCGCGCTCTACGACGGGTCGTGGTCCGAGTGGGGGGGCGATCCGAGCCGCCCGGTCGCCACGGGGCCGGCCTGAGGGGCAGCCGTAACGGCGTCATCCGCGCGTCATCGAGCGCGGGGCATTTTTGCAACGTCGCGATCGGGAATGCGCAGGCCGGCAGGGCCGGGATTGCCGCAGTTATAGCCAATGCTATACCTCGCATCGGAACGTGCGGGGGATCAGGGCGATGCGGCATCGGGGCGAGGCGGACAGCGCCGGATCGATGGGCGTCGCCGGTCGCCGCGCGGCCTGGCTGATCGGTGCCTGCCTCCTTCCGGCGCAGGCCTTCGGCGCCGATCTCGCGGTCGCGCGCGCGCCGGCGCCCGCCTTCGTCGACTGGTCGGGGGGCTATCTCGGGATCGAGGGCAGTGCCGGCGGCTCCTTCGGCGCCCTCGGCTTCGAACCGACCACGATCGGCGGACGCCCCGTGCCGCCGTTCAAGACCGGGGATGCCACCGGCCGCGCCGACCGCAGCCGCGAGGCGACCACCGCCGTCGGCGGCGTGTTCGGCGGCTGGAACTGGCAGGCCGGCCCGTGGCTCTACGGCCTGGAGGCGGACATCGCCGGCGCCAACCTCAAGCGCCCGGTCGCCTCGACCGCCGCCGGCTTCGGCTACGAGGGGTTCGACCCGGTCTTCGACGTCATCCGCGCCAAGACCGACCTCTACGGCGCCCTGCGCGCCCGCCTCGGCTTCGCCTTCGAGCGCGCGCTGATCTACGCGACCTTCGGCCTCGCCGGCGCCGAGACGCGGTTCCTCGCCACCTATCCGGACCGCGCCGGCGGCCCTGCCGCGACGGCCAGGACCGACCGGGGAACCCTCGGGTTCACCCTCGGGGCCGGCGTCCAGTACGCGATCACCGAGCACCTCGCCCTCGGCCTCGACTACCGCTACATCGATCTCGGCAGCACCGGGCGGTTCGACCTCGGCGCGGTGCCCGGCCTCGGCCCGGTGTCGACGCAGGCGCACGTCACCTCCAACCAGATGCTGGCGCGGCTGTCCTGGTATCCGGCGGGGCTGCGGCTGCCGCCCGAGCCCGACGAGGCGGCCCCGCACGACCCCGACAACGGCGACACCGGCCGGTTCTCGCTCCACGGCCAGACCACCTTCATCAACCAGGGCGTGACCGGGTTCCGCTCGCCCTATCTCGGCCCGAACAGCCTGGTGCCGCACCAGGCCCAGGCGACCACGACGGCGACCGCCTTCGTTGGCTTCAAGCTGTGGGAGGGCACCGAGCTCTACTACAACCCGGAATTCAGCCAGGGCTTCGGCCTGTCGCGGACCCTGGGCGTCGCCGGCTTCGTCAACGGCGAGGCGCAGAAGGCCGGCGCTCCGTTCCCGAAGCTGCGCTCGAACCGCTACTTCGTGCGCCAGACCTTCGGCCTCGGGGGCGAGACCGAGGACGTGCCCGACGGCCCGAACCAGGTCGCCACGCGCCGCGACGTCGAGCGGATCACGGTGGTCGCCGGCAAGTTCGCGCTCGGCGACTTCTTCGACGGCAACGTCTACGCCCACGATCCGCGCGTCGACTTCATGAACTGGTCGCTCTGGGCGGCCTCGGCCTGGGACTTCCCGGCCAACCTCCCCGGCTTCACGCAAGGCGTCTACGTCGAGTACAACCGCGCCGAGTTCGCGGTGCGCGCCGCCTACACGCAGGTGCCCAAGGAACCGTCGAGCGACGTGCTCGACCCGCGGGTGTTCGACCGCCAGGGCGCCAACATCGAGTTCGAGGGGCGCTACGTCCTGCCCGCGCTGGAGCAGCCGGGCCGGGTACGGATCGGGTTCTTCTCGAACCAGGGCAACACCGCGCGCTATCGGCAGGTCGTCGCGCTGACGCAGTCGGGCGTCTTCGACGACGTCAACGACGCGGTTGCCGCCACCCGCCGCCCGCGGCGCAAGACCGGCGGCTACGTCAACCTCGAGCAGGCGGTCACGGCCGATCTCGGCGTCTTCGCCCGCGTCAGCCTGTCGGATGGGCGCAACGAGAGCCTGTCCTTCACCGACGTCGACCGGAGCGCGTCGGGCGGCGTCTCGCTCAAGGGGACCGCCTGGGGCCGGGCAGGCGACACGGTCGGCCTCGGCGCCACGGTGAACGGCCTCACCGAGGCGCACCAGGCCTACTTCGCCACCGGCGGCCTCGGCCTGCTGATCGGCGACGGGCGCCTGAACTACGCCCCCGAGCGGGCGCTCGAGGCCTACTACGCCATCGGCCTGACAAAGACCGTGACCCTGACCTTCGACTACCAGCGGGTGATCAACCCCGCCTACAACCGCGACCGGGGCCCGGCGGACTTCTTCGCCACCCGGCTGCACGCGGATTTCTGATCGCTATTCCGCCTCGTCCACGGTCGCCCCGAACACCGCCTCGAACCCGGCCCGCAGCTGCATGTCGACCTCCGGCATCGCGACGATGCGGCCGAGGTCGGCCAGGCTGGTCACGCCGTGGCCGCGGATGCCGCAGGGGACGATGCCGGAAAAGTCCGCGAGGTCGGGCTCGACGTTGAGGCTGATCCCGTGGAAGCTGACCCAGCGCCGCACGCGGATGCCGATCGCCGCGATCTTGTCCTCGACGGCGTCTCCGTTCTCCTGGCCCTTCTCCGGCCGCCGCACCCACACGCCGACGCGGTCCTCGCGGCGTTCGGCCCGGACGTTGAAGGCCTCGAGCGTCGCGATGATCCAGGCTTCCAGGCAGGCGACGTAGGCGCGCAGGTCCGTGCGGCGGCGGTTGAGGTCGAGCATCACGTAGGCGACCCGCTGGCCGGGGCCGTGATAGGTGTACTGCCCGCCCCGCCCGGTCCGGTACACCGGCAGCCGCGCCGGCGCGACGAGGTCGGCCTCGCGGGCCGAGGTGCCGGCGGTGTAGAGCGCCGGGTGCTCCAGCAGCCAGACGCATTCCGGCGCCAGCCCGCGCGCGATCGCCTCGGCGCGGGCCTCCATCCACGCGACGGCTTCCTCGTACGCGACCGGCGCGTCGCTGATCCGCCAGCCCACCGGCGGAGAGCCCGCCCGCGGCAGGAAGGTGTCGGGCGCGATCGCGAGACGGTGCGCGGCGTTTACCAAGGCTTCACCCTTCGTCGGGAATGCTCTCCTTCCACCGGTCCGTGCCGGTGGCAAGGCGCATGGGGGCGGTGGACGCGTGGCGGTTCTGGAAGACCTCAAGGTCGATCTCACGGTGGTGCTCGGGCGCTCCCGCATGCCGCTGCACATGCTGCTGCGCATGGGACGCGGCGCGGTGATCGAGCTGGAGGCGACCGAGACCGACCTGGTCGAGATCCTCGCCAACGACCATCCCGTGGCCCGCGGCCAGATCGTGGTGACCGGCAACCGCATCTCGATCGAGGTGACGGAGCTGATCCGCAAGGCGGATTCGGTGCGCACGCCGGGCGTCACCATCGGCGACGGCGCCGTGCCGTTCCTGGAAAGCCGCCTGGAGCCGGCATCATAACTTCGGCCGCGGCACCGAATTGCCGCGCTGCGGCGCTTGTCGGATCGGGATCGATCTGGTATCCGCTGCGCCGCTCACCCGAGACGCCGGCCGCCGCAGCGGACCCGGATCTCGGAGAAGCGAACGGGACCCGACGGGTGCCGATGCGGCCATGGCGGAATTGGTAGACGCGCTAGCTTGAGGTGCTAGTCCTGCAAGGGGTGGAGGTTCGAGTCCTCTTGGCCGCACCAACTTGTTATTGTTGGTGTTTTCCCCAAAGCGTCCCGGATGCTGGCAGCGAGCCGCCCGGTCTTTTGCAAAATATTTGGACAAGCTCACGCACTTAGGTGCCGCATCTGTTCCTCGAACCAGGCGTCGAACTGGCGCTCTCGGCGCTTGTCGAAGGCCGCCTGCAGGTTCACCGAATGGGTGACATGGCGGAGGTTGGAACGCCTGTTGTTCAGCCCATTGCCGTCTCGATGATCGACCTCTTTCCCTCTCCGTTTTCCGACGATGACGTGGTGCATGAACACCCATCCGCTGGGTGTCGACGTCTTAGCGTAGACCGTGTGTGACCCTTTTGCCCGGTGCGCGTACCAGCTTCTCGCGACCACCAGCGGCAAGTCGGCGTCATCGACGATCGCGAACAGCCCCCGGTTCTTCTCAGCCTTCCAGCGTAGCGCCACCTCGGCCATCAGCGCGCGTTCCTGCAGTGAGCATCGAGCTTGACGATCGCGCTCTGCGCCAGCGCCTTCGTCCGCGCCAGGTAGACCTCCAGGATCTTGTTCACCGAGGCCAGCGTGTGGCCCGTGATGGTGGCGATCTCCTGCGGCGTGCAGCCGGCTTCCGACAACATCGTCACGGCCGTTCCGCGCAGGTCGTGGAAGTGGAGGTCGTCGCTAATGCCGGCCTTCGCGAACGTGGCTTTCCACGCGTGATGGAAGGCGCTCTTCGACCAAGCGACGCCGTCGGCTTTCGTCAGCATCGTCGTTGCTCGACGCGGCGCGGTTCCGAGGGCGTCCCGGAGGGCGATCGTCGCCGGGATCCAGACCTTCCGACCGCCCTTCCCTTGGCGCATCGTGATCGCGTGCCCGTCGTAGGCTGACCACGGGAGACGCAGCAGGTCGCCTTGCCGCTGGCCGGTGTGGAGTGCGAGCAGCAGGGCCAGCTCGATCTCTGGCCCGGCGGCGGCCTCGAATGCTGTGACGTGCTCGGGCAGCCAGATGAGTTCAGCGCGGCTGTTGCCGTAGGCCCGCTCGAAGGTGGCGATCGGATTGTGAGTGACGTGCCCGCGGTCGTAGCCCCACGAGAAGACGCGGGCGAGCGCCGCGAGCTTGTTGTCGGCCGCCCGCGGCTGCGTCTCCGCGAGGCTGTCGTGCCAGCGCAGGAAGAGCGGCCGGCTCCGCGGGTTCTCGACGTGCTTCAGCGGGGTCGTGCCCCACTTGGCCTCGGCGGCCTTCAGGTTGAGCGTGCCGATCGCGCGGGTGGATTCCGCAAGCTTCTTCCACTGGAGCGAGTCGCAGTACTGCCGGATCAGCCACGACACGGTGCCGGCGCCGCGCTCCTGGGACGACGCCCTCCCCGCCTCCTCGAACGAGGCCTGGAACTCCGCGGTGCCGGGCTCGCCTTGCAGGCGTCGGCCGGTCGCGCGGTGGTAGTAGTAGGTCACCGTCGACCCATCGGCCGCCGGGTAGCGGACGGTGTTGATGCCCTTCAGCTTAACCCGCATGGCTCGCCGCCCACTCTTCGAAGGATGAGTCGGCAGCTTCGAGAAGTCCGGACCGTCGATCAAGGGCGCGGTCGATCGCCTTGCGGTCCCAGCGAGCGGTGCCCGGGATCGCCTTCGGCACGATGCTCCGGCGCACCCAATCGTCGAACGCAGCGAGGGAATCGCACCCGCAGTACTCGGCGGCCTGCTCACGGGTGAGGCCGCGCGGCAGCATGCCGAGAGGAAGCGTCGTCATCGCCCTCCCCCATCTCCAAGGTACGGCAGCAGCGGCGTGTGTGAGCCCTCCTGGTGCGCGATCGCCATCGCCTCGCGCACGGCTGCGCCGAACGTGACGCCCGTGCCAGGCATGACCGTATTGGCCAGGAACTCGTCCTCGAACGCGACGATGCCGACCTCGACGGCTTCCAGCTTCGCCTTGATGACCAGGGCGAGCGCGCGCCACCGCGAGCGGCAGGCTTGCTCCCATGCCGCTTCCGCTGCGGCCGGCGTCCCATCTCGGCCGGTGTCCGTCTTAGTGAAGGCGCGGTCCTTCGGGTTCGGCATCGCCAGGGTGAACTGGATCCGTCGCCCCTTCATCGTGAAGGCGATCGCCGCGTGGTCGTCGCTCTCCATGTGCGCGAACTCGGCGGCGCCGTAGCGCCGGACTGTGGTGCGGATCTCGGCGATGCTCCGGTCCATCGAGACGGACGTGTCCGCTGCGAAGCGGCGGCTCATACGACCCTCCGAATTGTCACCACGACGTGCCGGCTCCGGAACACTCGCCGGCCAGCGCGGTAGGTCCGGCAAACGAGGGCGTGATGCCCCAAACCACCACCCGGAGATCGATCATGTTTCGCGAAGTGGCTTACGCGCTCGGGCTCGGCGTCATGACTCTGGACGTCGAGCAAGCGTTGAACGTGATCGCCTGACATCGAGCGAGGAACAGCCGCATGTCCGAAAATACGAAGAAGCCCGGCGCGCCCGCTTCGCAGGCGACGGAAGATGATATCGCTGCGCCAAGGCTGACGCCGCAAGGGCGTGATGCGTCCGACGACGCCGGCGAAGACGAAACCGACCCGAACGGTGGAGCGAAGACCGGTCAGGCTGACAAAGCTGAGGGCTGACCGGCTCCTCAGCGGCCGGCCGCAGGAAAGGATGTGGAGGCCGGATCGCTCAGATTTTAGGTAAAACTCAAGCGCCGGTTTCATCCGCGCGTGCGAGGATCTGCCATCGGTTGCATCGGACTTGAACGACCCATGGAACGCAGAGCTGCTCACCGCGAACGCACCGACGGAACCGGGTCGATCAGCATCGACGAGCACAAATCGGTTGGGTGTATCGTTTACGATGTCTCGGAGCAGGGAATCCGGGTCACCCTGCCGGATGCCGCCATCGTGCCGGCGGTATTTGTCCTCTCGGCACCGTTTCTCGACAAGACCTTCGTGTGCGAGGTCGCTTGGCGGAACGACGAAAGCATCGGAGCGAAGTTCCGAACGTAGTCTGTCCCTTCCGTCTTCGCGGAGATGGGTGGAGGTGGTCGCGGTCATGCCGCCCTCGCTGCGATGTCGAGCGCGTCGGCCGGCACGAGCGGCTGCCAGCGGATCAGGAAGCCCTCGAAGACGAGGGTGTCGCCTTCCTCAGGCGGATGCTCGGCCCACCAGAAGCGGCGCATGTCGTCGAGGTCGACGAACCCGTCAGCCTGGGCGAACGCCACCATCGCCATCAGGCCGATCGGCGCATGGTCGACCTGGAAGGCCTCCGGGATCCCGCGCTCGGCGAACACGAGACGCACCGGATGCACCGAGAGGCACACCGGTTCGCCCAACCGCCGGCAGTGCTTCGTCCGCATACCGGTGAAGAGCTGCAGCTGCTCGCCCGGGCGGGCGTGGCGCTTGCGGTCGGCGCGGATCGTCTGCGCCTTCGTTCCGGCGAGGATCGGCGGCCCGAACCGCTTTTTGAAGCTGTAGGCGACCACCTAATAATCCTCCCCTCGCACAAGTAGAGCTGGCGCGGAGTAATCGACGGCTACAAGCCGGCCATTCACCTTTCCCCATTCCGACGCCTTGTATTCGAATGGCTCGCTCTCCCCTCCGGGGATGTAATCCCAATCGGGAAATTCGAAGTCGCGTCGACGCCGGGCGGCCTCTTCCTGGCTGAGGGCGGAAGCGGCCAGCATGAGCAGGAACTGACCATCCTCGCGACATGCCAGCACGGGGCAGAGCATCTTCCTCCGGTCGGATGTCGCTTCCGACCAGATGCGTGCCTCGAAGCGATTGCAGCGCCGGCTCCGATGATGGCGTGCAATCTTCAAGGCGTAGCCGCCGAAGATAAGAACGAGACGGGTCGTGCCATCTGTTTTTAGGGTCATCGCCGCACCTCTCACATCCCATTGTGCTCGAGGCCATCTTGGAGATGGCCGGCGAAGACGGTGTCGAGGGTGATAAGATCGATCACTCCAACATCTCCTCGCCGCTCGCCGGTGGCTGTACGCGATGATTTGGCGTGGAACAGGAGCTCTCGCACCGGCATATGCGATGGTCCGCCGGAGCGCGGACGTCGAAATTTTCTGGAGACTCGTCGATGACCGCGCGCGAAATCGCTGAAAAAGCCGCAGCCCTTAAATCCGCCGACGGCGACACGGCGAAGGAACTCGCCGCCCTCGTCGAAGAGCTTGCCATGAAGGTCGCATGGATAGAGGGCGACCGGACCATGCAGCTTCAGACGACTGCAGAAGGCGAGACGCTCGGCTGAAGCTGAAGCCACACATCGGCCCCGGTTGGTGTGCTCACCCATGGTGCACCTCCGGCATCCCGTTGTGCTCGACGCCGTCGAGGAGGCGGCCGGCGGCCTTCTTGCCGACGCGTGAGACGACGGTCGGGTGTTGCCCCGCGTGGAGGCCTTCCCGATCGCGCTGCAGGCAGAAGTCGCGCGTGTGCGGGCCGCTCGCGTCGTCGCGGTAGATGATCCGGTGCTCGGTGCGCCCGAAGGCGGGCCCGAAGGCGCTGCCGTCCTGCCACTCGCCGTTTTGCTTGTGGTGGTACGGCACGCCGGCCTTGGCGCACTGGTCGCGGATCGATCGGAACCAGTCCGGGTGCGACGGCCGCGCCTTGTGCGCGCCCTGGTCGGTCTCGCCGCCGGTGATCACCCAATCGATGCGCTCGATGGCGCAGTCCTTCAGCGCGTTACGGATGACCCGGTGGCCGCTGACGATCCCGTAGTCGATCCAGGTGAAGTCGATCGGCCCGAGCAGCGGTTCGGCCGAGACGAAGGTGAAGGCCGGATAGAGGTCGCGCGCGGCGTCGAGCAGGTGCCGCACGTTCCGGTTCGCGACCTCCTGGTTCTCGCACGTCGCGCCGAGCGCTGCGTTGTCCGGCAGCCCGCCGGCGGCCTCTGCCATCGCCACCGCGTTCTGCGGCCGCTTCGACAGCAGCAGGTGCATCAGGTTCGGCGTCTCGCGCATCACCGCGAACCACTCGCGCCGGATGCCGGGATCGGCCGCGTTGTCCCACGGGTCGCAGAGCGACGGGAACACGCTGATGATCTTGCCGGCGGCCTTCGCCTCGCAGTCCCATTTCGCGAGGTTGCGCCAGTAGGACTCGCTGGTCCGCGCGCGCTCGCCGTGCGGGCCCCACTCGACGCGGCCGAGCCGGGTGTCCATCAGGTGCGCGGCGTAGCAGCCGTCGCACGCCGGGCTGATCTTCGTGCAGCCAATCCACGGCGACCAGGTCCGGTCGCACCAGGAGATGCCGGTGGTCTCAGCCATGGGTCGCCTCCTCGGGCGTGCGCCGGATCCAGGGTCGCGCTCGCGGCTCGCCAGGGCGCAACTCGTTCTCGATGGCGCCCTTGTGCCGGAGCTGCATCACGGTGATCCCGACCTCGCGTCCCAGCTGCTCCGCGAGCGCGGTCCGGAAGCCGTGGAGCTCGACCCACTCGGCCGGGACGTGCCGCAGGACTTCGGCCTCCTCGTCGGTCAAGACCGGCGGCACGTTGAGCGCGGCGGTCGCGCCCTCGAGGCTGCCGGCGCGACCGCCGTCGACGACCCATTCGCGGAGCCGTCCGGCGCCGACGCGGCGCGTCTCCTCATCGTTGAGCGTCGGCCGGTCGATGACGGACAGCCGTGGGATCGTGGTGTGCTGCCAGATCGTGCCGCCGCCGCGCTTGCCGTAGTTGAGGTGGCCGTCGTCGCGGAGATTGCCGGCGTAGACGGTGTCGAGGGTGATGGGTTCGGCCATGGCTACGCGGCCTCGCTGTTCGTCGACTGGGGAGGCGACCACCGGAGCGGCGGACGGTCTTGGCCGCCACCGCGGCAGAGCATGCCGGCCGCCTGCGCGATGCCGAGCATCTTCAGCGCGGCGCTCATCGTGCACGGGACGGCCTGCATCACGTCGGCGATGGTGACGCCGGCGCTCAGGCTCATCATCGCACCGAGCGCGGCCGGGTCGCTCGATACCTCATGGATTCGCAGGACGGCCTGAGCCTCGACCTCCGGGAAGGGGAATGGCTCGCCGGTCGCGAAGGCGTCCCACGCCTCGCGTGCGACGTCCGTCATGCTGGTCACAGCGCCGCGGCCGTTGAGGTAGATCAGGCCGAGACCTGCCGGGCAGCGGAAGCGGATCAGCTCATAGGGCGAGGTCGGATCAGCGAGCGTCGCGCCGCCCTTGGCGAGCCACTTCCGGAACGCCGCGGTGCTGCGCTTACTGCCGAGTGTGGGGGCGTCGGATGCCATCACGCCGCCTCGCTATCTGGGAGGTCGCCGGCGAACGTGTCCTCGTCGCGCGCATCGGCATCAGCCGCGGCTGCATCGAGCTCGGGAAGGATCGGGGTGAGCGCGCCGTCCTGCTGGTCGGTGAGACCCTCTCGGAACCGGGAAAGGGCTGTGCCGCCCTGGGCGGCTGCGGTACGAGCGGCGGCGTAGAGCCGGTCACGCCCGCTGGGCTGGCGCGGCTGGTCGGACTGCTGCGCGGGCGCGCCGGTGCCCTTCTCCGGCGCCGGGCCACGATCAGCGGGAAGCGGCTTCACCGTGAACGGCTTGCGGCTCGCCCGGGTGATCGAGACGGGCGCGCTCATGACGCCCTCCGCGCATCAACGAAGCGGCGCAGCAGGTCGGCCGGGTCGCACCCGCCCAGCGCTTCAATCGCGGCCAGGGCGTCACCGATGCCGCGGTTGTAGGCCCGCTCGTCGTCGGTCGTGCAAGCGCTGTCCGGCGCGCCCAGGACGTTCACGACTGCCCAGGCTTCGCTGAGATGCGCGTGACGGATGCTGATGCCGCCGGCGGGCAGCGGGTGGAGCGCGTCGAGGGTCGGGTTGCACGCGCGGATGAGGGCGAGGATCGGGCGATGCTGGTTCATCACGCGGCTCTCTGCAGGAGGGGTTCATCGTGGGCGGCGATCGCCTCGGCGATCTCGGCGGCTTCCGCGTCGAGCGCGGCAGCGTGCTCGTCGGCCAGAGCCTCGGCGGCGGCCTCGCACTCGCGGTCATTGGCCAGCAGGCCGAAGTGCTCGTGGTGGACGGCCCAGAAGCGGCCTGTGCGGGCGATGCGGTAGGCAGGGCGCATGTCAGCGGCCCTCGCCGAAGGCCGGAGCGCCACCCAGGAGGTGGTAGCCGACGAGCCAGCCGATGCAGCCCGCACCGGGGAACGCGAGAACGATCAGGATTTCGGAGAGGGGCATCGTCTTGCTCCATCGGGCTCGGTGAGCGGCGATGGAGGAAGGTTATAACCGAGGTTGTTGGTTGTCAACTACCCGAGTAGCACCTTTGGTTGTCAGCGGTTATCCACAGGTGCAGGGCAACCACCGCAGTTGACTAGGAGTAGAACGAAGCAGGAACATAATACCCGGGTGTTCAGGGTTGGAGGCGTCTATGGGATCTCGGGAACCTGCGCGGAAGTCGTTCTACATCGTCCAGAGCTTCACCAGCGGACGCGAGGGCGTTCGCATGGATGCGCCCGTCGAGGCTCGGACCGAAGCAGCGGCACGGCGCATCGCGGAGCGATTGTCGGCCCGGAAGTCGTCCGTCATCGCCTTCGAGCGAACCGGCGATGTCACCAGCGGAGAGTTCGACGAGCCGCGCGTGTTGGTCAGCTACGGGAGTGTCGACGGCGAGGGACCAGACAGCCTGCCGTTCTGATTGCTATCGAAAATTCTTGGACACGACCCGGTGGCGGAGGCCCCATTCGGCGCGATCGAGCGTGAAGTCACGCATGGGGTTATACTGCCTTACGCGCCATTCCTCATCAGTTGATCCGAGGAAACGTTTCACCATCGCACGCGGCTCGTCGGCCTTGGTATTGTAGAAGACGCACGAGGTATTCACGAGGACTGGGAGACGCGGGTTCACAAATAGCGTATCGCCCGGCTCGAACTCCGGTACCATTGATTCGCCAACGTGATAGATCGCGTAGCCGTCCTTTACCCCCTGTAGGAGTGGCGGACGCTTCGCGCTGCCGATGGGATCGCGCTCGATGATCAGCGCGCCCTCGCCGCCCTCGGCCGACGCGTAAAGCGGTACGTCTCCGATTAAGCCGGCCGCCGCAGCCCAGTACGCTGGGTCCTTCGCGTACTCAGGAACGCTGATGCGCTGAGGCTGTACAATCGACGGCCTGGTTACGCGACCGCGCCCGAACGCCTCTTCGGGCATCGTCGCTGGGTCGATGCCGAGCGACTCGCACAGCTTGTCGAGCAGATCGGTCGTCTGAGTGTCCTTCGTCTCGATCTTGGCGATGGCAGCCTGAGACACGCCGACGAGGTTCGCCAACGCCTTTTGGCTCAAGCCCTTAGCCTGCCGAGCCTCTCGAATTTCGTCCTGCCATGCCATCGCCGACAATCCTACAACCTTGGTTGTGGAACTGCTCGGGAATTCTGGTTGTTGACAACCAACAACCGAAGCACTCATATTCCCCGCCATGTCGGACGTACGCCCCCTCATCGAAGCCGCAATCCGAGACAAGGGCTCGGAAGCGAAGCTGGCCATGGCCTGCAAGGTCTCACAGGCCGCCATCAACAAGGCGAAGAAGGTGGGCCGCTGCTCACCCCGCCTCGCGGTCAAGATCGAAGGCGCGTGCGGCATTAGCCGACGGCTTCTCTGCCCCGAGTTCTTCGGGACGAGCTCCTTCCCCGCTGGGCTCACCGAGCTCAGCGCATGACCTGCCCCCGCACGCTCACCGCGCGCGGCGTGGCGACTGAAGCCGGCTTCCCCTGGGCAACGGCGCAGATCCGCGCCGGCATCCTGCACATCGATTCCCACGGCCTGCCGCGCCCGGTCACCACCACCGAGGGCCGGCACTTCGCCGCCCGCCTGCTCGCCCTCTGCGACGAGGTCGATGCGCGCGGCCGATCCGGCACCGTCGTCTCGCGGGACGGCCTGTGATGCCGGTCCGCGTCTCCTCCTCCCTGATGCGCGGCCTGATCGTGGCGCTGCTGATCGCGCCGTTCGTGTGGCTCGCGATCGGGCTGATCGTCGTCGCCGGCGGATCGCTGGCGCTGTGGGTCGCGGACCTGCCGCTGATGCCGTGGAGCCCGCGTTCATGAGCAAGCCCTGTCTTCACTGCGCCCTCCTCGATGCCGTGCAAGCGCACGCCGTCGCAGTGGATGCCGCTGATCCGAAGCCGGACGGTCCCGCGATCGTCGCCGACGATGTGATCCGCGCGATCGGCGAGCTTGCCGCGCAGGTGATCGCGTCCGCGCCGGCCGACACCGAGAAGATGGCGCTCTTCACCCTCCTGCAGCGCGCGGTCGTCGGAACCCTGCAGCAGAACGGCGTCTCCGCCTCGATAGCGGTCGTCAACACGGGTGAGCCGGCCGCGGAGCGCATGCACTGATGCGCGCGCGCCTCCCCCATTCCGAGATCCGCACCACCAACGGCCTGGCCGGCCGGGTGCGGCGGGACGCCTGCGCTGCCGACCCCATCGTCACAGCAGGCGTCCCAACCCTTTCACCGCGTATCCCGGCCTCCGACCAGCGTCAGGAGGGTCAGCCGGCCCATCCGGTGGCGGCCCCCTCCGACCTGGGGCTCGCGATGCAGCCGTTCGACCTGACGCAGTGCGCCTACGCCGTGGAAACCGTGATGCCGGCCCTGCGGGAGCAGGACGAGGCCCATCAGGCTCTCGTCGTGATGGTGGGTCCGAGCGCGGTCATCACCGCGCGCCAGGCCAAGGCCTTCCATGTCGCGATCTCCAACGTGGCGGTCCTGGGCGAGCTTGCCGAACGTCTGGCGCTCTACCCGGACTTGCTGACCGTGCTCCAACATTTGGAGCGTGGCGACTCGGTTCGCATCGTGGTCACCGCGAATTCGTGCGGGACCGTTACTGAATTCGTGGGTGGGGGCGACGTCGTTGCCTTCGCTCCCATCGAGCGAGTGGCCTGAGATGGCGCCCTGGCTCGCTCTCCTCTTCGCCACGCTCTCGGCGCTGGGCCTCGCACAAGCCGGCCTGTCCGGTTCGTTGCGCGCGCTCGTCTTCGGCCTTGCCGACGCCCTGCTCGCCCTCGGCTTCTTCGCCGGCGGGGTGCTGCCATGGTGACCTTCCCCCATCGCGCCGGGCTCCGCCGGCCGATCGCGCCCGCTGGTCCGACCCTGACCTGTCGTTCCGATGCCGGCGGGCGTACTCCCTTTCTGGACCTTCCCGCCGTGCATCCGGATCAGGCGCGCCAACGCCTGCCGGCCCCGTCGGGTCGTGTTCTCGTCTCGCGTGATCGTCTGAGCTTCCAGGCCGTCGATCTCGCACGTGTCGCTACCGCGTTTTTCTTTCCTCTGCTGCACGCCGCGGCCTCCGTTGCTTCGATCCTCTTAAAGCACGCGGGGCTGATCGAATGTGGTCAAAGAACAAGGGGCGTCGGCCGATGATGACCGCCGAAGCCGAAGCCGGCCTGATCAGGCCGCAGGTCGTCGCGCTCGTCGCGAAGCTGCGCGCCGACGGCCTGTCCACCATGGGGGCCTACGAGGCGCTCGGCGGCATGGTCGGCAAGTCCGACACCTGGGTCCGCAAGGTCGTGGGGCGCTCTCCCGACGTCGCGATCCGCCTGCGCGACGCGCTCAGCGTCACGGCCGCCTACCGGCGGCTCTGCACCAGCATCGAGGCCGCCGCGGACGACGCCGCCGCCAGCAACGCCCTGCTCCAGGAGGAACTGCATGCGGCTGTTTCGAGCCATCGCCCGGCTGCTCGTGGAGCGTCGGGACGGGCGCCGGCTGCGGGCGCAGCTGCGCGCCGTCCAGGACGGTCGCCCGCATCCGCACTGGTCCGTCCGGATGCTGCGGCGCGTGTGCCGGCAGCGGCGGATCCGAGCCTGAACGACCTGCCGCTGTGGCGGGCGCTGAACGAGGGAGAGTGACGGTGGTGGATGGTGGCGAGCAGCTGCGCGGGTTCGCAGCAAACGAAGCGCTGAAGCAAGGCGTGGCGCCGTTCGGCGACGCGATCCAGGCCCTGAAGGCCGGCCTTCGCGTTGCCCGCTCTGGCTGGAACGGCAAGGGCATGTGGCTCTCGTTGGTCACGACCTGGAGCGGAAACGTCGGCCCGGCTCCCGAGCAGTATGCCTTGCTGCCCTTCATCTGCATGCGCACCGTCCAGGCTGACTTCGTCCCCTGGCTCGCCTCCCAGACGGACATGCTCGCCGACGACTGGATGGTCGTCCCCGCCGCCTGACCCCGCCATCACCGGGCGGCGCGCGGCGTCGCTCGGCTCACCCTCCAGGAGCACGAGCATGGGCCACTACACGAAGAAGCCGGTCTTGATCGAAGCCCGGCGGTTCGAGACGAACAACGACGACGGCTCGCACATGACCCTGCTGTGCGATTGGGCGAACGAGCCGAAGGACAAGGCCGTCGTCACCCATGACGGCACCAGTATCTTCGTCGCCACGCTCGAAGGCACGATGCGAGCTGAGGTCGGCGACTGGATCATCCGCGGCGTCGAGGGCGAGATCTACCCGTGCCGGGACTCGGTGTTCCAGGCGACCTACGCCGTCGCCTCTGCTGCTCCCGACGGTAGCGGCACGCCGGCCATCACCCGCGGCGAGGCGGACGCCATCGTCGAGGCCTCCACCGCTCCGCGTGTCACCGCGGACGCGATCAAGGCCAAGATCGCCAGCGCGGACTTCTTCCGCTCGGGCGTGCTGACGATCTGCATCATCGAGATGGTGAGCGGCTTCACCTTCGTCGGCAAGTCGGCCTGCGTCTCGCCGGAGAACTACGACCAGGCCGCCGGCGAGCGCTACTCCTACGACGACGCCTTCCGGCAGATCTGGGCCTTCGAGGCCTACCTGCTGCGCGAGCAGCTGTCGGCGGCCTCGGACCGGGCGGCCTGACCGATGGCCCCCTTCGCCCCGAACTACGAGACCGTGAAGCGCGTCGAAGCGTACCCGATCGCCGCCGTCGGCCCGACGTGGGTCACGGTCGATCTGCCGAACGGCGGGCAACGCTCGGTGCCGGTGACGGAGGCGTTCTCGGCCCGCCCGCCCGCGGTCGGCGACATGCTCGTCCGGTACGTCGACGGCTACCTCTCGCACTGCCCGGCCGACGTCTTCTTCCGGGACGCGGTGCCGCTCGACGCGAACCTCGTCGAGCCCGCCCGCACGCCGGTGCGCTCGCCCGTCGTCGAGGAACCGCGCGTGCCCCGGCGCGACGGCGGCCTGCCGCACGGCCGCCACCACCCCTGACCTTCCCCAGAACGAAAACCGCCCGGCCTGCTGGGGAGCATGGCGCCGGGCGGACCCCTGAACGCGGGCGCTGGGCCCGCATGGAGAGTACCATGGAAAACACGGCACACACCTCACTGCAAGCCGCCGCCGTCGCGCAGCTCGCGGCCGAAACCTTGTCCGGCGACGTCCGCGACGTGCTGCTCACACAGGTGAGGGGCATGCAAACCCCTTGGTCGCAGCTGTCCGAGAAGGATCAGCAGTGGCGGATCGAGGCCATCCAGAAGCTGGCCGAGACGGTCGTTCGCCGGACGATGGCTGTCGTCGCGCATCAGGGCTTCACGCACCTCGACGTGCGGATCGCCACCAAGGGCAAGTTCGGGGACGGCGGTATCGAGCTGACGGCGAACGCCCCGTTCACGGTCGACAACATGATGCGGCTGGCCGAGCACAAGGGCGGCTCCGCGATCCTGGTGCTGACCGAGGTCGGCGAGTTCTTCGGGCAGCGCCGCGCGGCCCGGGCCGAGCCGGACCAGCGGGCGATGCCGCTCGGCGAGGACGACGGCGCGGACGAGACGGCGCTTGAGGCAGAGGGCGTGTCGTACGCCTCGACGCTCCGCATGATCGAAGCGGCCCCCGAGCTGATTGGGCTGACCTTCGACCTGACCGCCTACACCGAGAAGGAACGGTCCGACCTCGCGACGAAGATCGTGGAGAAGAAGGGCAAGGTCTACGTCGCGCCGCAGGGCGAGGCGGACGGCGAGGCCGGAGCCCCGGCCGACAGCGCCGAGACGCAGGAGCCCGCGTCGGAGGCCGCCCCCAAGACCACGCGTCGCGCGCGCCGTCAGATCCGCGAGACGGAAGCCGCCTGACCATGAACGCCCCCGTGCTGCCCCGGAAGGCCGGCCTGGGGGCGTCCGTTCTCGCGCTCGGACGCCTCAAGACCGGCGAGATGAACAAGACCGAGGCCGCGTACGCGCGGCACCTCGAGGGGCTGAAGGCTGCCGGTGAGGTCGCCTGGTACCGGTTCGAGGGCCTCAAGTTCCGGCTTGCCGACGGGTGCTTCTACACGCCCGACTTCGCGGTTCTGCGCGGCGATGGCGCGCTCGAAGCGCACGAGGTTAAGGGACACTGGAGCGACGACGCGCGGGTCAAGATCAAGGTCGCGGCCGAGATGTACCCGTTGCGCTTCCTAGCGGTCCGGGTCGTCGCGAAGCGGAACGGCGGCGGCTGGGAGGTCGAGGACTTCTGATGCTCGACGCTCGCGCCATCGCCCACCATCCGCCCGCCGTCCAGCGCCTGCTCGTTTGGTCCGCGCTCGGCTGCCGCCTCGTCTGCGAGGCCGGTCGCTGGCGGCTGGAGAAGCCCGCCGACATGCCGCGCGGCCGCGGGCCGGCACCGACCCCGATTCAGGACCGCACCGCGCGGGCCGCCATCGCCGCCGGCGCCCAGACGGGCGCGCCGGCCGACCTGTTCACCACCGACCACCGCAAGGCGGCGTAGCGCCATGGGCGAAGCCTCTCCCGACTGGATCGCCGACCAAGCGCGCGCCGAGCGCGACATGGTCTACAACTACGACGCACTCGACGCCGTCCTGCAGCGTGCGGACGAGTACGCTCGGCGGGCGGATGAAGTGGCCGCTACGCTCGATCGGCTGCCGGGCGGCTGCGGTGAGCCTCGGCGAAGAGAGGCCGAGGACTGGCGCCGCCTCATCGCGATCGCCGCTCACCACCTCGCGAACCTCGACCGCGTCCACCTCATCGAGGAGCCCGCGCTGTCGCGGAAGTCCCGGTTTCGGGAGGAGCGCGCATGACGGCCCGGCGCTCTGCCGATCCCGAACGCGAGCAGGTGCGCGGCTCGCCGCTGCGCGCCGTCGACCTCGACTGGCTGCGCGGCCAGGGGCTGACCGGCTGCCTGACGGCCTGGGGCCCGGCCCATCGTTTCGACGTGCTGCTGCGCGACCGGATCGCCTTCACGCGCGGCCGCCGGTTCGAGTTCTTGCGGTACCTGCAGGGCGAGGACGTCGAGCGCGTCGTCGCCTACACGCTGCTCGCCCGCGACGCCGGCGGCGCGCCGCTCGACGTCGTCGCGTGGCACCCGCGGACCGGCCGGGTCGCGACTTGGCTCGGGCGCACCGGTCTCCTCGGGCTGGATCACCCCTGCCCGGCGACGGCGGACGATCCGCTGATCGTGTTCCCCGATCCGCTGACTTGGCTCGCTGGGTCCCGCCGCGGTGTCGTCGTGGTTGACGAGCGCCTCGCGCGGCCGGAGCTGCTCGAGGCCGGATCGATTCAGGCGGCGGACATCGCGCACGGGGCGAAGCTCAAGGCGATGCTCGAGCGCGTGCGTCTGCCGCGGATCACCGTGCCGACGTCCTCGATCCGGTCGGTGGCCGCATGAACGAGGTCGTCACGCTTCACCACGGCCAACGCGAAACGAAGAAGCTCAACCGCGAGGCGGCAGACCTCGCCCGCTCGCGCTGGGGCCGGGACCTGCCCGTCGTCCAGGTGATGGCCGCAGAGATGCCGCGCGTCGTCGACGAGGCGGAGGAAACGCTGATCGAGGCCGGCGCGCCTGTCTTCACCCGCGCCGGTGCGCTTGTTCGGCCGGTGTCGGAGCTGCTGCCGTCGACGAGCGGGCAGCTGACGCGGGTCGCGCACCTGCGCCCGCTCTGCAAAGCGTCGCTCGCGGACATCCTCGGGCAGACGATGCGATTCCAGCGCTGGGACGAGCGCCGGCAGTCTTTCGTGAACATGGACGTGCCGCCCGTGGTGGCCGAGACGATGCTGGCCCGGCAGGGCCAGTGGCGCCTCCCGCCGCTCGCCGGGATCATCACCACGCCGACGCTGCGCGCCGACGGCACGCTGCTGTCGGAGCCGGGGTACGATTCGGAGACGCGCCTGTTCGTCATGCTCGACGAGGGCTTCACGCTCGGGCCGCTGCCGGAGCGCCCGACCCGCGCCGATGCGGAAGCCGCGCTGAAGCTGCTGCTCGACCTGCTGTCCGGCTTCCCCTTCGTCGGGCCCGTCGATCGCGCCGTTGCGCTGTCCGGGATCATCACCTCGGTGCTGCGGCCCGGCCTGCCGACGGCGCCCGCGCACGGCATCCGGGCGCACACCGCCGGTACCGGCAAGAGCCTCATGGTCGACCTGTTCTCGGCGATCGCGCTCGGCCGGCCCTGCCCCGTGATCGCCGTCGGCAAGACGGAGGAGGAGACCGAGAAGCGCCTGGGCGCCCTGCTCCTGAACGCCGTCTCGGTGATCTCCATCGACAACGTCAACGGCGAGCTCGGCGGCGACCTGCTCTGCCAGATGACGGAGCGGCCCCTGGTCCGCGTCCGCAAGCTCGGGACGAGCGAGGCGCCGGAGATCGAGTGCCGGTCGATGGTGTTCGCCACCGGCAACAACCTGGTTCTGGTCGGCGACATGACGCGCCGGACGGTGCTCTGCACGCTCGACGCCGGCGTGGAGCGGCCAGAGACGCGCGAGTTCGACTTCGATCCGATCCAGCGCGTAATCGAGGACCGCGGGAAGTACGTTGCCGCGGCCCTCACCATCGCGCGCGCCTATCGGGTCAGCGGCTTCCCGAAGCGATGCGTGCCGCTCGGGAGCTACGGGGCGTGGTCCGACACTGTGCGCTCGGCCCTGATGTGGCTCGGCGAGGCCGATCCGGCGGCCAGCATGGAGACCATGCGCGACGAGGATCCGGAGCTGCTTGAGATCCGGAGCCTGCTCGCGCACTGGCGCGACAACCTCGCGGAGGCGTCCTTCTACACGGCGAGCCAGGTCATCGACACGGCCTGCGAGAAGGACACCGGGGGTGGCTTCTTAAGGCCCGAGTTCCGCGACCTCCTGCTGCGCATCGCCGGCGACGGGCCTGTCGTGTCGAGCAAGCGCCTAGGGCGGCGCCTCGTGAAGATGCACGGGCGCGTGGTCGGCCAGATGCGCCTCGACCTTCGAGCCGACGAGAAGCGCGGCAATCGCTTCGCGCTGTCGAAAATCCGCGTCTGGGACGGGACGGGTGAGGAATGACGCGCGTCCGCACCGGTGGGGTTTTGTGGGGTTTCTGGGGTTTTTTCCGGCCCCTATACGCGCGCACGCAGCCGAGGATGCGTAGGTGTACTAAAATAACCCCAGAAACCCCCAGAAACCCCCAATACCTTCCTGAACAGGTCCGGGCAGGACTGATCAGGACAGGTCGTTCTCTCCTGCCCGGAGAGGACCGCACCATGTCGAGCCAAGCCCAGCCGAACGACCTCACGACCCACACCGCCCGGATCGCGGCGGCCTACGTCTCCGGCAACCGCCTGCCCGCCTCCGACCTGCCCGGGGCGCTCCGGACGATCCACGGCGCGCTCGCCGGCCTGGGGCAGCCCGCGGCGGCTCCGGGGCCCGCCAAGCCGACCGAGGCGCAAGATCCGCGCCTCCATCCGTCCGGACGCCCTGGTGAGCTTCGAGGACGGCCGGCCCTACAAGGCGCTGCGCCGGCACCTGACGCTGCGGGGCCTGTCGCCTGCGGATTACCGTCGGAAGCACGGCCTGCCGCTCGACTACCCGATGACCTCGGCCGCCTACTCTGCGCGACGCTCCGAGATCTCGCGGATGATCGCGGATGCGCAGCGTGCGCCGGTCCTGCAGGCTGCCGAGTAGCCCCGCCCTGATCGAACCGCCGGGAGAGGCCGGCATGCGTGATGAACACAGCGACGCCGGGGCCGCGCGCCCTGGCCTACCCGCCGCGGTACAGCCATCGCCAGGTCGCGGCGTGGGTGATCTCAGGCCTCACGGACAAGCCGCCGATGCCGGGCCTGGGCGAGGCGCCGGCCGACGTGCGGATGCGGCGCCTCGTCGAGCGCCACGTGCCGGATCGTGAGCACCGCGAGCAGCTGAAGGCCTGGTCCCGCGCGCAGGCCGATGACGGCGCGTTCCGCGAGGCCTGCCGGCTGCGGGGCTGGAATCGCACCTCGGCCCAGCGCCACGTCGACCTCGCGCTCGCACAGATCTTCCTCGTGATGAGCGCGATTGACGGTTAAGGGGCAAGTCGATTTGCGGGCTCCTTCGCCCTACTCCAACCGGCGATGCTCAACAACCAGAACGTTCCGCCCCCGACGGCACCGAGGGCTGCAGCTTGTAGGACAAGCATTGCTGCATTGAACCACCCGTACAATGTTCGCGCACCGTCAATCTCTGTTCGTATGCCGCCGATGCTTGCGCTGTCTGGGCGCGGTCCGAGAGTGACCAAAATCAGCCATGGCGCTGCAGCCACGAGGCCTCCAAATATAATGAAATTGATAAGTCTTGGTTTGATTATTTGTCGGAGAACCAAATATGTAGGGACGCCCAGAAACAGCGCCGCAGGATACGCTCCGATAAGTGATATAAAGAGGACTTCGTCAAAAATCCTATTGGTTATAGCATGCATGCCTCCATTCCAGCGAATGCATACATGCATTACTGTTGCGGCTAAGACTGGAGCAACAACGAAGCCAATGGCAACCCGCCAGAACGGGGGATACATCGAGGAGACATGCATCTTATCCGACATAGCGAGCAGGTACCTGTAGGCTGGGGCTTTATCTAACTCTGTTCACGGTATCCACTCCATAGCCATGTGCCGATCGGGTGTGGCAAAAGGTGAATACAATCCGGCTTGACCGCTGTGCCAATTTGGTCCGACCCCCGAAATACGGGCCCGGCAACGACGCCGCGCCATAGGGGAACGCACCGTGACCGCGTCGGCCAGCCAGTCGTCTAGCACCACCCGCAACATCCGGATCGCCACCACCCCGGCCGAACGCCGTCGAGCGAAGAACGGCCGCCTCGGCCCGCTCACCGCCCGCCACGTGGATGTCGAGGTCGGCGAGGCGTCGATCGCCGATCCTTACGCCCCGGGCTCCTTCCGCACCGGACAGGTCAACCGCCGCGTCGACGTCCTGGCCACCGAGCACGGCGCCGGCCGGATCACGGAATCGCAGTTCCTCGTCGGCCGCATGATCCAGGCGGTGTTCGAGCGCGGGTCGGGCGCGAAACTCGGATCGGGCGGATGGAACCCGGGCGGGTCGCGCGATCAGACCATCGCCCACGAGCTGCAGATCATCTTCGCCATCGAGGACGCCGAGAAGGTCAAGAAATTCGTCGGGCACCTCGAGCGCGCGATCGGCGCGGTGGGGGTGCGGTTCCTCCGGGCCATCCTCTCCGAGGGGCAGACGTTCACGACCTACGCCGCAGCCCGCGGCAAGGCCGGCGAGCGCGGCGCAGCCCAGATCGCGGGGCACTTCCGGCTCCTGCTCGAAGGCCTGGTGGAGAGCCAGCACACCGCGACCGGGGCGGGGCGGCCGGTGCCGGACGATCAGTACGCCGCACGGGCTCGGGAACTTGTATAGCTCCTTCTGATCACACAGACGTTTCAAGGCGTGTGTTACGTGATTTGAAACTACAGCTTGGTCGAACCCAAAACCTTACGGCGCGTATCCTAAGCCCCAATCACCGTTCTTTGATATGTACACCGGAGAACCCTTGAGTTTAAACTGGATTGTCTCGGGCGTAACACGTACAAGCGTGAAATTTGCTAGAGCATTAGTATCAAATGTAGCTATAAAATTTGTGAAATGCGCAGGGTCATCAATTAAAGCAGCGTTTGCGCGCAGCATATTTATCAAGCGCATATCTTCATTGTCAAATCCACCGGCGAGGGACAACAGCTTGTTCGTCGAAAACCTATTGGAAGTATTATCGCTGTCTCTTGAGTTCAATTTTTCTAACCGGCCAATTCTGTCAGTCAATTCGACAATGATCTGATCTTTTGTATCGGTGCTTTTCCTCAATTCGAAGGATGCATTAGCCTGGGTGATTGGATTACTTACGCGGTATCCATCTTTCCTTATCTCGCGCAACGCTAATGACAATCTCTCCCTTGTTGCAGTAATGCTATGCCAGTCTGTGATATCTACGAATATGGTATCGTGACCGGCATTGTCGAATGGAAGTTTCGTCCCTGCAACGGCCATGTGGATGGTTGGCTTTTCTGTAGCGTGACGGATGCCTAGTTCGTAAAACACATTGGGATTTTGGCCCGTCAAGTCAACTATCACTAAACTAGCATTTATTATATCATGAATGATTCTATCATTGATCATTCCAGGTCGCGCATCGTCATCGGCGCGGCGCACTTCATAACTGAAATCCGCCTCTTCGAGCACAGCTTTGATAATACCGTGCAATATCATATCGGATCGTTTTCGAACCTCGGATCCTGCGGTATCAATTGGTCCTACTACAAAGCACAGCGGCTTTTCATTTTTATCGGGTGCTTTGGCCATTTGATTCTCCCTATTCAAAGGGACGTTAGAGCCTTCAATCGATCTCGCCAACTGTCACGCTTGACCCCGCGGGCCAACCCTGCCAAATCACCACCGTCGGAAGACATGCGCCCGGGGCTCACAAGCCGCCGGGCGTTTGCATGTCCGGGCCGACCTTCCCGCGAACCCGCTCAACAGCTTAGGCGTTCTCCTCGGAGACGTGAGCGCAGTTCCGTCCCATGATCGGTTCCACGATGACGGATCGCGAGACAGCCGAGCGGGTCGATGACCTGTTCCGCATAGCGGATCGGCTCCGGGTCCCGGGCCACCGCCATACCGTCGAGGCGTTCCTGGGCGAGCTCGGCGAACTCCGCATCGGCCTTTCGCGGCTCCATCGCGACCTGACCGGCGCCGATCCGGCCCGCACCTTCACCGCGAAGCGCCCGTCCGTCGCCGCGTTTCCGGCCGGCGCGATCGCCGGCACCCGCGCCGTCGTCCAGCATCGGAGCCGGCCCCGCGCCCGGCTCGCCGCTCGGGCCTGATCCGCGTCGTTCCCTGCGCTCTGCGCAGACGCACGATAATTGCCCTTCTCGTGCATCCAAACGGGGTTTTTCGGCATGGCCGGAGGCGCAGTTATCGTGCGTCCGGCGACGGATGCGGCGACCCTTCCTGATGCGCTCGACCAAGCCGCGGCCGGGTTCGCCGCCGCCTCGAAATCGGCCGCCACCCGCCGCGCCTACGAAGCCGACTGGCGCGACTTCCTCGGCTGGTGCGCCGAGCAGGGCGAGGCCATGGACGATCTCGACAGGCCCGACCTCGAGCCGCAGATCCGGCGCGGAATCGCGGCCGCCGTCCGGCACTTCCAGCCTGAGCGGTTCGCGTTCAACGAGCGGATCCTGACCTTCCAGACGATCCCGGGCGCCGACGTCTACGGGCTACGGTCGTCACTCTGGCGCCCGGGGCCGTCGAGACGGTCGTCACCGATTCCCGCTGCACCGAGGGCGCGCTGGTCGCGCCGATCCCGACGTCGGCCACCGCGGCGGCGGCCACGATCTGGCTGAAGGCGACCGCGCGCGGTTCGTTCACCTGGGGGCACGACGCCGCGGCCGCGGCCGACCGCACCTTCCGCTACGAGATCCGGCGGCCCTGATGCACCTGCAGCCGATCGCCCGCACCGACCTCGCGCGAGCCTGGGCGGTGGCGGAGCCGTGGCTGGCGCAGGCCTGCGCGCGACCCGGCTGCGACCTATCCGTCTCCGACCTGCACGCCGCGCTTGAGCGCGACGAGGCCGCCCTGATCCTGATCGTCGACGGCGAGCGGCCGATCGCCGCTGGCGTGACGCAGGTGCGCGATTCTGCGTCCGGCGAGCGCTCCTGCTGGATCCTGGCCCTTGGTGGCGAGGGCGCCCGCGCGTGGGCCTCGACCCTGCGGGAGATCGAAGCGGGCGCAGCCCGGGTTGGCTGCCGTCAGGTCGAATTCATAGGTCGCCGGGCCTGGGGCCGGCTGCACCCGAGCTACGTCGCCACCCGCTGCTCTGCCGGCACCCACTTCTCGAAGACGCTGAGGCACTGACATGGGCGGCGGTACGAAGACGGCGACGACCACGCAGAACACGCAGTCCGATCCGTGGGCGCCGGCACAGCCTGCGCTCCAGCAGATCCTCGGCGGCGCGACCACGGCGCTGAACTCGGGGGTCGGTTCGCAGGTCTACACCGGTCAGCGCGTGGCCGGGCTCGGTACCGACACGGTCGACGGCCTCGACGCGATGAAGACGGGTGCGGCTGCCGGTACCGGCACCGCCGCGGCCGGCAACAGCTACCTCGGGAGCCTTCTCGGCTCGGGCGGCTCGACCCCGGCGACGCAGGCGGCGGTCGCTGGGCTCGGAGGCGTCAACACCAACGTCGACACCTCGGGCGTGTCGTCCGCCGCTGCGCGCCTCGCCGACCCGAACAGCATCGCCCGGACCACGGGTGCCGCGCTGGCCGGCGGCGACTACGCGACCGACGCGTCGCCGCTCTCCGGCCTCGCGAGCAACCTCGCTACCGGCGGGACGCAGACCGAGCGCAGCCTGCAGGACGTCGCCGACGGGAAATACCTGTCGGGCGGCAACCCGTACCTGCAGGCGATGATCGACAAGGCGACCACCAGCGCCGCCTCGACCGTCGGGCAGAAGTTCGCCGCCTCGGGTCGGTACGGCTCCGGCCGGTTCGCCGGCGCCACGGCGGAGGCGGCCCAGAACGCCGACCTCGGCCTGCGCTACCAGGATTACTCGACCGAGCGCGACCGGCAGGCGACGGCCGCCGGCGCGATCGACAGCGCGGAGAACGCGCGCGCCAGCACCGCGACGGGCGTCTACCAGGGCCTCGCAGGCATCAACCAAGGCAACGCAGGGCTCGCCGCCACCGGCGCCGGCCTCTCGCTCTCCGCCGATCAGGCCGGGCTCACCGGCGCCTCGACGCTCGCCTCGCTCCAGGGCTCGAATGCCGACCGCACGCTCGGCCAGCAGGGCGCGCTCCTCTCGGCCGCGCAGGGCGACCGCGCCGCGGGCCTCGCCGCGATCGGCGCCGAGGGCGCGAACCAGGCCGCTCTCACCGCGCCCGGGCAGACGATGGCGCAGGTCGGCGCGATGCGGCCCCGGTCTCGTTCCTGACGCAGCACGGCCCCGACGGGTTCGTGATCCCGCCGGCCGTCCGCGCGACGGCACCGGCGGGCGATCCGTCCGCGCTGCGCCCCGACGAGCAGGCTCCGGCCGCGGCTATGGCGCCGGTTCCGACGCTGGAAGGCGCGCCGCCCCGGCTCGCCCCGGCTCCGCAGAGCGTCACCGGCCTGCCGCCGTCGTTCAGCTTCCCGGATCCGGTTGCGCCGCGCTCCGCACCCGCGCCGGCCCCGCGCGTCGCCGCCCGCGCGCCCGCTCCCGAAGCGGACGACGCACTGGCACCCATGACGGTGCCGCTGCCGCCGCAGCGCCCGCTCGGCTTCGGCGCGCCGTCGCAGGCGGACATGCCCGCCGTCGGCGCCGTCCCCGCGCAGGGGCAGGCGCCCACCGGCGCGCCGACGGTGCCGGAGAAGGACGGTCCCGGCATCGGCACGATCCTCGGCCGCCTCGGCGACGCCGGGATCGGCGACCAGATGATGGCCTTCGGGTCCGGCCTGATGAGCAAGCGGGGATTCGGTGCCGGCGCGGCAGCCGGCTTCGACAACATGCAGAAGGCCTCGAAGGACCGGGCCGTCACGGATCTCGCGAAGGCCGACCTGTCCCTCAAGCAGCGCAAGATCGCGCAGGAGACGGCCGCGCTCGGCGGCAACGCGGCGATCATCAAGCGCGCCTTCCCGAACCTGTCCGACGCCGAGGCGATCGCGGCCGGCTCCAACGGCGGCCAGGTCGCCTCGACGACGTGGTGCGCGCCCGCGACGGGCTCGCCCGCGTCGAGAAAAGCCCGCTCGGGCAGCTCGCTCAGACCGACGACGTCCGCCGCGCCGTCAACGTGCTGTTCCCGCAGGTGCCGCAGGGCGCGAACCACCACGAGATCGCCGCGGCGATGACGGCGGTGGCACGCAACAATCCGGCGGCCGCCCGCGACCTGACGCGGATCTACCTCGAGACGCTGTTCAATGAATCGACCCAGCAGGTGAAGGGCATCGCGGTACAGTACGGCGGCGCAGGCTTCGCGTCGGCGGTGCACGGCAACCCCCAGCAGCGCCACAACCTCGAAGCGGTCCTGCGCGTCCTGCCCGACGGGGAGATGCGCGCGGCCGCAGTCGACCGACTGCTGACGACCCTCGAGGCGACCGGCTACCGGCCGCAGAAGGGCTCGGACACCGCGTTCAACCAGGCGATCCAGAAGCAACTCGCCAGCGGCAACACCCCGGTCGGGCAGGCGATCGCCAGCGCTGCATCCGGTGCGGCCGCGGGCGCTTCCGTCGGCGGCTTCAGCGGGGCGCTCGGCGGCGGTGTAGTCGGCCTGAAGCACGGCATCAGCGATGCGATGACCCACGCTCGGATGATGGGGAACGGGGAGGCGATCGCGCGGCTGATCTACGATCCGAAGGCACTGCCGGACCTGCGCGCCCTGTCCAAGTCGCCGCCCGGCTCGAAGAACGCCGAGCTGTTCACGGCGCGACTGCTGCGCCTAGCGAACGATGGCCAGCGGCCGGTGGTGAACCAGTTAGCGGCGGCGCGGTAGGAGGGGGCGCATCCGGCCGGCTTCGTCGCGGGGCCAGAAACCAACCAGGGCGGCAACACCAACGATCGCCAGTAGGACTATCCAAGTGCCAGCGCTGCCGATCGCATCGTCGGACCAGTGCAGGATCCCCGGCACGACGAGCTTCAGCACCCATCCGACCGCGAGCATGACGGCTGCGAACAGGATGAGCGTGACGGGGACGGCGAGCCAGCGGGGCATGCCTTTTCCTACCACGCACCACTGAGGTGGGTCACGTTTGCTTCGAGAGCAGGATCAGCACCAGCACGATGGTGATGGATCCGAGCAGGTAGACGGCTCGCGTTAACTCCTTCACGCGTTTCAGCAACGCGATTGAGTTGCAGAGCGCATGAGCTGCGTCCTGTCTGGCGTGAGCGAGGAGAATGTCACGCGTACCCTGGTCGAGGTCGTACTGCGTTTCTGGCGGGCCGTTATACCCAAGCTCATCGTGCAGTGTTTCGCGGGCAATCACCCCACCATCAGCGGAATCACCCTTAACGCCCAACGCATGGTTCGCCCAGAGACCCGCCTTGATACGCTCACTCGTGCTGGTCATGTGCAACTCTCCGCGCCGCGCAGGAGCACCAATCAGGAGGTGCACACCGGCATGTTACCCGGCAGTTAGCAGTCAGCCAAAGGCCTTGGTCAGGATCGGCCACACCGTTTTGATGAGTACCGCCGCGGCGCCGAGCCCGGTAATGACGAACACTAGCACCTTCGCTACACCGAACTCGGTCGGGAGTTTCTCTAGGTCGCGCCGAAGCCCGGTCGCTTGAGTGTCAAGGTTCGTCAGCTTGCCGCTGAAGTCGGCTAGCTTGGTGTTGAGGTCTCCGGCCTGGGTGACGGCGGCTACTTCAGCTTTATGCTGCGCGTCGCGGATCTCCTTCAAGGAGTCGCGAATCTCCTTCATACCGTCCTCAAGCGCTTTTACGCGCGGTTCTAATGTGTCCACCGGGCCACCTCCGCCGGGACCATTTCCACGCCGTCGCTCTTCGTTATCATGAAATAGTTCGTGAATATTTCTGATCCTCTCAGCTCGTTCACGACCTGACATCGCTCGGATCCTCCGCCGGTCGCGTCTCTTTCCATCTCGTGAATGCACTCTGGCTCAAAAGCCTTATATTTCCACAGTTCACGCAACTCATAACCATGCACGGTATCCTGATTTTATTGACAAGCCCCTCTGCATTTTGAAAATATGGCACTGCCGCATGGGCATTCCGGTAATCAGTTATTACATTAAAATCTGTGGAGTCGCATAATTCACAATTAATTCTAACGCCTTTGTCTTTGAGGAATTCGCGGTATTCTTGTTCTAGAGCTTCATTAAAATCAGGAATTTCATCTTCGGACATCAGTTTGCCCCCTCGGGATCTTCAGAGTGTGAGAGAAGGCCCTGGCTCGTAAGCCAGTCGCGAAGCGCGTAACGTACAGCTTCGGGCCGCGATGCAAGAGGTTCACCCGTCTTGGTGAGGATGAATGCATCAAGTGCGTCTATCATCGGCGCGGGCATTCGGACGTTCACAGCTGCGGTATCGACCCGAGGTCGCCCCCTTGGCCGTCGGTTTGAAAATGTCGTCATTCTCGTTTCATAGCGCTATCAAATCGGCGGACAAGCGACCCAGCGCAACACCCTTGACCCGACGGGCAATCCGCCCGATTAAGCCACCGTCAGGTGCCCTGCGCGCCGGCAGACAGGGCCGCTCCGAGATGGGCGGCCTTTCGCGTTTCCGGAGCACCGCATGGCCGCAGATCCTCGCGCCGCGGCGCTCATCGCGTCGGCCCAGCGCATCGGCGCCAACCCGCTCGATTACGCGACCGTCATGTCCTACGAGACCGGCGGCAAGCTCGACCCGGGCATCCGGGGCGGCGCCGGCAACCGGCATATCGGCCTGATCCAGTTCGGCCCGGCCGAGCAGAAGGCCTACGGCGCGAGCCAGGACCAGAGCTTCGAGGAGCAGCTGCCGGCGGTCGAAGCGTACCTGACCGACCGCGGCTTCAAGCCCGGGATGGGGCGCCTCGACCTCTACTCGACCATCAACGCCGGTCGACCCGGTCTCTACAACGCGAGCGACGCCGGCAACGGTGGCGCACCCGGGAGCGTCGCCGACAAGGTCAACGGGCAGATGGCCGGGCACGAGGCCAAGGCAGCGGCATTCCTCGGCGGCGACTTCATGCCCGCGATGCCCGCATCAGCCGGCACCACGCCCAACACCGGCGCCTTCGGCCTTGCCGGCCCGGTCGCCTCCGGCACCGCCGATTCCGTCACGCCGGCCGCCGGCGTCACGATGCAGGCGCCCGCTAAGGACGACGGCGTCGACGTCGCCGGCCTGCTGAAGGCGCTGAACGGCGGCGGGCAGGCTGCGGCCTCGCCGGTCGCGCAATCGGCCGCCGCGCCGTCTGCGCCGCCCATGCTGCAGCCGCACCGCCCGGCGGCCCAACCGTTCGACGCGTCGCGCTTCTTCGCCATGCTCCCCGGCGCCCGCGCGCGCTGATTCACCCCTACCGCCGCACCACCCCGATCCGGACGCACCAGCGTCACCGGAGCCGGACCCGTGCGCGCTGCCAGGAGCCGCCATGACGGGCCTGAAAGACTTCTCGACCGACGCACCGTCGAACGACGTCGCCGCCCCACCGATCTTCTGGGGCGAGGGACAGGCATCAAACACGTACAACAACAGCGCTCGAGCGATGATGGCCGCGCTCGCCTGCTGGCGCGATGACAACTCCGGCATTCTCGGTGCGACGGGGGGTGCGAGCGGCGCCTACACGCTGGCGACCGAGCAGGGCTTCACAGCGGACGACTACAGCGTGGCGTTCGATCTGGCCTTCACGCCCGACGCGGGCAATCCCGGCCCAAGCACGTTTCAGCCGGACGGGGCCGGGTTCAAGCCTATGCGCCGCGCGGGCGGTACCGAGCTCGCCCCGGGCGACATCCAGGTCGGCCAGGTCTACCGAGTTCGCTGGCACCCCGGCACGGGGCAAGTCACCGTCGTTTCGCCCTTCATCGAGGCGCCCGGGACGATCAAGGCGTTCGCCAGCCTCGGGGCAGTGCCCGCCGGCTGGCTGTCCTGCGACGGCCGTGCGGTCTCGCGAACCGCCTACGCGGCGCTTCTGACGGCGATCGGCACCGCATGGGGTACGGGCGACGGCTCGACGAACTTCAACATCCCGGACCTGCGTGGACGTGCGCTTTTTGGAGCAGATGCCGGGGTCGGCCGCATCACGGGGGCTGGTGGCCTCGGCGGGGCCGTGGGCAGTACGGGCGGCGTCGAGGCTGTTGCGCTGACGGCCGATCAGAACGGTCTCCATACGCACGGCGGCTCGACGGGTAGTGCTGGCGGACACGACCACGGCGGGTCCGTAGTTGCGGCGGGTCAGCATAGCCATGGCGGGGCAACGGCCGCCGCCGGGAATCACACGCACGGCGCCTCGACGACGACTGCGGGTTCGCACGCACATAGCGGCACGACGAACACCGCCGGCAACCATGGCCACGCCGTCACCTACAGCATCGGCACGGCAGGCTCCGGAACGACGAACCGCGTCGTCACCGATCTTCAGCCGAACGGTGCGAACAACGCAGGCGGCGCGGTCTCCGCAGCCGGCGATCACACGCATGATTTCGCGACGGCCGCGGCTGGCGACCACAGCCATGGCGTCACCGTCGCCGGCGTTGGCGACCACGCCCACGGCATCAACGCGGACGGCCAGCATGCCCACACCATCAATGCCGTCGGCGATCACGTGCACGGTCTGAGCATTGCCGCGGCCGGATCCGGTGCGGCGCACCCGAACATGCCGCCGGGCGCCGTCGTCGTCTGGGCCATCAAAGCGTGAGGATGACGGGATGAGCGCACGAAACTGGTCCACGAACCCGGACGACAACGCGTTCGCCGACCCGGGTATTCCCGTCCAGGACGGCGCTTCGGCGCGCACCTTCACGGGGTCTGCCCGGGGCATCATGGCGGGCGTCGCTCTGGCGCTCGAGGGCATCCCCGTCCTCGGGCATACGCCGGTATTCGATCAGAATTACGTGGCCCAAACCACGGACACTCAGATCGGTTTCGCGAACCTGACGGTGCCGCGCACCGTCACCTTGCCCGACGTGGATAGCTACCCGCTCGGCCAGGTGTTGTTCATCGCCGACGAGAGCGGGCAGTGTTCGGTGGATCGACCCATCACGATTGCGGCGGGTGTCGGTACCGGCGATAGCATCGCGGGCCAACCTGCCATCCAGCTTACCGATGCCTACCAGGGCCTTGGCTTTCGCCGAGGTGCTGCCAACGTGTGGATCATCGCCCGATGAAGCAGCCTTCCATCCTTATCGCCGCCGTCCTGACGCTCTCTTCCGTCGCGCCCGCCCTATCCCTCGACCGCGTGCTTTCGGCGCCGCGCATCAGGGACAATGGCGATATCCGGCTCTCCGACGACCTGAGGATCGGTCGCAAGGTCGGGAGCACGTACGTCGCGACGCCGGACGCCCTTCAGATCCAGGGGCCGGGGTCCACGGGCGACGTCTCCGGCACGAGCGTCACCGCCCAGCCTGGAGACGCGGCGCAAACGAAGACGTTGGGCGGGTGGCTCGCGGACGTGGGCAGCATCCGGCGACCGGCGCAGGCAGGCTCGAGCTACGGATACGCGGGGGACGGCATGTCCCAGCGCTACATCATCATCACGGGCGACAACATCGACATGCCGGCCGCCGGGCTCGGCGGCATCGCCGGTCGGGCCTTTCGTGTCGCGCACACCGTCGGCGGCCCCAACCTGAAAGGCGGCCGGATCGCAGGTGAGTTCTCTCTCATTCACAACGCGCCCGACAGCCCGGCCAACACGCTTTCCGAGTTCGTCGGTCTTACCGGATCAGTCTACGGAACGTCCCAGGGGGGCTTCGGCGGCCAGTCTCTCGCCAATCCGCGCGGCTCGCTCTTTGCGGGCAACAGCTACGTGGAGACGCAGAACGGGTACACGAACCTCGCCAACGTCACGTCGCACGAGTTCAATCTGAACACGCTTCCCGGCTCGTCGATGTTCCTCCGGCAGGGCATCCAGGTCGTCTCCCGCGGCGCGGTGCGCGGCACCGTCGATACCGCGATCGGCATCTCGGCCGGCGGCACCGGAGGCGGGACCAGGAACGGCATCACGTTCGGCGATCAGAACAGCTATGGCATCGCCCCCATCGACGCCAACGGCACGCTCATCGGCTCGTACACCTCGCAGGGGGCCCTGTTCCCCGCCGCAGTCGGCATCGACCTGACCGCGTTCGGATTCTCCGATTCCATCCTCAAGGCGGGCGGCATGAAGATCGCCGCCAACGGGTCGGTCTCGGCCGGGCTGGCGAGCACGGCGGGGCAAGTCCAGTACGACTTCCGGACCAGCGGCACGGCCAGCCCGTTCGATGTCCGGATCGCCGCCTCGGGCGGTTCGGCAACGGCAGGCTCCGGCAATCTCGCCCTGGTCGCAGGCCTGACCCAAGTGCAGGGCGCGGCCGAGTTCACGAACGTTCCGCGCACGCCGGCGGCGGTCGGCACCTACACGATCGCGGCCGACACCAGCGCCGTCTACATCCGCGTCCGGTTCGCCGATGGGGTGTATCGAGCGACGCTGCCGCTGACGAAGGAGACGGGCACGCCCTGACAGCGGCCCGTAACGTCTGACCCGCCCTGCGTTGGGCGGTCGTCACGCTCGCCCCTCAGTCGGCGACCACCTCGCATCGCTCCACGGTGCGAGAGGCTTCTTCATGCGCGCAGGAGACCATTATGGCCTCGTCCACCGACGCGGGGGCGTTCGCGCGCCTGGACCGCGCCTGTTCTTCGCCGCGATCCGCCCACTGTTCGGGTCGATGACACAGGCGGGGGTCGACGGCGTCGGCCGCCTGCTCGACGCCTTCCTGCTGCACGCCCTGGTGCTGGACCGGCGCCACCTCGCTTACATCCTCGCGATCTCGTTCCACGAGACCGGTCGGCGACGGCCGCAGCGACGAGCATCTTCCCGGCAGCCCGGATCTCGCGCTCGACCCATCCAGCGTCGCTTAGACCAGTTCGGGGCGTAGAGCATAACGCCGAACATCAGCAGCGCGAGCCGACCAATCGGTCGGCTCTCCGCCTTTCTGAAGTTGAACGTAGAATTCCAATTCGTTATGTGCCGTCGGCTGAATAAACTTAAGATGCCAGGGCATATCGTATTTGGCGGATAGTGCGCCAATAATCTCGACAAATCGCCATGGCGTGACGACTAAACAGTGCGTATCGATATAGTGACCCGCGTGCCAAGCCTGGATAAGATGGCTTGGGTCAAACGCGGACGGATTGCCATGCGCTGGCAAGATTTCGGCGCCGAGCCGGTATTCGAGCCACAGCGTGTGTTGATGCACGTTCGCGACATTGCAGAAGTGATCTAAAACCACCGGCAGACCGGGGCGCGTGCGCCTCTGCTCGTAGTCGTCCTCGATGCGCCACAGCGGCGTCTCCCGTCTGTGCAGATCGAAAGTGAAACGCTTGTCCGGCACGACGAGCGCGAGAACCCCACCGGGTACGAGGGCGTCGTGAATATCCTTCAACCAAGAAATGAGGTCGGGAATATGCTCAATGACATGGGATGCGACGACCGCATCTAAAGGTCCATGCGTGGACGCGAAATCGCGAAATTTCATTTGCGTAAGATCAACATCGACCTCAGCAATATCAGCTACGTTTACATTTGGGTCGTTGGCGTACTTGTTCCGCAAGTCCTCGGTCGAGCAATGATCCGCATAATATACGCCTGCGGCCTTCGGAACCAAAGGCCGATTAAGGGGCCCAAATTCTAGAATACACTTGCCCGACAAATCTAGGCCCTTAAGGGCTGTCGTGCGTTTATCGGCGCTGTCCATTTGGTTCCTCGGATCATCCGCAGTTAGGCAGCATTGTTAGCGCGGTACTCAGCCGCACTCAATCCTCGGCGGCGTGCTTGCGTTGACGCTTGCCCGTGGCGTCGCGCCTCCTGTCTTCGCTTGGCCGCGGCTAAGTCCTGGCTTGCCGGCAGGCAAAGCAGCGCCGCGCTTCCCGCTTTTCCTCATCGCGAGGACTGACCATGACTGCACCTATTGCGCGGGCGACGATGCTCGCCTCGTTCAAGCCCTACCAAGATATCTCGCGGACCGGCCGCGCGGCCCTGCGGATGCGTGAGGGCGACCGCCTCGTCGCCTACCGGGATTCGGTAGGCGTCCTAACGATCAGCGTCGGCGTGACGACGGCGTCGGGTTTGATCACCGTCACGCCCGGGCTGACTATTACGCAGGCGCAAAGCGACGCGCTGTTCGCGACGGCCGTCGAAAAGTACGTCGCGCCGGTGCGGGTCGCCCTCTCGCGCGAGGTACCGCAGGAGTTCTTCGACGCCTGCTGTTCACTCGCCTACAACATCGGGCCGGTCGCGTTCACGCATTCGAGCGTGGTGCGGCTCGCCAATGCCGGCAACCTGCCGGCGGCGATCGAGGCGTTCTTAATGTGGAACAAGCCGGCCGCGATCATCTCCCGGCGTCAGGCCGAGCGCGACCAGGCCGCAACGCCTTACGACAAAAGCCTGCCGCGGGCCCGCCGGAGTGACAAGGTGACCGTCGAGGAACCGCCGCCGCTCGCTGCGATACCCAAGGCGCCCGCTACAGCATCGAAGGCTTCTGCCCCATCCCAGCCCGCCCTCACCGGCGGGCTTTCTTCTGCGCCGACCCCCGCGCCGGGCTTCTGGTCGCGGGTGCATGCCCTGCTCTCCCGCCCGAAGGCTGCCTGACCATGAACATGCTCCAGCGCATCAACGCGCGGCTGGTCGGCGTGCGGATCTACCTGCTCGCCGCCCTGTTCTCGCTGCCGGACATCCTGAACGCGCTCGTCGGGTTCGACTGGTCCGTGGTCCTGCCGGCCGGGTACGAGGGCTACGGTGCCCGGATCGGCGGCTGCCTGGCGCTCGCTCGGCTGATCCTCATCCCCGCGTTGAAGAGCATCCGCGACGCCGCGCGCCCGGCAGGCCCGCGCCCGGGTGACGGTCCGGACGGAGGGCCGCGCTGATGTGGACGATCCTCTCGTCGCTCATCCTCGGCCTGCCCGGCATCGCCGGGAAGCTGCTCGACTATCTCGGCAAGCGGTCCGACAACACAGTCCTGACCAACGGCCAGAATGTAACCGGCGACACGACCGTCGCGCAGGCGCAGCTCGTCGCCTACGTCGAGGAGCGGAAAGTGATCGGTGCCGAGCGCGCCGCGCAGCGTCTCTCGCCCTGGTCCGCCTGGATGATCCCGACGGCATTCGGGCTCTGCATGCTGCACTTCGGCGCGATCGTCCTCGACTCGACCTTCCGGTTCAACTGGCAGGTCGCGAAGCTGCCGGCGCCCTACGACGTGATGGAGAGCACGATCGTCGCGTCGGTGATCGGCGTCGCCGGTGTCCAGGCCACGGTCGGCTGCATCTTCTCGAAGCGGTAGCGCTTCACCCTCCCCCGCAGGAGGGGGAGGGATCACTGCGCGACCGGAACACCGGCGCGCCTCCCTCGGGGCTGCACGATGTCCGACACCGCCGAACCGAAGCGGGCACGTCGCTCGCGCCGCCACGATCCCGCCGCCCTACGCCGTTCGGCGCTGGAGCACATCGGCTCCGAGCTCGGAGCCGCGATCCAACCGCCGGTGCCGTCCGGGCTCGGCGAAGGCCTGCTCGAGCGGGCAGCGCACGAGGGCTCCATGCAGGACCGCCACATCGCAGCCCTGCTTGGACAGCTCCTCGCCCGGAGCGAGGCCAACGGCGACCGGATCGACGAAACGCGAGCGCAGGTGAGCCGCATGGACGAGAAGCTCGAGGCGATCAGCCGCCGTCTGGACGGCGTGGCCTACCAGAAGGACATCGCGTCGTTCATGTCGCGCGAGGAGATCGAGCGAAAAATCGAGCAGTCCGTCGGTGAGGTGAAGGTGGAGGTCGGTGGCCTGCGCAAGATCGGATGGGGCCTGACGTCCGCCGTGCTGCTCGGCGCCGTGGGCCTGCTGGTGAAGGTGATCCTGGCGGCGGCCCACGTCGCGACCTGACCTCACGTTGACATCTGTCAACACCCTCGGCGCCCTGGCTTCGGCTGGGGCGCCTTTTCTGCAGCTACGGCCTACCGCGCAGCCTCCCACACCGGCACGCCCACCGGCCGCCCCAGCCAGTCCCGCCGATAGGTCTGGTTTCCGTACCGGATCCAGGTGTCGCCGATCGCCTCGACGCGACGGGCGTTGATCATCAAGCCGCCCGCAGAGATCGATCCGTGCCGCCTCAACCAAGCTCGAACCAGCATGGTCCTGCATCCGAATGAGGTCCGCGCCTTAGCCCAATGTGTCACAAGCCAACTGCTCGTTTCTGTGGACGGAAAGTATAAATTAATAATTCAGTGATGGCTGTAAGATGCAGAAGTTTTGAGCGCGTCCTATGACTCAGATCGGTATTTACCAAAGTCAAGATCCCACCAAGGTTGTAGCCTATACACAGTGGGCCGGGCAGCAGCCGGACAACGTACTAAACTACCTCAACAACGACAGCTGGGCGGCGTTTGCCAGTTCCGTGCCGTGGCAGGTTCAGCGGTGGCAGCACGTTGGCATCTCAAGCATCTGGTCGGTTCCCCTCACCGTTTGGGGCACATCGCTGGAGCAGGTCGCGACCGGGGCTTACGACAATTACTTCCACGCAGCCGCGCAGGCGCTCGCCCAGACGATGCCGAGCAAGGACGGGAACATCTACATCCGTCTGGGATGGGAGTTCAATGGCGGCTGGATGCCATGGGCGGCACAGGGCCACGAGGCCGCGTTCATCAAGTCCTTCCAGGACGTCGTCGACGTCTTCCGCGGCGTCTCGGACAAGTTCAAGTTCGTCTGGGACGTGAACGAAGGTGGGAGCACGATCGACCCGGCCAAGGCCTATCCAGGCGACCACTATGTCGACGTGGTCGGCATGGATACCTACTACAACAAGGCCTACAATTCGGCGGATCCCGCGAAGGCCTTTCAGGACAAAGTTGTGGAACCCTACGGCCTTCAATGGCAGCAGGACTTCGCCGCGGCGCACGGCAAACCGACCGCCATCTCCGAATGGGGCGTTCAAACCGACGATTCCGCGCCCTTCGTCAAGGCGATGGCCGACTGGATGTCCAGCCACCACATGGTCTACGGAAATTACTGGGATTCCAACGATGCCGGCTTCGCCGGGCAGCTCGATTCCGGCGCCAGTCCTAACACAGCGGCGGCGTATCTTAAATACTTTACAAATCAATCCGCGGGTATGAATTTTGATTTTTTCTTCTCAAATGCTCGTTTTGACTTCAGTCAAGGGCTTAGCTCGATGATAGCACCCGATGGAACGGTGAATGACCTATCAAATGTTCATCAAATCAATTTTACGGATGGTAGCATAATTAAAAGCACAGTATATAGTTTGGTAAACGACATATTCTATCTTGCTAATAACAAAGATATTTGGAATGCACATGTTGATGCAAACGTTCATTACAACAACAATGGATGGCATGAAGGCCGAGATCCGAACCCGTTTTTCTCGACCATTGGTTACCTTGCTGCTAACGCCGACGTGCGTGCTGCTGGAATTAACCCGTTAACTCATTACGACGGCAACGGCTGGAAAGAAGGGCGTGATCCGGCAGCTGACTTTGACAACGAGTTGTACCTGGCGCGAAATCCGGACGTGAAGGCGGCTGGGACGGATCCGCTGCAGCATTACCTTCAGTATGGACAGGCGGAGGGCCGACAAGCTTATACTGCAATCGGAAAAGTCTCTGATCTTGGCACCCATCCCGGCTTTGACGCAGAGTACTACCTATTGTCGAACGTAGATGTGGCGAAGGCAGCGATTGCAGCAGGCGGCGACAGCTTCGCCTTCGCCTATCAGCATTATGAGACTTACGGATGGCACGAGGGGCGCAACCCAAACGCGGTGTTCGACGTGAAGGGTTACCTAGCGGCGTACGGGGACGTGAAGGCAGCCAACATTGATCCGCTCACTCACTATGACCTCTACGGCTGGCGTGAAGGTCGAGACCCCTCGGCTAGCTTCGATACTAAAGCCTACGAAAGCCACTACACGGATGTAGCCAAGGCCGGTATGGATCCGATGCTGCACTACCTGCAGTACGGGGGCATCGAGGGTCGACCATCCTTTAACGATTGGCATTTCGGCTGAAACCGAGAGGGCGGCTCAACTAACGACTAGCCTTCCAGCTGATTGCGCGGAGGACTTCAGCCTCTCAGACTAGGTTGCGGCTTAACTGCGCCAGCCCTCGACGCCGCCTCGCGCATCTTCTCCCAGCGCGGCCCGGTCATGCCGAGGCATGGCGACGTAATTGGTTCATCGAGGTATCCGACCGGCGGATACGGATAACGCCCCGTACGCCAAAGGCTACAAATATGCAGATGTTGCAATATAAATAGGCCCATTTTATGTGAACGACCTGACTTCAGAGCTAGATTATCTTTCGAACGACGTGCTTTTCCAACAGTAGTCCGATCATTAGGAGCGCAAGTGAAAACAGCATAATGTATGAATAATCGATTGTTACCGGCATATCGGGATAATATCCGAGCCTAACCCATTCGATAATGCCGACGACAGGGTTATATTTAAGAACGTTGTAAATCTGATCCGGCAGAAAATTCGGCAGGAACATGACGCCGCTCGTGATGTAAATCACAACGGTGAACAGGATGCTTCCCATCATCCAGGCCGGGAAAAAAGCCATGATGCTGACGTTGATCGTCCCGAACCCGATGCCGAGCAGGATGGCTGCAAGATAGCCGCACATCGATGTGAACGGATCGATGGGCACAGGATTGATGCCAGCTATCACCAGGATCGCAGACACCGTGAGCAAACCGAGGAATCCCGTCACGATCTCAACGAGGATACGGGAGAAGATGACGTCGAACAGCTTGACCTGAGGATAGTAGGTCAATGGTCTGTTCGTGTTGACGGCCTTCATGACCTCGCGCGAGACGTACTGGAAGATGAGGGCGGGCACTGCGCCAGTCGCAAAGAACAAGGCTCGACTGTCGCCGATCGGCGCAGGCACGTGGCGCAGGACATAGACGAGCACGAGCATGAAGACGTGCGCCACCGGCCAGAGTACGACGATCATGTAACCCCAATGCGAGCCGCCGAAGCGCGTGCGCATGTCACGCAGTATCAGCGCATGCAGAACGTGGAGGTAGGACTCCATCTGGCTTTTCTCGGGCAATATGGGAACCACTCCCCGGTCGGTCGTGGACATGACGTCTCCTGGTTTTCGTCCGCCGTCATCCGCATCGAAAGCGCCTAAATTATGGGATCGCTAGCGCCTCCGCCCGGGGTACTACGCCGGCCGGACAGCGACGTAGCCGAGCTCGACCAGGGCGCGCATCGACTTCAAGTGGGCTGAGGATCGCAGGCCGAGGGGGGTTATCGCGGCGGCGCGCAGAGCTCCAAGAGCACGCCTGCGGACGGCTGGCTTATTCGCCACGCTCGACCCGGTCCGTCAGCGCCCGCGCGGCGATCTGAGCGACCGCAACGCCTTCCTCAGGCGACGGGCGCTTGGTGTTCATCCGGCGCTCGGGCTCAGCGCACACGTAAACGTAGAAGATCTTTGCCCGGCCCGGTCGACCACCTGCACCGATTCCTCCGTGGCCTTGATGCGAAGCGGTAGGGCGAACCAGAGCGCCTCGCTCAATGCCCGGTGCTCGTGTTCTTCTGCCGAGCGAGGAGGGTCAGCAGGTCTACGAGGTCGTCGGCGATCTCCATGTCCAGGCCGGTCTGCGGCACGCCGTTGACGCGCGCCGGCTCGCCAGTCGCGATGTCGTAGAACGTCCAGGCCTCGCCGTTCGGCCGCATGTCGAAGGCCTGGGCTGGTATGTTGCTGTTCGCCGGATCGCTCACGACGCCGCCGGCCGCGCCAGCAGGATCGCGGTCCGCACCATGCCGCGCCGGAAAGTCTCGAATGCGCCGGGCTCGGCCACCGCCTTCCGCGACGGCTCGTGATCCTTCACCGCGGCAGATGGATCGACCGTGTGGCCGCTCGCGAACCGGAACAGGCTCACCGTCGGGTCGCGCATGAACACGTCCACCGCGGTGTTCACCTCGTCGGACGCGATCGTCTTGGCCTTAATAAGGTCGCCGGTCATCGGGTCTGCCATGGGGCGATCTTAGAATGCGGTAGATGCGACTGTAGCATTGTCACCAGCCGTCGCGCCGTTGCTTATCCCAGTCGTCACATTCTTGAAAGACTGCGGATAGAACAGAACTCCAGCTACGCCAATGTTTACGTTAATCCCCTTGTCGAGGTTCGCGAGGCGGTTGCTGCCAATGACCCACTGGAGATTCTGGCGGGAGTACCCTGCGAGGTTGATGCCGATGCGGGCCGTGTGAGTCTGCTTCGAGTTGAAGAACCCATCGCAGACATTATCTGTGACAGACGCGGATCCCCCGTTCCGGTTCATAGGCAGGGTCTGACTAAGATTTATGCACATCGGGAAGGCGGGAATGGCCACCTGACCCACAGGAACGGGGGTCTGAAAAATGTAGTTCTGATTGATGAATACGTGCGAAACGTTAGAAACCTGAACCCCGACCGTGTAGAAGGTGCCTTCGAGTCCCCGAATATCGATGTAGTCTGCCAATCCATCTGACCCGCCGATGGCGTTGATCATGATGTTGCAGGGAGTGCAGTCGATATTGTGAAGGCGGGCGCCCTGCCAGCCGGAAGCGGTCACGGGAGGAAAGAGCACTCCGTTATCGACGTTGCCAAACTGAGAGTTCGTAACATAAAGGGTAGTGGGAGAGTTGGCCCCATCGTAGGTGATTGCGTTTACGCCCCCCCGAAGCGTAGTAGGATCGCCTTGAACGACGATGTGGTTCAGGTGCGAGACGTTGGTCTGATAAAGATAGATCCCGTTGACGTAGTGACCCGGGGCATCCGTTGAGATCGTGACGTGATCCATGTCCACGGACGCTTCGGGCCCATTATAGACGCCACCACCATCGTATTTGATGTAGATTGCAGCCGTTTTGTCGGGCCCCACCACCGATATGATTGCGGCTTGTACGATGATACTCAGATCATGGATTGTGATTTTGTATAGCGGCCCCCGCGATGTCTGCTCATTGATGTAAATCATTGATTGGGAGGTCGCGTAAAGGAACGTGCACATGCGGCGCGTTCCCTTGAAGTGAATGTCTTTCGTACCCTGCACGGTCACGAGGCCGGTGATCTTGAACCGGCCCTGGCACGTCAGCGCTCGGCCGCTGTTCAGGGCGGCCTGCACGGCGGCTGTATCGTCGGCGATCCCGTCGCCGACCGCGCCGAAGCTCTGCAGGGTGGCCGGGATATCGTTCAGGATTTTCGGAAGCTTCCGGCCTCCAACGGAAAACCCATCGACCGAGCCGGTCGAACCCTGGTCGGTGGATGGGAGGTTCAGTGCATCAGGCTGGGAGAAGAACTTGCCGCCCTGCCAGCGGCCGAGCGCGGGACCACCGGGGAGCAGGACTGTCCCGGCTCCATCAATCCTGCCTGGACCCAGGATCTGGTCTGCGCCTGCCGGCACAGTCGCGAGTGACAGTGCGGTAGCGGCGACAAGGAGGCAGGGTACGCGCATCAGGCGAAGGTCCACAGATTTGAGCCGTTCGAATGGAAGGCGGGCTTTTGGTAGTGTAGCGCGCTAAATCGAATGGCACTGCGCGCAGGATCGAGTGTCATCACCTCAACGAGGTGTCGGGGCGCTTGAAGCCCGATTCAATCCGCCCAACTCGACTTTTTTAGAGCCGCTCGGCCTATCGTGCCACGGGGCGGTCAGCGGCGAAAAGCCTTTGGCAAACGCCCTGTAACCCATTGATCTATATACCGAGCCGGATCGCGGTTTTGGCAAAAAGATCGCGCAATTTCAGCGGTTACGCATAGCTTGAGGTGCTAGTCCTGCAAGGGGTGGAGGTTCGAGTCCTCTTGGCCGCACCAACGTTTCGATGTCGTACGTCGAAGCGTCGGTGCATGAAAACGGGTTGTGGGCGGCCGCGCTCTTCGACGACGGCGCCCTTCGCCGCTCACACGAGCCGCATTCGAAAGCGCCCGAACGCCGGGCCCTGATTCTCCGCACGGACATCACGGCTGACTGATAAGCGCTCCTGAAACGCCGATGATCGATAGATCTCGTGCGCGGCCGATGCGTCGCGGCGTCCTGCTGACGTCGTCTATCCTGCGGTCTTGTCCGCCGGCATTTCGGCGCCGCCGGGCGGCGTTCGCCCACCGCGGTCGAGGAAGCTGAACGCTTGCTGCCGACGGGCTTCAGCGTCGGTCCAGCGATACCCTGCCAATCTTCTCCTCGACAGCCGAGACCGGGGCTTCGGCACGATGCCGGCCGCGCGACGTGTCAGGAGATGGGCGATGAAGAAGATTGCTGCCGTCACAGCCGCCGTGCTCTTCGCGGCGAGCGGGCTCGGAACCACCGCAGCCAAGGCTCGGGGCGGCGGTGCCCTCGCGGCCGGCCTGATCGGCGGGCTCGCCGCGGGCGCACTCCTCGGTGCCGCCGCCGCGGAGGCGCACGCGGCGCCCGCCTACGGCTACGCAGATGCGCCCCCCGTGGTGCGCTATCGGCCCGCTCGCGTCGTCCGCGCGTACGACGACGAGGTCGTTTACCGGACGACGCGGGTCGTGCGCTCCGACGCGACGGATCCGGAAGGTTACGGCTATCGTGCCGCCGGATACGGCGACCGCTGGCACTGCGACCGGCCGCACGGCTACGGCGGCTGGTAGCCGAAGAGGCGCCAGGGCCGCCCGAGGGGCGCGGGCAGCCCGCTTGCACCGCTCGGCACATCGCGAGGCGCAGGCCTCGGGCTCCAGCACCCGGGCGGGGCTTCGGCGAAGTCAGGGATGCCCCGTCGAGGCTGAAACCCTTGACCGGTCCCGCCTCACCGCCGAAACATCGCCATCGACCGACCGGTCGTCCCGATCCATCCGCGACGGATCGTGCCCCGGCGCCGTGCCGGCCTGCGTCGCTTATGCCGGGCGGATAAGATCCCGGCGGCGACCCTCTTCTCGAAAGCGACCATGCCAGGCCTCAAGGACAAGCGCGGATTCATCGACAAGGACCGGCTCGATCTCTCCGAACGGAAGGCGGTCGAGTACTGGATGAAGCGCTGGGGCGTGACGCAGGACCAGCTGACCACGGCGCACCGCAAGGCCGGGCGCATGATCAAGGACATCGCCGCCGAGCTCGGCAAGAAGCGCTGAGCGAGCCGGATCGGACGACCCCGTCGCAGGTCCGCGCTGCCTGTGGCCGCACGACAAACCGGCCGACGCCGTTGCGAATGGATCCACCGGGGGGCGGGATCGACCGAAGCCGCCGGAGATCCCCATGGCCGCCCGAGGGCCGGCCGTGAGGGTGTGCGTCAGCCCTCGCTGTCGCGATTGAGGCCGAGGGCCTTCATCAGGTCGCCGATCGGATCGCCCTCCACCGGCTTGCCCGGCTGCGTCGCCGAGGCGACCGGGCTCGGAGCCTGCTGCTCGATCCGGGCCGTGGCCGGCCGGCCGCTCGCATTGGGCTGCGCCACCCTGCGGGCATGGACGTGATCGGCCTTCCGCACCGGACGCGCCTGCGGCTGATCCTCGAGCCCCGACAGGCTCGCCGTCATCGCGACGGGCAGGAGGGTGAAGGAGGCGGGACGCGCCAGCGTCGCTTCCGCCGTCTCGGCCTGCGACGCGCGCGCCGGCGGATCGCTCCAGGCCGTCGCGGCTTCGGCGGACGCGACGACGGAGTGTCCGCGGTGCGTTTCGAAGGCCGGATCGCGCGGATGCAGAACATGCGCGGCGGTGATCAATCCCGTAACGAGCACGGCGGTCGTGAGGATTGTGGACTTGACGTGTTCCATGATCTCAGAACGAACGGCCAAGGTCATGGTTCCGCTTGCCGCGGACCCGGCCTTCGGCCGGCATCGCCCAGCCCCCGAAACGAAAAGGGCGGCCCGCCGGGCCGCCCTTTCGCAGGTCGTGGATCGCTTCGCGGCCTACTCGGCCGCGGCCGAGGGCAGCTCGCCCAGCGGCCGGGCGCCGCTGTCGGACGCCTTCTGCTGGAGGATCATGCTGTCGCGGCGGCGTGCCACCGCGCGGATGTCGGCCACCATCGAGCCGGTGCCCGCGGGGATGAGGGAGCCGACGATGACGTTCTCCTTGAGGCCTTCCAGGTGGTCGATCTTGCCGTTGACCGCGGCTTCCGTGAGGACGCGGGTGGTCTCCTGGAACGAGGCCGCCGAGATAAACGACTTCGTCTGCAGCGACGCCTTGGTGATGCCGAGCAGGACGGGGACGCCCTGGACCGGCTTTTTGCCCTCGGCGAGGAGCTTCTCGTTGACCTCGGTCAGCTCCGTGCGGTCGATCTGGTCGCCCGCCAGGATGTCCGAGTCGCCGCCGTCGGTGATCTCGACCTTCTGCAGCATCTGCCGGACGATGACCTCGATGTGCTTGTCGTTGATCGACACGCCCTGGAGCCGGTAGACCTCCTGGATCTCGTTGACGAGGTAGGCGGCCAGCTCCTCCACGCCCTTGATCGCCAGGATGTCGTGCGGCGCCGGGTTGCCGTCGACGATGTAGTCGCCGAGCTCGACCACGTCCCCGTCCTGAAGGTGGATGTGCTTGCCCTTCGGGATCAGGTACTCGACCGTCTCCGAGCCGTCGTGCGGCGTCAGCGACAGGCGGCGCTTGTTCTTGTAGTCGCGCCCGAAGGCGATGGTGCCCGACTTCTCGGCGATGATCGCGGCGTCCTTCGGGCGCCGCGCCTCGAACAGCTCCGCCACCCGCGGCAGACCGCCGGTGATGTCGCGGGTCTTGGCCGAGTCGGTGGAGACGCGGGCGAGGATGTCGCCGGCCTTCACCGAGCCGCCCGGGTCGTAGCCGATGATGGCGTCGACCGGCAGGAAGTAGCGGGCGTCCGAGCCGCGCGGCAGCTTGACCGGCTTGCCCTCGGCATCGACGACCACCATCGCCGGCTTGAGGTCCGAGGTGCGCGCCGAGCCGCGCCAGTCGATGACGACGCGCTTGGCGATGCCGGTCGACTCGTCGGTGGTCTCGGTGATCGACTGGCCGTCGACCATGTCCTCGTACATCACCACGCCGTCCGTCTCGGTGATGATCGGGCGGGTGTAGGGGTCCCACTCGGCGATGCGCTGGCCGCGCTTGACCTTGTCGCCGTCGTCGACCCGCAGGCGCGCGCCGTATTGGAGGCGGTGCACCGCCCGCTCCGTGCCGTCGGCGCCGACGATCACCACCGCCACGTTGCGGCCGGTGGCGATCAGGTCGCCGTCCGAGTTCTTGGCGATCGCGCGGTTGCGGATCTTGATCGTGCCCTCGAAGCTCGACTCGATGAAGGACGAATCCGCGATCTGCGCCGCGCCGCCGATGTGGAAGGTGCGCATGGTGAGCTGGGTGCCCGGCTCGCCGATCGACTGCGCCGCGATGACGCCGACGGCCTCGCCCATGTTGACGGGCGTGCCACGGGCGAGGTCGCGCCCGTAGCAGGTGGCGCAGACGCCCTGGCGGGTCTGGCAGACCAGCACCGAGCGGATCTTCACCTCCTGGATCCCGGCCGCCTGGATGGCGGGCAGGTGGCGCTCCTCGATGGTCTCGCCCGTCTTGACGATGACCGTGCCGTCCTGGGCAACGAGATCCTCCGCCGTGGCGCGGCCGAGGATGCGGATCGCCAGCGTCGCGACGACCTGGCCGGCATCGATGATGGCGCGCATCTTGATGCCGTTGGTGGTGCCGCAATCGACCTCGCGGATGACCGCGTCCTGCGCCACGTCGACGAGGCGGCGGGTCAGGTAGCCGGAGTTGGCGGTCTTCAACGCCGTGTCCGCGAGGCCCTTGCGGGCGCCGTGGGTGGAGTTGAAGTACTCGAGCACGTCGAGGCCTTCCTTGAAGTTCGAGATGATCGGCGTCTCGATGATCTCGCCCGAGGGCTTGGCCATCAGGCCGCGCATCGCCGCGAGCTGCTTCATCTGCGCCGGCGAGCCGCGCGCACCGGAATGGCTCATCATGTAGATCGAGTTGATCTGCTTGTCGGCGCCCTGGTCGTCCTTCTGGACGGTCGAGATCCGGAGCATCATCTCGGCGGCGAGCTTGTCTGAGCACTTGGCCCAGGCGTCGACGACCTTGTTGTACTTCTCGCCCTGGGTGATCAGGCCGTCGTTGTACTGCTGCTCGTAGTCCTTCACCAGCGTGCGCGTGGTGTCGACGATGGTCCACTTGTTCTCCGGCACGACCATGTCGTCCTTGCCGAACGAGATGCCGGCCTTGAACGCGTGGTTGAAGCCAAGCGCCATGATGCGGTCGCAGAAGATCACCGACTCCTTCTGACCGCAGTGGCGGTAGACGGTGTCGATCATCGACGAGATCTCCTTCTTGGTCATCAGCTTGTTGACGACGTCGAAGGGCACCTTGGCGTGCAGCGGCAGCGCGCCGGACAGGATCACCCGGCCGGGCGTGGTGTCGTAGGTCTTGGTCAGCGGCTCGCCGTCGGGGCCGATGCCCTTCCAGCGCCACTTGATCTTCGAGTGCAGCTTCACCGACTTGGCGGCCAGGGCGTGCTCGAGCTCGCCCATGTCGCCGTAGACGCCCTGCATCGGGTTGGTCTTGTGGTCGGGCTGGAACGCGCCGACCAGGCCCTCGCCGACGATGGAGAGGTAGTACAGGCCGAGCACGATGTCCTGCGAGGGCACGATGATCGGCTGGCCGTTGGCCGGGTGCAGGATGTTGTTGGTCGACATCATCAGGACGCGCGCCTCCAGCTGAGCCTCGAGGCTCAGGGGGACGTGCACGGCCATCTGGTCGCCGTCGAAGTCGGCGTTGAACGCGGCGCAGACCAGCGGGTGCAGCTGGATCGCCTTGCCCTCGATTAGCTTCGGCTCGAACGCCTGGATGCCGAGGCGGTGGAGCGTCGGCGCGCGGTTGAGCATCACCGGGTGCTCGCGGATCACCTCGTCGAGGATGTCCCAGACTTCGGGCTTCTCCTTCTCGACGAGCTTCTTGGCCTGCTTGACGGTGGCCGAGAAGCCCTTGGCGTCGAGGCGCGCGTAGATGAACGGCTTGAACAGCTCGAGCGCCATCTTCTTCGGCAGGCCGCACTGGTGCAGCTTCAGCTCGGGGCCGACCACGATGACCGAGCGGCCCGAATAGTCGACGCGCTTGCCGAGCAGGTTCTGGCGGAAACGGCCCTGCTTGCCCTTGAGCATGTCGGCGAGCGACTTCAGCGGGCGCTTGTTGGCGCCGGTGATGACGCGGCCGCGGCGGCCGTTGTCGAACAGCGCGTCGACCGCCTCCTGCAGCATCCGCTTCTCGTTGCGGATGATGATGTCGGGCGCGCGCAGCTCGATGAGACGCTTGAGGCGGTTGTTGCGGTTGATCACGCGACGGTAGAGGTCGTTCAGGTCCGACGTGGCGAAGCGGCCGCCGTCGAGCGGAACCAGCGGGCGCAGGTCCGGCGGGATCACGGGGACGACGGTCAGGATCATCCACTCGGGCTTGTTGCCCGACATCTGGAACGCCTCGATGATCTTGAGGCGCTTCAGGAGCTTCTTCGGCTTCAGCTCGGAGGTCGTGGTGGCGATCTCCTCGCGCAGCGAGTCGGCGATGCCGTCGAGGTCGAGCTCCTGCAGGATGCGCCGGATCGCCTCGGCGCCGATCATCGCCGTGAACGAATCCTCGCCGTACTCCTCCTGGGCGCGCAGGTACTCCTCCTCCGACAGGAGCTGGCGCTCCTTGAGGGGGGTGAGGCCCGGCTCGATGACGCAGTAGGACTCGAAGTAGAGGATCCGCTCGAGGTCCTTGAGCGGCATGTCGAGCAGCAGGCCGATGCGGCTCGGCAGCGACTTCAGGAACCAGATGTGGGCGACCGGGGCGGCGAGCTCGATGTGGCCCATGCGGTCGCGCCGCACGCGCGCGAGGGTGACCTCGACGCCGCACTTCTCGCAGATGACGCCCTTGTACTTCATGCGCTTGTACTTGCCGCACAAGCACTCGTAGTCCTTGATCGGCCCGAAGATGCGGGCGCAGAACAGGCCGTCACGCTCCGGCTTGAAGGTCCGGTAGTTGATCGTCTCGGGCTTCTTGATCTCGCCGTAGGACCACGAGAGGATCTTTTCGGGGCTGGAGATCGAGATCTTGATCTGGTCGAAGCTCTGGGGCTGAGCCTGCTGGTTGAAAAGGTTCATGACCTCTTGGTTCATGATCCGCTCCTTGCTTGACGGGAACGCGCGCCCTGCGCCGGCGCCGTCCACGTCCTGAAATCAACTCGGCGCCGCGCCCTTCAAAGGCGCCGCTGGCCGTCGGCCCGTCCGGAGGCTCCGCCCCTCCCCGCTCGAACCGTGCCGGCATTGGCGCCGGCACGGGAGGTGTCTTGTTTCGGCTACTCGGCCGCGTCGGCCGGCGGCTCCAGGGCGTCGTTGGCGGCCTTCTTGGACGAGGTCAGCTCGACGTTGAGGCCGAGCGACCGCATCTCCTTCACCAGCACGTTGAAGCTCTCCGGGATGCCGGCCTCGAAGGTGTCGTCGCCGCGGACGATCGCCTCGTAGACCTTGGTGCGGCCGGCCACGTCGTCCGACTTCACCGTGAGCATCTCCTGCAGCGTGTAGGCCGCACCGTAGGCCTCCAGCGCCCAGACCTCCATCTCGCCGAAGCGCTGCCCGCCGAACTGCGCCTTTCCGCCGAGCGGCTGCTGGGTGACCAGCGAGTACGGGCCGATCGAGCGGGCGTGGATCTTGTCGTCCACGAGGTGGTGGAGCTTCAGCATGTAGATGTAGCCCATCGTCACCTTGCGGTCGAAGGCCTCGCCGGTGCGCCCGTCGTAGAGCGTCGACTGGGCCGACCGGTCGAGCCCGGCCATCTCCAGCATGGTCTCGATGTCGGCTTCCTTGGCGCCGTTGAACACCGGGGTCGCCATCGGCACGCCGCGGCGCACGTTGTTGGCGGCCTCGGCCATGTCCTCGTCCGACAGGCCTTCCAGCTCCGACGGGGAGTAGATAGCCTGCATCTCCTCCTTCAGCGGGCCGATGTCCTGGCTCTTCAGGTAGGCGTCGACCGCCTTGCCGACCTTGCGGCCGAGGCCGGCCGCGGCCCAGCCGAGGTGCGTCTCGAGGATCTGGCCGACGTTCATGCGCGAGGGCACGCCGAGCGGGTTGAGCACGATGTCGGCATGCGTCCCGTCCTCCAGGAACGGCATGTCCTCGATCGGCACGATCCGCGAGACCACGCCCTTGTTGCCGTGGCGGCCGGCCATCTTGTCGCCCGGCTGGATCTTGCGCTTCACCGCGACGAAGACCTTGACCATCTTCATCACGCCGGGGGGCAGCTCGTCGCCGCGCTGCAGCTTCTCGACCTTGTCGAGGAAGCGCTGCTCGAGGCGCTTCTTCGACTCGTCGTACTGCTTCTGCATCGCCTCCATCTCGGTCATGAGACGGTCCTCGACGACGGCGAACTGCCACCATTGCGAGCGCGGGTACTCGTTGATGAGCTCACGCGTCAGCGTGGTCTCCTTCTTGAAGCCCTTCGGCCCGGCGATCGGCGCCTGGCCGATCAGCACGCCCGAGAGGCGGGCGTAGGTGTTGCGGTCCAGGATCGCCTGCTCGTCGTCGCGGTCCTTGGCGAGGCGCTCGATCTCCTCGCGCTCGATCGCCTGGGCGCGCTCGTCCTTGTCGACGCCGTGGCGGTTGAACACCCGGACCTCGACGATCGTGCCGGTCACGCCCGGGGGGACCCGGAGCGAGGTGTCGCGCACGTCGGACGCCTTCTCGCCGAAGATCGCGCGGAGGAGCTTCTCCTCCGGCGTCATCGGGCTCTCGCCCTTCGGCGTGATCTTGCCGACGAGGATGTCGCCGGCATGGACCTCGGCGCCGATGTAGACGATGCCGGCCTCGTCGAGGTTCTTCAGAGCCTCCTCCGAGACGTTCGGGATGTCGCGGGTGATCTCCTCCGGGCCCAGCTTGGTGTCGCGGGCCATCACCTCGAACTCCTCGATGTGGATCGAGGTGAACACGTCATCCTTCACGATCCGCTCGGAGAGCAGGATCGAGTCCTCGAAGTTGTAGCCGTTCCACGGCATGAACGCGACGAGGACGTTGCGGCCGAGCGCGAGCTCGCCGAACTCGGTGGACGGGCCGTCGGCGATGATCTCGCCCTTCTTCACCGGCTCTCCGACGCGAACCAGCGGCTTCTGCGTGATGCAGGTCGACTGGTTGGAGCGCTGGAACTTCTGCAGGCGGTAGATGTCGACGCCGGGCTTGGTGGCGTCGGCCTCCTCCGTCGCGCGGATGACGATGCGGGTGGCGTCCACCTGGTCGACGATGCCGGAGCGGCGGGCGGCGATGGCGGCGCCGGAGTCGCGGGCGACCACGGCCTCCATGCCGGTGCCGACGAACGGCGCGTCGGCGCGCACCAGCGGCACCGCCTGCCGCTGCATGTTCGAGCCCATCAGCGCGCGGTTGGCGTCGTCGTTCTCGAGGAACGGGATCAGCGCCGCGGCGACCGACACGAGCTGCTTCGGCGACACGTCCATCAGGTCGACGCGCTCCGGCCCGACGACGATCACGTCGCCGGCGCGGCGGCAGACCACCAGCTCCTCGGTGAGCTTCTTGTTCTCGTCCATCTGCGCGTTGGCCTGGGCGACGTAGTACTTCGCCTCCTCCATCGCGGAGAGGTACGAGACCTCGTTGGTGACGACGCCGTCCTTGACCCGGCGGAACGGGGTCTCGATGAAGCCGTACTTGTTCACCCGCGCGAAGGTCGCGAGCGAGTTGATCAGGCCGATGTTCGGGCCTTCCGGCGTCTCGATCGGGCAGATGCGGCCGTAATGGGTCGGGTGCACGTCGCGCACCTCGAAGCCGGCGCGCTCGCGGGTCAGGCCGCCCGGGCCGAGCGCCGAGAGGCGGCGCTTGTGCGTCACCTCGGAGAGCGGGTTGGTCTGGTCCATGAACTGCGACAGCTGCGACGAGCCGAAGAACTCGCGCACCGCGGCCGCCGCGGGCTTGGCGTTGATCAGGTCCTGCGGCATCACCGTGTCGATGTCGACCTGGGACATGCGCTCGCGGATGGCGCGCTCCATGCGGAGCAGGCCGAGGCGGTACTGGTTCTCCATCAGCTCGCCGACCGAGCGCACCCGGCGGTTGCCGAGGTGGTCGATGTCGTCGATCTCGCCCTTGCCGTCGCGCAGCTCGACGAGCGCCATGACGACCGCCAGCATGTCCTCCTTGCGGAGCGTGCGGACGGTGTCCTCGGCGTCGAGGTCGAGGCGCATGTTCATCTTCACGCGGCCGACGGCGGACAGGTCGTAGCGCTCGCTGTCGAAGAACAGCGAGTGGAACATGGCCTCGGCCGTCTCCAGGGTCGGCGGCTCGCCCGGGCGCATGACGCGGTAGATGTCGAACAGCGCGCCTTCGCGGGCGGAGTTCTTGTCCACGGCGAGCGTGTTGCGGATGTAGGGGCCGATGTTGACGTGGTCGATGTCGAGCACCGGGATCTCGGCGACGCCGACTTCCTCGAGGCTCTTGAGCAGCTTCTCGGAGATCTCCTCGCCGGCCTCGGCCCAGATCTCGCCGGTGTTCACATCGACGAGGTCCTCGGCGACGTACTGGCCGACCAAGTCCTCGTCGGTCGCCTTGAGGAACTTGGTCCCCTTCTCGGCGATCTGGCGGGCGTTGCGGGCGTTGAGCTTCTTGCCGGTCTCGAGCACGACCTCGCCGGAATCGGCGTCGATCAGGTCGACCGAGGCCTTGAAGCCCTTCAGCCGCTCGGCGTCGAACGGCACGCGCCAGTCGGCGCCGTCCCGGTCGTAGACGACCTTGTTGTAGAAGGTCGACAGGATCTCCTCGCCGGACAGCCCGAGCGCGTAGAGCAGCGACGTCACCGGCAGCTTGCGCTTCCGGTCGATGCGGACGTGCACGATGTCCTTGGCGTCGAACTCGACGTCGAGCCAGGAGCCGCGATACGGGATGATCCGGGCGGCGAACAGCAGCTTGCCCGAGGAGTGGGTCTTGCCCTTGTCGTGGTCGAAGAACACGCCCGGGGAGCGGTGCATCTGCGAGACGATGACGCGCTCGGTGCCGTTGACGATGAAGGTGCCGTTCTCCGTCATCAGGGGCATGTCGCCCATGTAGACGTCCTGCTCCTTGATGTCCTTGACCGACTTGGCCGCCGTGTCGGGATCGACGTCGAACACGATCAGCCGCAGGGTCACCTTCAGCGGGGCCGCGAAGGTGATGCCGCGCTGGCGGCACTCGTCGACGTCGTATTTCGGCTGCTCGAACGTGTAGCGGACGAATTCGAGGAGCGCCGTCGAGGAGAAGTCCGAGATCGGGAACACGCCCCGGAACACGCTCTGCAGGCCCTCGTCGCCGCGGCCGCCCTCGGGCTCGTCCATCATCAGGAACTGGTCGTAGGACGCCTTCTGAACCTCGATGAGGTTCGGCATCTCGGCGACTTCCTTGATCTTACCGAAGAACTTCCGAATGCGCTTGCGACCGACCAGCGTATTGGCCATGTGACCTCGCTCCACCATCTTCGCGTCCTGGTCGCCCGGGGAAGTCTCGCCGACTCCCGCGCCGGGCCATGGCTCGCGTCCCGCCGGACCGCGCCACCCGAATTCATGATCTCGATCGGCTCGTTCCAAGCCGGGACCCGTCTCAGGGTCCGCCGGCCGCCGAAGCGGCCTCAGCCCGCGGGTGCGAACACCCGCGGGCTGCGGTCACGCCCGGCTCCTGAGGGAACCGGCCGCGCGGTGACGGGCCGGGGATCGGCCCATCGTCGGCTTACTTGAGCTCGACCTTGGCGCCGGCCTTCTCGAGCTGCGCCTTGAGCTTCTCGGCCTCGTCCTTGGCGACCGACTCCTTGACGGCCTTCGGGGCGCCCTCGACGAGGTCCTTGGCTTCCTTGAGGCCGAGGCCGGTGATCGCGCGGACCTCCTTGATGACCTCGATCTTCTTGTCGCCGGCGGCGGTGAGCATGACAGTGAACTCGGTCTGCTCCTCGGCGGCGGCAGCCGGGCCGGCAGCCGGGCCGGCAGCCACGGCGACGGCGGCGGCGGCCGAGACGCCCCACTTCTCCTCGAGCATCTTGGCGAGGTCGGCGGCCTCGAGAACGGTCAGCGACGACAGGTCGTCGACGAGCTTGGCAAGATCAGCCATGGTGATGATCCTCTAACGATATCGGTGTGAAGGGATGGGTTTGAAAGGGGAAACGACCGTCAGGCCGCTTCGTCCTTGGTGGCATAGGCTCCGAACACGCGGGCGAGCTTGGCCGCCGGCGCATTGACGACCTGGGCGATCTTGGTCGCGGGAGCCTGGACGAGGCCCACGATCTTGGCGCGCAGTTCGTCGAGGGACGGGAGCGAGGCGAGGGCCTTCACGCCGTCCGGGTTCAGAGCGGTCGCGCCCATGGCGCCGCCGAGGATCACGAGCTTGTCGTTGGCCTTGGCGAAATCCACCGCCACCTTGGCGGCCGCGACCGGATCGCTCGAATAGGCGAGCAGGGTCGGGCCCTTCAGGAGGGGCTTGATGGAGGCGACGTCCGTGCCATCGAGAGCGATGCTGGCGAGGCTGTTCTTCGCGACCTGCACGGTGGCGCCGGCGAGCTTCATCTGCGAACGCAGCTTCTGCATCTCGGCGACCGTGAGGCCTTTGTAGTGGGCCACGACGACGACGGCGCTCTTTGCGAACACGCCGTTGAGCGTCGAGACGAGATCAGCTTTTGCTGTCCTGTCCACTGGGGCTCTCTCCGGTTGGGCGGAACCCGAGAATGGGTCCGCCGGTTGCACGTGCCGCCCGGGACGGATCTTCGGCCTCATGGAAGCCGAAAACGTCCTGGACGACGCTTCACGGCCCTGTCCCCCGGTGCCGCCCCCGCGAGGGGTGCGATGCCTAAGGGCTGAGATGGTTCAAACCGATGCCTTCACGCCGTCCCTCATCGGTCGGGCGCTTCGAAAATGCGGTCTTCCCCGTCTGTGCAGGCTGGTGGATTAAGCCGGCGAACCGGCACCTGCAGTCTCGGACAGGACATGGCCGGACGCGGCCCTCAGAGGTTTTCACCCCTCAGGTCCTGCCGGCCATCGACGCCCGGTCACCCAGGCGGCGTCTCGATACGGAACCCGACCGGGCGGACGGGCTCCCTGAACAAACATGAAAATTGCGTGGAGCGCGGTGTATAGAGCCAAGCAAGCCGCCTGCCAAGGGCCGAGACGCGACTTTTCCGACTTAGGCAAACGCGCGGTGTCCTCGGGTGACCGATCCTATCCGAGCCGGTCGATGGCTCCGAGCGGCTTCTCGGACGGACTCTGCGTTGGATTTGCGATTCGGTGCGGATGGTTGGCCTTCGCCGACGCTTGATAAGCTCTCCACCGGGCTGCCGGATTTCGACCGATTGCGCTGAAGGTTCGGGCGTCGTCATGGCCGTGTGCCGCGCAGCCCTACCTCGAGGCGAGTCCCATGCAGCGCGTACAACGGCAGGACTGGATCGACGTCGCGCGCGGCATCGGGATCATTCTGGTCGTGTTCGGCCACGTCCTCCGGGGAACCGTCAAGGCGGGGATCGTGCCAGACACATCCGCGACCCAGTGGGTGGATTTCGGTCTGTACACCTTCCACATGCCGCTGTTCTTCTTCCTGGCCGGACTGAACCTGCCCGGCAGCCTGCGACGCGGACGGGTGCCGTTTCTCCAAGCCAAGCTCTGGACGATCGGCCTTCCCTACGTGATCTGGACGTTCATCCAGGGCAGCGTGATGATCCTGCTGGCGCAGGACATCAACACGCAGGTCGCTCCCGCCGACCTTCTCGCCTTCCCGTACCGTCCCCTCGGACCGCTTTGGTTTCTCTACGCCCTTCTGATCTGCCACGTGCTGGCCGCCATGATTCCCGATCGCAGACTGTTCGCCGCCATCGCGGCGGCGGGATTCGTGATCTTCTTTCGGCTCCCGGAGGTTCCAAGCCTCGCGCTGACCCTGCACAACCTTCCGTTCTATCTCGCAGGTGCCTATGCCGGGCACGCCCTGGCGGCTTGGCGGACGCCGGTGAGCCTGTCGGGGATCGCACTCATCTGGACGGGCTTCGCCCTGGCGGTCGTGGGGGCCTGGACGGTCTCCGGCTTCAGCCCGATGGCGCTAGCGGCGCTACCTGCCTGTTGTCTCGGCATTCTCGGCGTCGTGTGGGTGAGTAAGCGTATCGGTGGCGGCGCGCTCGCCACGGTCGGCCTGCTCTCGCTCTCGATCTTCGTCATGCACTCGCTGGCCGCGGCCGGCCTGCGCGTGGCCATGACGCGCCTTCACGTTCCGCCCGACCCCATGGTCTACCTGATCTCGGGGACGGCCTTCGGCATCCTGGGCCCGATGCTCGCACATCGGCTCCTCGCCCGATGGAACACGCTGTCGGTGTTGGGGCTCGGAGCGCCGGCATGGCGCGACCGCGTCGCCGTCTCGGACACAGCCCGGTAACGTCTCGACGGTCGGCCCGCTCGGTTAGGCTGCCTCGCGCTCCGGCACGAAGCGCTTGCGCGCGTTCTCCCACCACGAGCGCTGCCGCGCCGCCTCGGTCTCGGCGGCCTTGGCCGCGTAGAACGAGGCGTTGTGCTCGCCGCGCAGGGCCTCGCGGGTGAAGCGGATCAGGTGGTGGGCGACGAAGCCCATGTTGAACACCGCCTCGATCTGCCCACGCCTCAGGGCGTAGACGGCCGCCGACCAGAACGGCTTGCGGTAATCCGAGAAGATGCCCACCCGGGTGATGATGTTGAACCCGAGGATCAGCCCGCGGCGCAGGTTGGTGAAGGTCAGCTTGCCCTTTGTCGGGGTGACGATGCGATTCGGGTAGGTCGTCGCGCACTGGTGCTTGAAGCGCTCGAAGATCTTCTCCGGCGCGTAGGCGTGCGCGATCGCCCGGCGCCAGCTCGACACCACGGTGTCGTGCGGGCGCTTGAACAGGACGTTCGACTCGAGCGCCGCGTCGTGGACGAGGCGCCCCTCCCGCTGCAGCCGGTCCCAGAGCGGCGTCTTCGGCAGGGCCTGGAGGATGTTGATCGTCAGGACGGGGATGCCCGACTTGTCGATGAAGTCGATCAGGTACTGCTCGGAGGCGTCCGAGTCGGAGTCGAGGCCGAGGATGATGCCCGACGTCACCTCGAGGCCGTAGGAGTTCAGCGTCTCGATCGCGCCGTACATCGGCACGGCGGCGTTGTGGGTCTTGTCGATGCCCTTGAGCGCGTCCTCCTCCGGCGTCTCGATGCCGACGAACACGGTCATGAAGTTCGCCTGCCGCATCAGCTCGAGGATCTCGGGCTGCTTGGCCATGTTGAGGGTCGCCTCGCAGGCGAACTGGAGCGGGTAGTCGTTCTTCTTCTGCCACGCGACGAGGTGCGGGAGCATGTCCCGTGTCGCCTTGCGGTTGGCGATGAAGTTGTCGTCGACGAAGTAGACCACCGCCGGGTGGCCGGGCTGGCTGATGATCGCGTCGAGCTCGGCGCACATCTGCTCGGGGCTCTTCAGCCGCGGCTGGCGCCCGTAGAGCTGCGGGATGTCGCAGAACTCGCAGCGGTAGGGGCAGCCCGAGGAGAATTGCAGCGAGCCGATCAGGTAGCGCTTCAGCGGGGCCGCCTCGTAGGCCGGCGCCGGGAAGTCCGAGAGCGGCAGCCGCTCCTTGGTCTCGAGCCGGACCTGGGACGGGGGCCGCGCCAGGTCGCGGTCGAGGATCGCGACGAGCGCGTCCGTGGCGTCGCCGATCTCGCCCATGTGGAGGTAGTCGAAGTCGGGATACTTCTCGGGGGCGCCGGAGACCGAGGGGCCGCCGAGCACCGTCACCTTGCCCGCGGCGTGCGCGCGCTTGGCGATCTCGTGGATCTGCGGCTCCTGGATGTGCATGCCCGACACGAACACCGCGTCGGCCCAGGCGAACTCCTCAGGGGTGGCGCGCTTGATGTTCTCGTCGACGAACCGGCACTCCCAGGTCTCGGGCATGTAGGCCGAGATCAGCAGCAGGCCCTGGGGCGGCATGAAGGCCTTCACGCCGCCCATCAGCGGGTAGGCGTGGGAGAAGGTCCCGAAGGACGGCGTGTAGGCGGGGAAGACGCACAGGATGCGTCGCTGGGTCTGAACGGAGAGGTTGCATCGCATGGCGCCCTATTTAGCACAGCTGCGACCGTTGGCGCCCCCCTTCGCCGCGGCAATCTGCATCGTGATCGCCGGGTGCGGGGGCCGCTCCGCGGGGCTGTCTGCGCAGGGTCCCGGATCACCCTCGGCCGGCGCTTCGGCTGTCCGGGACCCGGCACGACGCGCAACGAAAAACGCCCGGCCGCAGGGGCCGGGCGCTTCGATCGAGTCGTCGTAGCGGGACGGTCAGGCGCCGAGGACGGAGCCCGGCTCGACCTTCACGCCCGGGCCCATCGTCGAGGTGACGGCGATGCGCTGGATGTAGGTGCCCTTGGAGCCGGCGGGCTTGGCCTTGGCCACCGCGTCGGCGAACGCCTTGATGTTCTCGACGAGCTTGGCCTCGTCGAACGAGACTTTGCCGATGCCGGCGTGGACGATGCCCGCCTTCTCGACGCGGAACTCGACCGAGCCGCCCTTGGCGCCGGCGACCGCGGACTTCACGTCCATGGTGACGGTGCCGACCTTCGGGTTCGGCATCAGGCCGCGGGGGCCGAGCACCTTACCGAGCCGGCCGACGAGCGGCATCATGTCCGGGGTGGCGATGCAGCGATCGAACTCGATCTTGCCGCCCTGGACGATCTCGAGCAGGTCCTCGGCGCCGACGATGTCGGCACCGGCCGCCCGGGCGTCGTCCGCCTTGGCGCCGCGGGCGAACACCGCCACCCGCACCGTCCGGCCGGAGCCGTTGGGCAGGTTGCAGACGCCGCGGACCATTTGGTCGGCGTGGCGCGGGTCGACGCCGAGGTTCATCGAGACCTCGACGGTCTCGTCGAACTTGGCGTTGGCCTTGGCCTTCACCATCGCGATCGCCTCGGCGATCCCGTAGAGCTTGGTCGGGTCGATGCCCTCGCGGGCGGCGCGGATGCGCTTGCCTTCGTGTGCCATGGTGCCCTCCCCTTACGCGGTGACTTCGAGGCCCATGGCCCGCGCGGAGCCACGGATCATCGCGACGGCGGCATCCACCGAATCGCAGTTCAGGTCGGGCATCTTCTTCTCGGCGATCTCGCGAAGCTGCGCCTCGGAGACCTTGCCGACGGTCGGGCCCTTGCCGGGGGTCTTGGAGCCGGAGGCCGGCTTCTTGCCGATCTTCAGGCCCGCGGCCTTCTTCAGGAAGAAGGTGACCGGCGGCTGCTTCATCTCGAAGGTGAAGCTGCGATCCTGGTAGGCCGTGATCACGACCGGGATCGGGGTTCCCTTCTCGATCTGCGCGGTCTTCGCGTTGAAAGCCTTGCAGAATTCCATGATGTTGAGGCCGCGCTGACCGAGCGCGGGACCGATCGGCGGCGACGGGTTGGCGGCGCCGGCCGGGACTTGAAGCTTCACGTAGCCCGTGATCTTCTTCGCCATGGGACTGCTCCCAAATGATTGCGCGCCGCCGGGCTGCCTGAGGCTCGGTCGGACGGGCGGTTGCAGGTCGCGGTGCGGACCGTTGGCCCCGGCGGCGAACCGGGCGGGCCTTCCGCGGGCTTTCGCGAACAGGAAGCAGCGAAGACGGAATGGGCGGGCCGGTGCATCGCATCGGCCGATCCGAAAGGGCGCGGTGCCCTCGATCCGCTATTCGCTCCTCCCGATCCGCTCTACGTCAGGCCTTCTCGACCTGGGCGTATTCGAGTTCCACCGGGGTGGCGCGGCCGAAGATCGACACGGCGACCTTCAGGCGCGAGCGGCTCTCGTCGACTTCCTCGACGGTGCCGTTGAACGAGGCGAAGGGGCCGTCGGCGACGCGGACGGTCTCGCCGATCTCGAAGGAGATCGACGGCTTCGGACGGTCGACGCCCTCGGCGACCTGGCCCTTGATCCGCTCGGCCTCGGCGTCCGGGATCGGCACCGGCTTCGACTTGTCGGCGCCGAGGAAGCCCGTGACCTTCGGGGTATTCTTGATCAGATGGTAGACCTCGTCGGTGAGGTCGCACTTCACCAGCACGTAGCCGGGGAAGAACTTCCGCTCCGCGTCAACCTTGCGGCCGCGGCGGACCTCGACGACCTTCTCGGTCGGGACCATCACCTCCTCGAAGAGGTCCATGAGCCCACGCTGGGCCGCCTGATCCTTGATGGACTGGGCGACCTTGTTCTCGAAGTTCGAGTAGGCGTGGACGATGTACCAGCGCTTCGACACGGTTCTGATCGACTCCTGCATGTTCGCGTCGGGCCGGGGCCCGCGGACGGTGTGTGTTGCCTACAGGCCCAGGATCAGGCCGACGAGGTAGCGAAGGCCCTGATCGACCACCGTGAAGAACAGGCTCGCGACCACCACCATCACGAAGACCATGATCGTGGTGACCGTGGTCTCCTTGCGGGTCGGCCACGTGACCTTGCGGCCCTCGTCGCGCACCTGCCCGAGGAACTCCAGCGGGCCGACGCGCTTCGGCGCGGGCCGGGCCGGCGGAGCGTTGCGCTGCGGCGGCTGGGAAGCCGCGCCGCGGACCGGGCTGCGCGCCGGATCGGCCTTCTTGGTCGCTTCGTTCGATGCCATGGCGTCAGGAACCGGGTTTCGAGAATGACGACGGGTTCGGAAGCTCGCCCGAACGAGCCCGAACCGACAGCCGACATCGATCTCGGAGTGCGCCCGCTCTAGCGCAAGTCGTCGGGGTTGTCGACAGCCGCGGCGCGTCGCGAGCGTCAGGAGCGTGGCGTGGAACGGCAGGAAATGCAGACTGGCAGGAGTGGAGGGACTCGAACCCGCAACCTCCGGTTTTGGAGACCGGCGCTCTGACCAGTTGAGCTACACTCCTATCGCGACGCCCAATGCCCGATCGGGCGCCGGGATGCAAGAGCCGGGAACGCCGGAAATGCGTCACCGACCGTGATCGGCCCGCTCCGTCGCCGTCAGCGGGCGCAGTCCCGTTCGGTCGAAGCGGAAGAGCTCGTCGCTGCGGCCGTAAGGGCCCTTCCGCAGCCGGTCGCGCACCTCCGCGGCGAGGCCGATGCGGGCCTTGCTGTCGGCGGGCCATGCCATCAGCAGGTCGCGGGTCGGGATCGCGACCGTGATGCCATCGGCTTTCAGCGCCGTGCGGATCTCGTCCAGATAGCCGGGCAACATCAACCGCGCGGCGTCGTAGTCATCGCCGGCATTGGTCATGGCGAGGATGGGGATGCCGCCGTCGACCGCGAGGGCGAACGCGGCCTCCTTCGAGGCCGCGGCGAGGTTGGCCAGCGCCGGAACCTCGATGGCGGTTCGGATCGCCGCGGCATCGACGCCCCACCCTTCGAGCATCGGCCGGGTCAGGTAGCGCATCCGGTCCGCCCCATCGATGACGTAGGCCACGACCAGGGTCTCCGAGAAGGTCCGCGTGGCGAGGTCCGGCACCTGGGCGAGGATCGCGCGCGGCAGGAGCTGCGGGCGCAGCTGCGCCCGGATCGCCGCGAGGCTCGGCTCGCCGGGCGACGGCGCCGCGTCCATGTCCTTCAGCGCGGTGGAGAGATACGCCTCGATCATCCGCCGGCGCGCGTCGCCGGCGAGTGGGGCGACCCGCGGATACAGGTTGGTGAGGGCGATCGTGCTGCGGCCGACCAGGATCTGTCCCGGATCACGGTCGCGGCGGATCTCCGCGCCCGGCCGGATCGCCCGCAGGATGGCCGCCACCTCGTCGCGGAAGCGTCCGTCGCTCAGGGCGTCGGCACGGGCCGGGCAAATCAGGATCGCGCTCGCGGCGGCGGCGAGCCACAGGCGGCGCGTCGGCCACGGAAACCCGATGGCGGTGTTCATTCCTGGGGCTCCGCGGCTCGTCGCGGATGGCAGGAAAATAAACCGACGGCTCCCTGTCAAGCTCGGGGTCGGCAGGGAGGGATGGAATGCCGATGTCAGGCGGTGACAACGGGGTCGCGAGCCGATCCCGCGGCCTCCGCGACGAGACACGGCCGGCGGAGACCGCCGGCCGTGCCGAATCGCTCGAGCGACTACGCGTTGATGGCGGCGACGACGCCGGCGCCGACGGTTCGGCCGCCCTCGCGGATGGCGAAGCGCAGCTTCTCCTCCATGGCCACCGGCACGATCAGCGTGACGTCCATGGTCACGTTGTCGCCCGGCATCACCAT
>NZ_JAKSYR010000126.1:0-26741 GCF_022829705.1 Methylobacterium sp. E-025
CAGTACGACGCCGCGCTCGCCGACGCCAAGCAGAAGGCGTCCGCCGCAGCCGAGGCCACCCGCAGTGCGGCCACGCAGGGCGCGTTCTACGGCGCCCTCGCGCTGATCCTCGGCGCGCTAGCCGGCTTCCTCGCCGGCCGCCTCGGCGCCCCGACGCCGCCGACGCTGGTCGCCGGCCACGCCGCCAGCCGCGCCTGAGCCGCGTCCCGGCTGAACGCGAGCTCCGCTCAGCCCGACGCTCGGCGAACGACCGGCCTGTCCATGCGACCGGCCGGCCCCCCCCCCGAACCCGTCCCTTCCCGCGCAAGGAGCGATCCCATGAGCAGCACCACCGACAAGCTGAAGGGCCTCGCCAACGAGGCCGCCGGCAACATCAAGCAGGCCGCCGGCAAGGTCACCGGCAACGACGGCCTGATGGTCGAAGGCAAGGCCCAGGAGCTCAAGGGCGAGGCCCAGCGCACCGTCGGCGAGGCCAAGGACGGCGTGTCGTCGCTGGTCGACAAGGTCGGCGGCAAGCGCTGATCCGGCACGGCGGCGGGCGACCCGACCGGGGCCCGACCGCCGCCCGATACTTCGAAAGCCAGGAGAGATCCATGAACGGCGACCAGTTCCGCGGCGCATCGCGCCACCTCAAGGGCCGTGCCCAGAGCGCGCTCGGCGGCCTCACCGGCGACCCGGGCCGCCAGGTCCGCGGCGCCGTGAACCAGGCGGCCGGCGGCGCGCAATACGCCTACGGCCGCGCCCGCGACCGGGCCGAGGACCTTCTCGACGACGGGCGCGCCCTCGCCCACGCGGTCGAGGACCAAGCCGGCCGCTGGATCGACGAAGGCCGCGATCTCACCCGCCACGCCCGCAAGCGCGGATCGTCCTACAGCCGGCAGGCGGCGCGCTACGCCGACGACAACCGCGTCTCCGCCCTGGTCGGCCTCGCCGCCGTCGCCTTCGCGGTCGGCTGGCTGTCCCGTTCCAGGTCCTGAACCTATCCCATCGGAGACGCATTCCATGATCCGCAAGCTGCTCACCGCCTTTCTGCTCCCGAAGGTCATCGCCTACGTCAGCCGCCGCCTCGCCGGCCGCTCCGCCGCCCCGCCGAACCGCCGCGGCTACTGAAGCATCCCCCTTCCCCCGCCCATCAGGAGACGATCCACGATGAAGCTGACCCTCGCCCTCGCCGCCACCGTCGCCGCCACCCTGGTCGGTCTGCCGGCCCAGGCCGCCCCGGCATCCAGCGCCCCCGTCGAGGCGCTGGTGCGCGGTGACCTGCCGACCGGCTACGTGCAGTATCTCCGCTTCGGTCATCGTCACGGCTGGCGCGGCGGGCGGGGGTACGGCCGGGGTTACGGCTATGGACGCGGCTACGGCCATCGTCGCGGGCCCGGCGTCGGCGCGGCGGTGGGCGCGGGCGTCGCAGGCCTGGCGGCCGGGGCGATCATCGGCGGCGCCATCGCGAACGCGCAGGCGCAGGCCGCGCCGGTGGTGGTGCAGGGCGGCCCGGATCCCGAGGCGGTCGCCGCCTGCGCGCGCCGCTTCCGCTCCTACGATGCCGCCAGCGGGACCTACCTCGGCAACGACGGCGACCGTCACCCCTGCCCGTGATCGCAGACCCCGCCGGGCTCGCCAACGCTGCGGGTCCGGTCCCCCGATCCTGAGCGCGCGGGACGCCGCGCGGATCGGCGGCCGGCGCGCGCTCCCGCTCCCTTCGAGCACCGGTCCGGTGCCGGACCTTCCACCTTCCAACCCAAAAGGACGACCGATGAGCAAGGGCTATCCCTCGATGACCGCGCTGCTGGGCCTTCTGGCCGTGGCCGGCTACCAGAACCGCGACAAGCTCGCCGAGCTCCTGAAGGGGCATGATGCGACGCCGGGGCACGCGACGATTCCGCCGGTGTCGAGCCGCTCCACGACCTCGTCCGGCAGCGGCGGCCTCTCGAGCCTGGGTGGGCTCCTCGGTGGCGTCGGCTCGGCCGGCGTCGGCGGCCTGATCGCCAGCGGCCTCAGCGAGCTCGTCGACCACTTCACCAAGGGCGGCCACGGCGAGACGGCGAATTCCTGGATCAACCAGGGCGCCAACCGCGACATCCACGAGGCCGATCTTGAGCGCGCCATCGGCCCGGAGACCCTCGACCACCTGACCCAGCAGACCGGCCTGAGCCGCTCCGCGCTCCTGTCGCGCCTCTCGCGCGAGCTGCCCTCGGCCATCGACCGCTACGCCGCCGACGGTCGCAAGCTCGCCTGACGCCGAACGACGATGCTGCCGGCGCGCGAAGGCGCCGGCCGTCAGGGCGCGCCGCGTCGTCTCGTGGATCGTCGCGCATGCGGCCCGGGATCGGGGCCGTCCGATGTACGGCGGGAAGGGTGCGTCGACTGCGTCCACGGCTCGGTGGCCGCGAAGCGCAGCCTTTCGTGACGCCTCGGCCTGCGCGGCGCAGCGCAGGCTTCGTGGGGCCAACGCGATGGCGCGCGGACCGGATCGACAGGCCCGGCCGCCTCGCTCCGCATCTCAGGCCAGGACCAGGATCGTCCCGAGCACCAGCAGGACCAGGACGCCGGCGAGCAGGACGACGCGTCCGACCGGCTCGGTCTCGTCGGCCTCGGGCTCCGCCGCCTCGGCCGCCGGCGCGGCGGCCGCGACCGGCTCGCCCTCGCCGGTCGGTGCGATCACGCGGGGTACGCCGGGCTCCGGGCTCGCGAGGGTCAGGCGCGGCGCGGCGTCGGTCTCGGCGCGCGGGCCGAACGCATCCGGCTCCACGCTCACCCCCGCCGCCTCCAATTCCAGCATCACCAGGACGAGGGCGTCGACGTCGAAGGTCTCGACCGGCAGAGCCGCCTGAAGCTCGCTCGCGGTCAGCTCCCCGCGCTCGCGCCCCAGGGCGATCAGACGGTCGAGCGTCGCGCGGTCGATCGTGCCTGCCATCCGTTTCCTCCCGCCGTTTCCCCTGCGATAAGTGGCGCCGGGCAAGCGGGTTTCACGGACCTTCGCGGGCGCGCGCGGGCTCGATGCGGCGCGTGCGCGGATCCTGGCGTCGGGGCCGATCGTCAGTACAGCGCCCTGGCCAAGCCGATGAGGCTGTCCTCGCGATCGATCGCCTCGTCGGCATCCGGTCGCGTCAGCTCGGTCCGGAACTGCCCCGGCGGGAGGCCGAAGGCCGCCGCGAAGGCTCGGCTGCAATGGCTTTCGGTGGCGAATCCGTGGGCGTAGGCGAGGCTTCCGAGACGGCGCGTCTCGCCGGGGCGCAGGAGGGCGCGACGCAGCTCGTCCAGGCGGCGCTGCTGGATGAACCGCCTCACCCCGCCATCCACGCCGAAGACCCGGTACAGGACGGAGCGCGAGATCCCGATCCCGTCCGCGACGGCATGCGCGTCGAGGTTCGGGTCCGGCAGGCGCGTCGCGATGAAGGCCTCGGCACGCCGGCGCCGCAGCGCGTCCCCCGCCTCGGCCGGAAGCGCCTCGGCCGAGGCCGGCAGGCCCTTGAGGCCTAGGCTCAACAGGTTGATCGCCGCCGCTGCGACGTGGGCCGACGGATCCGGCCGCAGCGATGCGGATCGCCGCGTGAGCGAGGCCAGGAAATCCATGAGCAGGCCGCAAGCCGCGGCCGGCAGGACGGTGCCGTGGATCCCGGCCGGATCGGAGATCACCTCCGCGACGTGGGCGCGTGCCACTTGAATCGAGAGCAGGTCCGCGCGCGTCGTCATGCGGGAGACGTGGGGGCGGCTCGTGTCGAGCACGACGACCTCGCCGGGCTGAAGCCGCCGCTCGGCACCGGGCGGACCGGACACGAAATCCCCGGATCTGAGGAGATGGAGCGTGATGTGATCGAAGCCGTGGCGGCCGACGCACGCCCAGGTGCGGTTCGACAAGACGCCTTCCACGCGCCGTTCATGCAGCATCAGGCGCGGGAGGCGGATGACGTTGAGGCGCGCGCTGAAGCCGGCGCCGATCCGCGACAGGTCGGCGACACCGCCGTAGAGGCGGTGATAAGCTTCGAAATTCTCGACGTCCAACTGCAGACCCCAACGCGCCCGAGGCATGCCGTCAGACGCCCAGCAACGGCACGGCTTCGGGCATTGTTCCGCTTGATATCGGCAACCTTAGATAAGCCTGACTTCACCTTTGCGTGATCTCTGATCGTGGCTTCCTCGCCGGCAGCCACGTGCGGCCTGCGCAATCCGCGTCGGCGAGCCGGCTGATGCCCGGCATCCCGCTTCCCATCCGTCGCGCAGGCAGCCTCCGTGCCGGCGAACGGGTGAGCCTGGCCGCTCTCTGGCATCCACCGCGGGCTCCACGCGGTCGCGGTCATGCCGACGCGCAGTGACATCGTCGGGACGGCGATCCCCCCGTCGTCCCGTTCGATCGCGCTTTCCGGCACAGGGCGTGGAACGCTTTCCTCGACGTCGCCGTATCTGGTCCGCGTCCCGCCCCTACCCAGGCGAGGACCGTCTTTGCGTTCGGAGACTTCGATTTCGAGGCGATCCGTCTCGGAGGGCCGATGGCGCCGGCCAGGCGCGCCGAACGACGTGCTCGCCTCGCTCCACGGGAGTCGGACTTGAAAACCCTGGTTGCGCTGGTCCTCTCCATGGCGGTGTTCCTGGCACACGGTGCCGTGGCGCAGACGACGCAGGACGATCCGGGTTCGCCGAGCTCTGAAGAGGCGAGGCCGGGTCCGCCGCCGCCGCTTCCCGACCTGTCCGATCCGAACTCCCGCACTGGAGAAAGTCTGGGAGAGCCCGATGCGCGATCGGGCATTCCCAAGACGCTGCGTGGGTCGGCCAGCAAGTCCGGCGGACCGGCGAACGACCTGAACCCAAGCGGCACGCCGCAGGAGGCGCCCCCGCCGAAGGGCGACCTCGCGAACGTGCTCACGGGCAAGGAACTGTTTCACGGCAACTATTGCGGTGCGGGCCAGCGCGGCGCCGACCTGCCGCCGACCGACGCCCTCGACGCCGCCTGCCAGCGCCACGACGCCTGCTACGATGCGGCCGGGCACCGCTCGTGCGCCTGCGACCAGGCACTCAGGCGCGAGGCGACGGCGGTGTCGGAACGACCGGACGTCCCGCTCGAGGTTCGCCGGCGGTCGCTCAGCGTCGCCGAGGCCGCCGATGCGATGAATTGCCGGGCTCCCTGAGCCGGGCCCGGCACGCGGTCGCCCTCGTCGGCCGGGACCCTGGGACGGCACAGGTCGGATCGGTCCGGCATCGCCATCCGCCCTGTCGGGGCCGGTCGAGACGCCGCGGATGAGCGCCCGGTCCGGTGGAGGCCCGAGGTCGAAGCGGCACCATGGATGCCCGGTCCGTCGAGGGCGACGGGGACGGTGCGGGGGGCCGGGGCATTCGCCTCGCGGACGTTCGCGGCGTGGAGAGCGACCGGCCTCGCGGAACGGTCGTCGACGCCGTGCCGTCCTTCGCGTGGGCAGCGCGGAATCCTCAGTGTTTCAGCAGCTGCGAAGCCCGTGTGCGCTTCATCGCCGAGCGGATGGAGCCGAGGAAGGGCCCTTTCGCGGCAGGGTCCCTTCGGTCCCAGGACGACGCGCCTCGACCGCTCCTGCCGGCGCCCTGGTTCGTCGCTGGATCGACGTGGGTCATCAAGGTCCCGCAGACGCGAACCGAAAGGCTATCGAACCGCTTGAAGGCGGCCGCGATGGTCTCCCGAGGCGTCGTGCCCCACCGGGCGAGATGAACCACGAGATCGGCCAGCCTTGCGAGCGGCAGGAAGTCGAGCGACTGCAGAACCGGCGGAGCTTCGAGGATGATGATCTCGAACGAGGACCTCACCCGTTCGATGAAGGCTGCGAGACGCATGCAGGTGAGATCGTCGGAAGCGATCCAGCGTGGCGCTGCCAAACGGACGACCGGATCGTCGGCGAAATTCCTCAGGAAGGCATCAGGGTCGCTCACCGCCGCATCGAGCGGCAGGGATAGGGTGCCTGTTTCCTCGGTCGACCGCGACGCGACATCGACGATGAGGGCTCTCCCGCCGTTCCTGGCCGCCTCGGTCGCCAGGGCGCGGCCGACGTCCGACTTGCCTTCCTTGGCAACCGACGATGTGATGAGGAGGACGCGGCCGAAGGCGGCGGCGGTCTGCACGTCGATCGAGGCCGCCAGGAACCGGATCGCCTCCTCGAAAAGGCGCTTGTCGCTCGGCTTCGGGCGCTTCGGCTGGTCGGGGATCATGCCGAGGCACGGCGTCTGCGTCTCGGCCGACAGCTCGGCCTCCGAGCGGAGGCCGTCGTGCCGGTTCTCCAGCAGGTAGGCGCCGCCGATCCCGATCGCCGTCGCGCCCAGCATCGCCACGGCGAAGATCACGACCGGGTTCGGTCCCGAGGGAAGCGGGATCGCCTCGGCCCGCATCACGACCTGCGCGCTGGTGGACGCCAGGCCCGCTGCGGCGATGGCCTGGGCATAGCTTTCGGTGAGCACCTTCAGCCTGTCACGCAACGAGGTCGCGTCGAGTTGAAGGCTCTTCAGCTGGGTCTCGCGCTTCTTGGAGTCGATCGCGGTGTCCTTGGTCTGCCTGATGTGAGCCGCGAGCGCTGCCTCCGCGTCGGCGGCGGATCTCAAGCGGCCGTCCAATTCCTTGATCGCTCCCTCGATCTCCGCGTGGAGGCGCGTCTCCGTGTCGTCGAGCGCGGATCGCGCGCGCGAGAGGCCGGGATGCTTCGGTCCGTTGAGGGCGAGTTCCGCCAGTTCCCTCCGCTGCTTCTCGCGGTTCTCCAGGAGTTCCCGGATCACCGGAGCACCGGCGAGGTCTTCCGCGGACGGAACGCCTCCGGCGACGAAGACCTCTTTGGCGTGTGCGACCCTCGCCTCCTCGGCCAGGCGCAAAGCGGTCGCCGCATCGAGACGGGCGGACAGGTTCTGCAGTTGCTGCTGTGGCATTCCACCGTCGGTCGACAGCTCGAGAAATCCCGACTGGCGCCGATACGCGTTCACGGCCGACTCGGCGATGTCGAGCGACGCGCGGGTCTGACGGATCTGCGAGGCGACCCAGTCGCTTGTCCGCTGGGCAGCCCTGACGCCGGTCTCCATGTTGTTGCTGATGTATTCGTCCAGGAACGCATTGACGATCTTCGCTGATCGCTCCGGATCGGCCGAAGCATACGAAACGCCGATGATGTAGGATCGAATGTCGTTGGTGACGGAGAGCCCCTGAAGAAGTGCGTGCGCGATCAGGTCTTCGCGAAACGTCTGGTCCGAGGACGGCGTCTGCCAAGGGCGAATGGTGCGGAGATTGTCGGGCAGCCAGCTTTCGAAACGAAGGATGAACGGGGTCGCGGGCGCAAACTCCGGGTCTGCCGCCAAGTTGAGGCGGGCGACGACCCGGCGGGCGACGGCCCTGGAGCGGAGCAGGCGCGCTTCGCTCTCCACGAGGGCCGACGCTTCGACCGCCGTTCCGGTCGATTGCGCCGATGATCCCGTCCGCGTCTGCTCGTCGCGGCTGAAGGTCAGCTGGATCAAGGCGTCTGCGGTATAGGTCTTCTTGATGAGGATCAGCCCGGCGATGCCCATCACGAACCCGGCCACCAGCGCCACCCCGATGAGCCGGCGGCGACGCAAGATCATCTTGATCGCCGACTGCGCGACGCCGTCGTAGTGATCACGGACGCTCGTCTCCCTGAGGTGGGGATCGAACCGCGGCAACTGGTTCATGTTGTCCTCGTCGTTGAAGGCTGTCGGATCGTCTTCGAGGCGTAGAGCATCCGCTCGGCCGCCCGGTGGTCTGGCATCGGTGGCGCCTTCCGGGGCGCCGCTCGCGGTCGGGCCGGGTACGCGGTCGGACGATGCCCGCGGCGCCGATCGGTTATCGAAGCAGAGCGCCCGGGTACTTGTCGGTCGGATCCGCGGAGGTCCATGTGGTCGGGCGTTGCGCTGCGCGGTCGGAGGCCGTGGCATTGGCGGCGACGCCGTTGCTCGCGCCGCCTTGCGCCATGGCATCCGACGCTGCGCCGTCCCGGCGGATCTCGACGATCTCGCCCGGCGCAAGGACCGTGGTCAGCGTCACGCGCACGGTCTCCGCCTTCCCGTTCTGGCGCCGGGTGACGAAGGCGCTGCGGTTCAATTCCTGCGACGTGGCGATGCCGAGGGTGCCGCCCTGCTGGATGCGCGCTTCGCGGACCTCCCGCGCCGTGGGGAGGCTCGTCTCGACCTCGGCCAGGCGAGAGCGCAGCTCCTGCAACTCGACGATGACGCGCCGCTTGTAGGTGTTCCGCGTGTCGAGCACGCGCACGGCGAGATCGCCGATGCCCAGCTCGAGACGGGCCAGCTCCGAGGAGAGGCGCGCGATGTTTCCCTTGTTGCGCGCTTCCTCGCGCTTGAGCTCGATCCCGGTGTAGCGCCGCGCGAGACCGTCGCTCATGAGCTTGTTGTAGTCGGCAAGATGGTCCTGGATCAGGTTCAATTGCACCTGCTCGGAAGCCGACTGGGCCTTGTTTCCCACGATTTCCGCTTCGAGCCGGGGCTTCTGCTCCTCGAGCAGCGAGACCTCGGCCTTCAGAGCCTTCTGCTGGGTCTCCAGCATCTCGCGTTCCGCCTTCAGGAGGGCGCGCGTCCCATCGTCCTCGGTCAGCTCGGCGGGAAGCGCGAAGCTCGGCGCGTCGTTGAGCTGCGCCGACAGGCGAGCGCGGCGGACCAGGAGCGTACGGCGGGTCAGCTCGAGCGCTCGCACGCGCTCCTCGGCCAGGAGAAACTCCGTGCGCAGCCCGATCTGCGCCTGCTCGGGCAGCGCATATCCCCCTGCCAGGGCGATGGCACTCTGGACGGTGGCACCGTAGCGGAACGGATAGCTTCCCGGGGATTTGACGTCGCCCATCACGTAGATCGGCCGCATCTCGGAAATCCGGGCGCTCACGACCGGCTGATGGAAGTAGCCGTCGGCGAGCCTTTCCGTCACACGCTTCTGAAGCTCGGGCAGCGTCAGATCCGCGACCGCGACGTCGCCGACGATGGGAAGCAGAATGCTGCCATCGCCGCCGACCACGTAGTCCCCGGCCAGCTCCGGCTGACCGAACACGGACAGGGTGATCTTGTCGCCGGACGAGATCCGATAGACCGCGTCCTGCGCGTGGGCGGAACATCCCACCGCGATCACCGCCAGGACGGCGAGCACCACCGAGCCGAGGCGGCCGACCCATCGAGAGAGCTCATGCATGGCGACCGACCTGTCTTCCCGTCGAGACCCGAATGGATCATCTCGAAATCGCGTCTGCGTTCATCCGGCGCGACCGCGAAAGCCTACGGTGCCTCGGCTTCGCTCGACGCTATTCTTCGGGACAGCGGCGCAGCTCTTTGGGCACTAATACCGATGCGTGCTGCGAGATCGCATCGTCGAGCGGCTTCTGCGTCGTCATAAGACTTGCGACGCGCCGTCTCCGCAGCCGTGCCGACCACCGTGATCGGATGCCGCGCGTTTCAGGGCGTGAAACCGTGACGCGAGCGCCGCCCGATAGACGGAGATCAGGGCCTTCGTCGTGATCGGCTCGGCCCAGCGCTGCTCATAGACCGCGCGCCCGGCACGTCCCATGCGCCGCGCCTCGGCCGGATCGCCGGAGATCCGCCTCAGGGCACGGGCGAGATCCCCTGGGTCGTTGGGTTCCACGAGAAGGCCGGTGACGCCGTCCTCGACGAGTTCGGCGAGCGAGCCGATGCGCGATGCGATCACCGGGGTGCCGGCGGCGAACGCCTCGATGATCACCATTGGGAGGCCCTCGTACCAGAGCGAGGGCACGACCAGGGCTCGGGCACGCGCGATCGCCGCCTGTGTCTCGGCCGGTGCGAGAGCACCGTGCGGGACGAGCCAGGGGCCGGCAGCGACCTCCGATCGCATCGGACCGTCACCGGCGACATCGACCGGCAACCCTGCCTGCGCGGCGGCCTGGGCCAGCACGGACAGGCCCTTCTCGGGGCTGAGGCGACCGGCATACAGGAGGCGTTGCCGCGGGCCGTCGAAGACGGGGCCCGGATCCGCGAGACCGTTGGGCTTCACGAAGATGCGCTCGGCTGGAACGCCGGCGCGAGCGAAGCGATCGCGGGCGAAGCCGGTCAGGGCAATGAACGCGTCGACGTCGTGCTTCCAGGTGCCCACCCGGCGGTGATGGGCGATCATACGGGCGACCGCGAGGGATCCGATCCGCGAGCCGCGGTAGCAGCCGTGGACGGCCGCGGCGTACGGCGTGCCCGCGATACAATCCTCGCAGGGCCGTCCGTCGCGCAGGAGGAGCGCGCCGGCGCAGAGGATCCTGTAATTGTGCAGGGTCTGCACGGTGGCGGGACCGACCGCGCGAACCGCCGCATGAACCGCCGGGGAAACCAGCGGGAACGTATTGTGGACGTGCACGACGTCGGGGCGGAAGTCGCGAACCGCTTCCAGGACACGGGCGATCCCGCGCGGCGCGTGCGCGGCCTCGATGGCGACGCGCAAGCGGGCGACGGGGCTGTCGATGGTGTCGTTGCTGACGAGAACGGTCTCGACCCGGCAGCCGGCCCGCGCGAGCGCCATCACTTCGCCCTCGACGACGGCGTCCTCGCCACCGCGGATCTGGTAGCGGTTGTGAGAGATGAGAACGCGAAGGCTAGTCATCGCCACCGATCCGACTTGATTGAGGGGGGAATTTCCGGGTTTGTTCGGATAAAAAATTTCATCTCAAGCGTATAAGACTATATAATACCATGCAAATTGATAGAAATAATTTCCGATATTTCTGATGCAATGATGATCCGGTTCAGGCCGGAGCAGCAACCATAGCTCAGCATCGCATGAACACACGCCCGTCAGCGGGAGTAGTGCGAAAGGGTCGCGTTCCACGCTCGGCATCCTGCCGATGAACGGTTTGGCGCCGCGTCCGGCAAGCGCAAGCTCAAGGCCGCCACGCTCCGATCGAGCAGCCAGGGTTTTCGAGCCGATGCGTCCGAAGCATCGGTCGGGAGACGTGATCGGCAATCGAGAGCAGGACGCGACATCATCGTACGGGGATGGAGACAATGAAGAAACGCGTGCTCATCACCGGAGGGGCCGGTTTTATCGGCTCGCATCTCTGCGCCCGGCTGCTCAGGGAGAACAACGACGTCTTGTGCGTCGACAACTTCTACACCGGATCGCGAAGCAACGTCGCCGAGCTCGCCCACCAATCGGCTTTCGAGCTTCTGCGGCACGATGTGTCTTTTCCTCTCTATGTCGAGGTCGACGAGATCTACAATCTCGCCTGCCCCGCCTCCCCGGTCCACTACCAGCGCGATCCCGTGCAGACGACGAAGACGAGCGTCATGGGAGCGATCAACATGCTGGGCCTGGCGAAGCGCCTGCGCATTCCCGTCCTCCAGGCATCGACGAGCGAGGTCTACGGCGATCCCGACGTCCATCCGCAGCCGGAAGCGTATCGCGGCCGGGTCAGCATCACCGGACCGCGGGCCTGCTATGACGAGGGCAAGCGCTGCGCCGAAACCCTGTTCTTCGACTATCAGCGGCAGCATCGGCTTCCGATCCGGGTCGCGCGGATCTTCAACACCTACGGCCCCCACATGCATCCGCAGGACGGCCGGGTCGTCTCCAACTTCATCATCCAGGCGCTGACCGGCGAGCCGATCACCCTGTACGGCGACGGATCGCAGACCCGTTCCTTCTGCTACGTCGACGATCTCGTCGAAGGGCTCGTGCGTCTGATGGCGATGGATCAGGGCCTCGAGGCCCCGGTCAATCTCGGCAACCCGGTCGAGATCACCATCGCCGAGCTCGCGCACCGCATCATCGACCTGTGCGGCTCCGGTTCGGCCATCGTGTACCGACCCTTGCCGCAGGACGATCCGACCCAGCGCTGCCCCGACATCGGTCGCGCGCAGAACCTGCTGCACTGGACGCCGAAGGTCGCTCTGGATGACGGATTGAAGCGCACCATCGCCTATTTCGAAGCGCTGCTGGCAGGTCCGGGCGGCACGGTCAGCCCGCTTCTGAGGGCCGCCTCATGAGCGCTCCGTCAAGGCCTCCGCGCGTCGAGATCCTCGGCGTTCCGGTGAGCGCCATCACCCTCCAGGATGCGGTCATGACGATCGATGCATGGATCCGGTCGCGCCGGCGCCACTACGTCTGCGTCACCGGGGTCCACGGCATCATGGAATGCCGGCGCGACGCTGCCCTGCGCGAGATCCATGCGAGCGCCGGCATGGTCACGCCGGACGGGATGCCCCTGGTCTGGATGGCCCACAGGCTCGGCCGCCCCCGCGTGCGGCGCGTCTATGGTCCCAACCTGATGCGGGAGATCTCGCGCATCTCGCCGGCCCTCGGATACCGTCACTACTACTTCGGCGGCGGCCCCGGTCTCGCGGACAAGCTCTCGGAGACCTTGCGCGCCGCCCATCCGGGCTTGGTCGTCGCCGGCACGTTCAGCCCGCCCTTCGGCGCCGTCACCGCCGAGGAGGACGAGGCGATCGTGCGCGCCATCAACGCGAGCAGGCCCGACATCGTGTGGGTCGGCCTCAGCACGCCCAAGCAGGAGCGCTGGATGAGCGCCCACCGGGATCGGATCGAGGCGCCGGTGCTGATCGGCGTCGGCGCCGCCTTCGATTTCCTGGCCGGCACCAAGCGCCAAGCGCCGCGCTGGATGCAGCGGAACGGACTCGAATGGGCGTTTCGCCTGGGAACCGAGCCCAGGCGGCTATGGCGTCGCTATGCCTCGATGATCCCGCGCTTCGTCGCCCTGGCCACGGCCCAGCTGATCCGCCGGGACAGGACGGTCGGTCGGGCCGAGAACACCGTCTGATCCCATCCGGCCGCGGGCAGGTCGGACCCGCGATGGGAGCGTGGGCCCGACCCGCCGCATCGGCCCGGTCCGGGACCCGATGCGTTCGGCGGACCCGCCGCCGCCTTCATCGGTCGAGGGCGGCGGCTCGAACCGGATTGGGCCTCCCCCTTCCGGGTCGCGGGAATGACACCGATGCTCCGCCGATCCGCGCGGGCCACGGTGGCATCCTGAGCCGGATCTTTGATCGATCGAACTCGAGCAGGTCTTGCGCAAATGACCTATGCAACCGGACGGGCGCGTGCGTCGCGATGGCCGACCCCGTACTTCGGCGACGCGTATCTTCGATTCGGGTGCTTTGCGCTGCTCGGCTATGCGGTCTTGGGAAAGGGATTCGCCTATCTCGGCGTGCCGCCCCTTTTCGTGGGCGAAATCCTGCTGCTTCTCGGTTTCGTCGCCTGGACCCGAACACGGTGCGTGCTCGCGACCTTCGTGCCGGTGCAGAACCAAATCCTCGCCGGGTTGATGGTCCTGATCGTGATTCGTGCCGCGCCCGACATCGGCATCTACGGCCTCGACACGATCCGCGACAGCATGCTCGTCTTCTACGGGCTGTTCGCGTTCTTCGTCACCGCGCTCCTGCTGGAGCAGCCGCACCGCATCGACGTCCTCGTGGCCCGATACGCGTCCTTCGCGTGGCTGTATGGGCTGATCGGCGGACCGCTCTTCCTCCTGGCCAAGTACACCAACGACGCTGTGCCGAAGTGGCCATGGTCGGGGACGCCGATGTTCGAGATCAGGCCCGGCGAAGCATCGGTGCACGTCGCAGGCGCTACGATCTTCGTGCTTCTCGGCTTGCGCAAGGTCAGCCTGCCATGGGTCCTGGCGTTGCTGTTCGGGCTGGCCCTGCTGACGCCGAGCCGAGGCGGAATGCTGGCCTGTCTCGTCCCGAGCCTGCTCGCCGCCGTCGTCGGCCGGCAGATGCGGAAGATCGTGCGCATCATGCTCCTGTGCCTGGTCTTTTTCGGGCTGATGGCCGTCCTCGGGATCAAGCAGATCGGGCCGCCCAATCCCGACGGATCGCATCGCGAAATCGGGCTCGAGCAGATCGTCGACAATGTCAACAGCATCCTCGGCGAGAGCAAGTCCGCCAATCTCGACGACACCAAGACGTGGCGGTTGCATTGGTGGCAGAGGATCAAGGATTATACGCTGCACGGGCCTTATTTCTGGACGGGCAAGGGTCTCGGGATCAATCTTTCGGTCGTCGATGGGATCAGCAACGCCCGCTCCGACAATCCCCTGCGGAGCCCGCACAACGTCAACATGACGTTCCTGGCGCGGACCGGCGTGCCGGGGGTCTCGCTCTGGATCCTGCTGCTCGCGACCTGGTTCGGTCGATTGCTGTGGGACGTCGTCCAGGCTCGGCGACGCGGGGATATCGACCAGTCGAACGTGCTGCTCTGGATCGTCGCCTACGGTCTCGCGTTCGTGATCGACGCCTCCTTCGACGTCGCTCTCGAGGGCCCGATGCTCGGGATCTGGTTCTGGTGCCTGTTCGGCTTCGGCATCGCGGCATCGATGATCTACCGGATGCCGTACGAGCGGCCGGCTCCTGGGTCCGCGAGAAGATCGTTCGCTTTCGACGCCCTCTCGGGCGCCGCGAAATAGCAACGGGCGACGGGACGTGCCCGTCGGCAAAAGGCCTGTGCCCGGTCTGGCAGGGCACGACGGGAATCCGATTTTCGAGAGCGAATGCGATGCGCGATCAGCGGGCGGCCCTCATCGTCCTTGCCTTCCTGTCCTCGATCTCGGCGCCGGCCGCCGCAGGCTCGGACGAGCATCGCCCGCCGGCGATCGCCGTCGACGTCGATGCTGCGGGCCCCCCCCACAAACCGTCCGGGGGAGCGGCGGAGACGGCCGGGCTGCTCGGACCGGCCGGCCCGAAGGACATCGCCTGCAAGGGAATCCGCGTCCAACCCGGTGCCAGGCTGCAGGAGATGGCGGAAGCGGCAGGCCCGGGTGCTGCCTTCTGCCTTCAGCCCGGTCTCTACCCGGCCCAACATGTCAGCCCGCTCCCGTCGCAATCCTTCACCGGGCTGAAGGGCGCCGTCCTCGATGGTCGGAACGGCGTCCGCCGCGCCTTCGACGGGACCGCCCGCGACGTCGTCATCCGAAATCTCGTGATCCGCAACTATACGGCCGGCAACCAGGATGCGGCCGTCTATGCCGCCCACGGACGCGGCTGGCGCGTCCTCGACAACGAGATCTGCTGCAATGCCGGGATCGGCGTCTCCATGGGCGTCGGCACCGTGGTCTCGGGCAACAGCATCCACCACAATGCCCAGTCGGGCTACGGCACCGCCATGCCCGGTGCGCCGATCGTCGAAAACAACGAGATCGCGTTCAACAATCACCAGAAGAAGTTCGATCCGGCCTTCGAGGCCGGTGGCGGCAAGATCACCTTGAGCGACGGCGCCGTCGTCCGGCACAACTGGGTCCACGACAACCAGGGGCCCGGCATCTGGAGCGATATCGACAACACGAACTATACGGCCGAGTGGAACCTGGTCGAGAACAATTGCTGCGGCGGCATCTTTCACGAAATTTCCTGGACCGCAGCGATCCGGCACAACGTCGTCCGCAACAATTCCGGCGACACGTGTCCTGGCTGGCTCTGGTGCGCCGGCATCATCGTCGCCGCCTCCGGCGCGACCGAGGGCGCCGTGATCGAGATCGCCTTCAACACGATCGTGTCCGACGGCGCGACGAAGGGCAACGGCATCGCCCTGATCCAGCAATCCCGGCAGGCGGGAAAATTCGGGACCTATCTGCTGCGCAACATCTCCATTCACGACAACACGATCGACGTGTCGGCGGGAGGCAGCAGCGGCGCCGTTCAGGACACGGGCGATCTCAGGATCTTTTCCGATCGAAGCATCCGCATGGACCGGAACATCTACATCGTCGGCCCCAACCGCAGCCCTTTCTCCTGGGCGAACGAGACCGGTGGGCGGGACCTGATGACGGCACACGGCCAGGAGCTGTCGGGCACGTTTCGCTGAACCGCGGATCGGCCCGACACAGGGCCGACGCGCACGCGGGCTTGCGCCAAGTCCGGCGCGGCAGCGCGACCGGCCGCGGCCCGATCGAAATGGATCGACCCATGGCGACCATGGCGGACGGACGCATGGTCGCCGCTGCGGTCAAGCGACTCGGCACGCATGATCCGCACTCGCCTCCCGTGCCTGCCTGCCTATCGTGATCTCCCGCGCGTCTTCGGCCCGGCAATCCCGTGCCGCCACCCGGATCTGTGGATCGCGCCGGAGCCGAGCGGTCGGCGTCGCAGCCGAACGGTCGGCCGCAGGTCGATGTGACGTCTGCGTTCGGGATCGATCAGGATGCTGCCAAAGGTTCGCCCCTGCGGTGGGCCCGGCCGCCGACAACGGTGATGGGCGATTTGGCTCCTGTCAGGCAGCAAGAATTCCTATAAGCGGATGGGTCGAGGGTCCGCTTCGGGCGTGGGCAGGCGGGGGGCGACATGGCGCTCCGCAGGCAGCCCGACGGAAGGCGACGCGTGGCGGTTCGTGAGAGCTGCAATGACGGTCTCGGTGATTCTCAAGGCGCTGAACGAGGAAGCACGGATCGGGGGAGCCCTCGCGAGCGTCGTGGCAGCGCTCGACGGGATCGGCGGCGAGATCATCCTGGCCGACGGCGGCTCCCGCGACGGGACGGTCGGCGTCGCCTCGGCCTTCCCGGTCCGGGTGGTCCAGCTCGATCCCGCCGTCCGGCCGAGCTGCGGGATCGGTCCGCAACTCGGCTTTCAGTACAGCCGGGAGCCGTTCGTCTGCCTCATGGACGGGGACATGCTGCTCGACCCCAGCTTCCTGCGGGAGGCGCTCGCCTATCTGCAGGCGCATCCCTCCTGCGCGGGCGTGACCGGGCATGTCGCGGAAATGAACGACACCAGCCTCGAATACGTACGGCGCGGGCGCCGCGCCGCGCCGGAGAACCGGACCGGATCGATCGACCGCATGAACGGGGGCGGTCTCTACCGCCGCGCAGCCCTGCTGCAGGTCGGGTATCTGTCGGACCGCAACCTGCACGGATACGAGGAGTTCGACCTCGGTCTGCGGCTGCGGGCGGGCGGCTGGGGCCTGCATCGGCTCGACCGGCGCTTCGTGAGCCATTTCGGGCACGCCGTCGACGCCTACGCCCTGCTCGTCCGGCGCTGGAAATCCGGCTATCTCCGCGGCATCGGCGAAGTTCTTCGGGCAGCGCTCGGCACGCCGCGCTGGGGGCGGCTCGTGCGCGAGCTGCCCGAGCTGAAGCTCTGGGCCGCGGTCTACCTGTGGCTGATCCTGATGCTGGCCCTCCCGTTCCTGGCCCCGCACCCCTGGCTCGGGCTCGGTCTCGATCTCGCTCTCGTCGTCGGCGTGGTCGGCCTGATGGCATGGCGTCAGCACAGCCTGCGGCTCGGGCTCTACGCGGTCGTCGCCTGGATCTTCCATGCCGCGGCGTTGCCCCTCGGCTTCCTCCGGCGACGGCAAGCGCCGCAGGCCTGGATCGAGAGCCGCATCCTGCAGGATGTCGTCGCGGCACGTCCGGCCGCCCGTGCCGGGTCGGACGCGTGAGCGGGACGCTCCGAGGCGCGTCGCCGGTCGCACCGCGGCAGGCTCGGCGGACGTCCCAGAGCATTTTCGGACGAGGTGGATCCCGGCTCGCGTGAAGACAATGCTCTCTAGAAGTCCGACATCAGGCGGCTCCAATCCTCGCCTGCCAAGCCGCCGATGTAGATGTCGCCCCGCTTCGCCGCGGCGGCGATGTCGGCATGCCGCGTCAGCACGCACACGAAGGCGCGATGCCGGAAGCCGACGCCGCGCTGGTGGGCGAGGCCGTGCATGAGCGCGGGCTGCGCGTGCCCGATCGCCTCGGTGCAGCCGGCCTCGTCGAGGTGACGCAACATCGCGTGCAGGATCGCGGCTTCCTGCGCGGGGCGGGCCAGCACGTTGAGGACCCGGGCGGGCCGGCCCGCCGCACCGTGATAGACGAAGCAGCCGACGACCGCCCCGCATCGGTTCACGACACGGCGGATCGCCAGGGGGCCGCGGCGGCGATTCTGCTCCGCCATCGCGACGAACCAGGCGAGCTCGGGCCGCGACCAGCGGGGGCGGACCGCATGATGCGCGATCAACCCGGGCGCATGGTCGAGGAAGTCGTCGACCGTCATCGGCTCGACCCGCACGTCCGGTCGGCACGGTCGAGCCGAGCGGCCGCGGACGGCTCGGATCGCCGCGTCGAGCGGCCAGGCGAGCGGCCCGAGCGGCGGCTCCCACCGACGCAGCGTCCTGCGCACGACGCGACCGAGCGCGGCCTCGGCGGGGCGGAAGGTCCGGATCCATTCCAGGTTCTGGATCGGCACGATCGTGCCGCCCACGGCCTGGAAATGCTTCAGGCTCGTCGGGGAGGAGGAATCGTTGAAGGCCAGATCCTGCTGCCGCGCCCGCATGGCCAGGCTGATCTTGGCGGCGCCGGCCGCGTCCTTCGATCCGTCCGTCATGAAGGCCGAGAACAGGCGTCCCGCGACGTCCCGCTCGCCCACGCGGAACGCGACGTGGACGGAGAGCAGCGCGCTGGTGATGCGGCCGTCGCACCGCTCGTAGACGCAGCTGCCCGTCTCGCGGGTCTGGCCCGGCGCGCCGAAGGCGAGCGTGCGGAGATAGGCCAGAAGGTCCGGTCCCGGCTCCGCCTCGATGCCCCGGAAGTGGCGCAGGAAGAGCCGGCCGACCGCCGCGACGTCCGCGATCTCCATCGACCTGAGACGGCCCTCGCCCCGTCCGCACGCCGGCGGGTCGTGCAAGGCGGTTGCTCCCGGGCTCCGGTCCGGGTGCGTCGTCATGCGGCCGCGCTCAGGGCGCGCCCGCGGCTCCGTGCGGCCAGGCTCAGCAGGACGAGCCAGGCCGCCGCCGCGGTTCCCGCCTCGATCGCGTAGAGGGCGACGATCGCGCCCGACGGCCCGGCGAGCCACGAGGCCGCGGCGATGAGGCCGCCCCCCAGAAGGTTGACGGTGCTCAGGATCATCGCGCGAGCCCCCTGGCGGCCGGAGGCGCCGAGCAGGTCGATCGCCACCGACCAGACGGCGATCAGGGCGATCGTGCCGGAGAGGCAGCGGACGAAGAACGTGACCTCGTCGTAGGCGCGGCCGAACGCGAAGCCGAGCCAGGGCGCCAGCAGGAAGAGCAGGAGCGCCGTGCCGCTCCCGAGAACGACCGCTCCGACGAGCACCCGGCCCGCATCCGGCAAGGCGCGGTGCAGCCCGTCGCGGCTGGCGCGCACGAAGCGCCGGTACCCTCGTGGTCCGTTGGGTGGACCGCTTGGGCCGCAACTACGCGGACGTGTGCGACACCATCCGGGAACTGATGCGCCGGGGCGTCATCGTCCGAACCGTCATCAACGACCTTACCTTCGACGGGGCCACCACGGACCCCATGCAGCAAGCCGTGCGGGATGCGCTCATCGGCTTCATGGCCGCCACGGCGCAAGCCCAGGCGGAGGCCACCAAGGAAGCGCAGAGGGCCGGTATCGACCACGCCAAGGGCCGTGTGGACGCCTACCGGGGCCGCAAGCCCAGCTTTACGCGGGAGCAGTTCGATGCCGTCAGCGGGGCTCTAGGCCAAGGCCAGGGAGTGAGCAGCATCGCCGCGACCTCCGGGCTGACGCGCCAGACTATCTATCGAATCAGGGATAACCCGGCGGAGGCAGAGGCGGCCTTGGCGCGGTGGTCTGCCTAGCGGAGGATGGTACCGCCATCCATGCGGACCCAACGGGTACCGGCGACCGTCCACGAGACTGCCCCGGAGAACGCGACTAGAACCGTCAGCATGCTCGCGATGCCGAACTGAATGCCTGTATCGGTCTCCGCCACGCCGTCTATCCAGGCCCACCAACCCAGCCCAAAGCCACAGAGGGTCAGGGCTGCGAGGTAGAGCCACCGGAGAGCCTTCCTCCAAGCGCCACGCGCGGCTCTTGGGCCCGAGGCGAGGCGGATTAGGGCGATGAGCATGGCTGGCCCGAACGCGGTGCAGGCGACGAGGAGGAGGAAGCTGAGCATGGGCGCTCCTATCGGCGGCTCTTAGCGAATGCTGCCTGCCCGATGGCGCGGCGGCGAGCCAGCTTCGCCATACCCGCCTCAATGGTCCCCCGGTCAAGCCCCTCTGGATCGAACGGGCCGCCGTACCATTCAAGCATCCGCTTTCGCTCGGGGTGCCGGAGCTTGTTGACGGCTTCAAGGAACTTCTCAAAGCCCATCGTCCCGCCCACGTCCTCGGGAGGTGCCCGCCTCGCCCCGTCGAGGAAGCGCGGGTAGGCGACATCGAGGTCCGCCGGGCCGACCTCTTCGACCGTGACGGTGTGCTGCCAGTTGTCCCCGAAGTCATAGGTATAGGCGAAGGCGGTGGCGCCTCGATCCACGAGCGCCCCAAGCTTGGTAGTCTTCGCATTCCGGGTGTTCCCATCAGGCCACTCCGGGTTGGGGATGGCGTAGCGGACAGCCCCCTCGTGGAACTGAAAAAGGTGGTAATCCTGAAACGGCATCGCCGCCTGGATCACCTCATGAAGGAGCTTGAGGCTGGCCGACAACGGCACCTCGACAGTCCGCCAGATGGCCGACTCAGTGTCGTCTAGGGTGATGCGAAGGTGGGCGATGCGACTTGGCTCAGGCATGGTGAGAGGTTACCGCGGGAGTGGCTGATTTTAATCCCGAGGGATGCGGCGGTCACCACCGAGCTTACCCGTCCGCGCCACCCTCGCCTCAACCACAGTCTCACCCCCGCCAGCCGGCCCTTCGCGCAACCGCAAAGACCGCGACGGCCACCACAGGGAACAGCGCGAGAAAGGCCGCCGCGCCCTGTAAGTCCTGCCCCGCCGTGCCATCCTCAACGATCACCCGCCGGGCAAGCGCCATCGTGGGCTCGAAGGCGGCTATGACGAGCGCCGCTAAGACCATTGCCTTTCGCATTCTCGGTAGCCTCACCGAAACCTACGGACCTTTTGACGAGACGTTCTCTACAGCCATCGCACCATGGCGCCGCCCATCCGAAAGAATAGCACCTACCGGCCCTGAGGCGTGGCACCGAAGGCGGTCGAATAGGGCACCGTGATGTGCGATGCCAGCCCTTCCTTTAGCATTGTCCAGATTTCCCGCCGTCAGACAATCCGGCATCTTGTCGGATAGACGGGCGCACCTGGAAGCCGCCAAGGTGCCGCCCACCCAAACGAGTGCGCGGCCTTGGAACGTCATACGCTGTCCTTCACGGACTTCGAGGGTATCATCCTCCGCGACGCCCTCACCCGAGAGTGCAGGGTCCTGGACATCGTGACCGCCAAGGAACGCGAAGCGGGCAACCGCGATGCATGGGCGCTGGCGCGGATCAAGTTCGCGGCGGCCCGTGGCCTCATTAGCCAAGCTGTCCGCGACCTGCCTTGGGAGCCGGGCGGCGGACACCAGTTGCTCCCCGAGGATCAGGCGGAGCTTGCGGACCGCATCGCCGCCGTTGGGCAGAAAATGCGACCTCCTCGCGCCGTCCTGGAGGAGCAGATGACGGTCAAGGCGAGGAGGCGGGCGGCGGTGAGGAAAGCTCAGACAGCCGGCACTGAGCGGGCGGGGTCCTCAAAGATGCTGACAGCTGCCGAGCCTTTGTCCGAAGAACCACATAAACTGCCCTGGACGGCGCCCAAGTGCAAATGATAAAGGCCCATCCGTTTTTTCAATACCAAATCCAATGCAGCGGATCATATAACCGGAACTACCCACAACCGGTTATATATTAACCCACAACTGGGTAGGTATTGTTGCAATTGAATCGCACATCGAATTATCTATTGAATATCTCTTCCGCCGCACCGGTTCATATGCCACAACAAATCCACGGGCCGATTGAAGAGCCTTTGGGGACCTATGACCATGCTTACGTTTCGTCGTTGCTCCGGTGCGCTGATGTTCGAAATCAGCTGCACAGGGCTGAGGCTGGGGGACTTCTTCGATAGCTTCGTTGGTATCGACGGCACACGTGGGCGTCAGTTCTTCGACGGGATGTGGCACGCGGACGGCTTCTCGGTCTGGGCGGGGCGGCGGCGGCTCGTGCTGGAGTGTCCGCCTCTCGCGCGGTTCTTCGAGAGCCTGTTCACGCCCCCGACCGCGGCAGCGTAGCCGCGCGGACCGCGAGACCCGAGGCGGGCAGAACGCGCCGGGCAGGAAGGCCCCTCGGGATTACCGCCCACACATACGTGGGTGATTACCACCCACCCCAGCAATCCCAGTGGCTACGTCCCGCCGTTTGTTTCGGCGCGCGCCTTGAGCCGGGCGTATCCATTGTTTTGCAAGTGTGTAGCGCCTTTCGTTTGCGTGCTCACTATTCCCGCTTCATCCAATCTGGAACTTCCACCATGCCCAAGGCTGTCCTTCGACGCCGGGATGATGACGGCCGTTCGGTCGTTGGCGTCCCGCTCAGCAATCGCCCAGGCCACCATGCGTGGCTCTACGAAACCGACCACACGCGCCTCCTTCAAGACTACGGGGACCGACCGTGGTTCGTGAACGATAACGGTAGCGGGAAGCTCTACGTCCGCCTTCAGAGCCACGACCGGGACAACCTCGTGATGGTCGCTCGCGCCGTGACCGCCGATCCTTCTGCGCGCCGAGTGCGCTACCGGGACGGTGACACGCTGAACCTTCGCTCCCGCAACCTGGAGGTCTGTCGGCCCGACCCCAGCTTCAGCCGCCGGGCCCCCTCGCGGTCCATGTCTGCGGCCCCTAGCCGGTAACCCGGAGCTTGGCCCCCGTGTCCATCTCCACAACAACACCCGCACGGCACCGCTGGTTTGACCAATGGCGAGGCGCTTCCGGTCCCGCCCTTCGTCGCCTTGTTGAGGAAGTGACGGCCCGCGTAGCCCAGCATGAGGCGGACTCGGGAGCACGGCAGCGCGCGCGGCGCGCGGCGGATCAAGGCCCACACGGAGGGCTTCGAGAGCTACGCCAAGCGCCTGGAGATCCCCCGCGGGGAGCGTGACACGGCCCGCGCCGCGTTCAACTCCGAGGTGACCGCCGTCATGGACAACCGGGTCCCCGGCCGTGACTTCTCCCCCGAGGCGGCGGCCACGGCCGACAAGCTCCGGGCCGGCTACAAGGGCCTCCTAGAGCTGGCACAGAACCCCGGCCTCCTCGACGGGTCCACCCGGCGGGCCGTGAAGGGCTTCGAGGACATTCCCTTCGATGCCAACTACCGGCCCAACATCGCGAACCACGAGAAGATAGACGCGCTCACCACGCGCTACGGTGACGACACCATCCGCGAGTTCCTCCGCAACGCCTTCCAGGCGGCCAACCGCGAGTTGCCTGACGACGTGGCGGAAGCCATGTCCAAGGGCTACCTGAAGCGCCTCCGCGAGGCCACCGCGGGCATGACGAGCATGGACCGTGCGATGCACGGCACGGACCTCGAAGGGCTCCAACGGGCCCTCAGTGACCTCGACTTGGACGACACGGCCCGCGATGCGGTCATCCGTGCGGTGACCCCGAAGGAGTCCGATGGGGGCGGCATCGCGCGCTCCAAGCGGCGGACGCTCTACGAGAACACCTTCGAGATGCAGGTCAAGGCCCGTGACGGGTCCTGGGAGACCCTTCGCATGAAGGACCTGTTCCACGATGACAGCCACTTCCTGTTCAACAGCTACGCCCGGCAAATGAGCGGGCAGGTTGCCATGTCGATGGTCCAGGTGAAGAACCCGCTCCATCGGCCCGCTGAGGTGTCTAAGGTGACCCGGCGGACGGAGACGCCGCTCACGGTCGAAGAGCGCGCCCTCCAGGCGGTCCATGACCTGGGCACCCCGGACGCCCCTGGCGCCACCATGGGTAAGATCCACGAGGCTCTGAAGGGCGTTGCCCCAGAGGAAGTGGAACAGGCCCTCTCGGCGCTCCGCCGCTCCGGGAAGCTGGAGCTGGTACAGCCAACGCCGAAGGCCCCGGCTGGTGAGCTACCGCTCGCGGAACGGGTCATGGCGCGGCTCCAGGAGGGGACGCAGGGCGGGAACGCCAGTGTGTCCCTGAAGGACATGAAGGCATCCTTCCCGAGCGTCCCCATGAAGGACCTGACGGAAGCGATGCGGGAACTCCAGCGCCGCGACCTGGGCGTCTTCAGCGGATTGTCCGACCCCAAGACGATCAAGAAGGGCGGCCACATCGCGGCCGACTTCGGCGCCGGCCCGGTCCACCTCTTCAACATCCGGCCGAATGGGAGAACCTACAAAGTCCCAGTCGCAGCGGAAGCGGAGGAAGCCGCCGAGGCCATGCTCCAGCCCCGCGCGGCTCGCCCCGAGCGGAAGTTCAAGGAGACCGTTGAGGACGTGGAGACGAGCCCCGCGGAGGGGAACCCGTACCTCATCGACGGCATCACCAGCCGCGAGGACTTCGACAAGCTGGTTCGGGACATGCGCGCCACGTGGGACGCCCGGACGGACCTCCCGTTCGATAAGCGGACCCGTCTCGCGGATGCCGACCAGAAGCGCATGGAGTTCGTCTACGACCGCGTCACGGGCATCCCGGACCAGTTCGACCGGACGACACTGGGGCGTGGCCTCCAGGTGGTCCGCGACTACAACTTCATCCGGGTCATGAACCAAGTGGGCCTTGCCCAGATTGGCGAGACCCTGGGCGTGGTCACTCAGCTCGGGATCAAGGCGGCCATGCAGGGCGTGCCGACCTTCCGGGCGATGACGCGGGACGCGATGACGGGCGAGCTGAACTCGGCCTTCGCGCGTGACATGGAGCAACTCTCGGGCTTCGGAGCGGACTGGTTCAGGGACGGCTTCAAGGGCCACGTAGAGGACGCCTCGGGGGTCCTCATCAACCGGTCCGCCCAGAGCGGCGCCTACAATACCGCCCAGGACATCCTCCACACCGGCAAGCGGGTGACGAACGTCATCTCGGGCATGGCCCCGATTGACACCATGGCCCGCCGCTGGGCCTCCGCTGCCATCGTCATGAAGATCCTGAACGCGGCCGAGAAGAGCACAGGCTCTGCCAAGGTGCTGGGCCTCAACATGAACCGTATGCGGGCCCTCGGGCTGGACGATGCGATGGCCCATCGGGTCTTCGACCAGATCCGCACCCACTCGTTCCGCGAGGAGGTGGGCAACACGGGCCGCAAGTACGTCCAGGGAGGGTTCACCCGCTGGGATGACCAGGAGGCCCTCTCGGCCTTCCGTGGCGCCGTGTGGCGGTGGTCGCGAGAGGTGATCCAGGAGAACCACCTGGGACAGGGAAGCGTCCTGCTAGGGACCGCGATGGGTCGGACCATCTTCCAGTTCCGGTCCTTCATGCTGGGCGCGTACACCAACCAGTTCCTCCGCGGGCTCCATCACGCGGACTTCTCGACGTTCGCGACGTGGACCCTCACGTCCACCGTGGGGTCGATGGTCTATGTGGGGCAACAGTACCTCAACACGCTCGGCCGGGCGGACCGTGAGAAGGTCCTGAAGGAGCGCCTCTCGCCCAAGGCGATTGCCGCGGCGTGGGTCCAGCGGGGCGAGTGGTCCTCGATCCTGCCCACGGTGCTGGACAGCGGAGCGGACCTCACGGGGTTCCCCCACCTGTTCGATACGCGCGCTTCGGGAACCGCCTCTTCGTTCCTGGGCAACCCGTCGATTGACCTTGTGAACAGCACGTTCAAGGGCGTTGGCGGATTTGGCCGGGCAGTCCGTGAAGGAAGCTGGAGTCAACCCGAGGCGCGGACGGCAGCGCGCCTACTGCCCTACTCGAATGCACTCGGCATGGTGCCGTTGCTGAACACGATGATTAGCGCGCTAGCCGAGCACAAGCCGCGCAAAATCAACAGAGACAATGGGTTGTGGTGATCTAAGAAGTAGAATGAGCAGCGGCGGCGCGGGACGAGTACGATCCATCCCGTGCCACCATGACCATCTTACCCGAGAGTTGCACCGCCACTGAGCTTCGAGTCGTCTAGCGTGAACGACTGACCGCCATCGACCGGAGTGACATCCACTCGCTTCTCATGGGGCTGCATTCTCTTCTTCGCCTCGTGAGCTGCCGCTGACTCATCGGCTGCATCGAAGACCTCACTACGTGCGGCCGTTGTATCTTCGACCTCATCAAAAAAGTCGGCGCGGTACTTTGGCATGAAGGTCTCCAGATCGAGAGCACCAAGAACGCGCGATACGGTCTTCGGTTGCCAGCGCGCTGAGTCGGCGAAGCCAGACCACGAAGGGCACCATCAAAAGGGCCCGCCAACGGCCTCTCTCACCATGCCTGAACAGGACCTTCCATGCCCGAAGCACTAACCCGAAACATCTACGTCGCCATCAGGGGCATCTGCCAGGGCAACCCCGGGGCAGGCGCCTATACGGCCACCATCCAGAACATCGATACGGGCGCTGAGAAGCGCCTTCAGGGCCGCGAGGCGTCCACCACGGCCAACCGCATGGAGCTGACGGCGGCCATCGAGGGGCTGAACGCGCTTCGCCCCGGTGCCGTGGTCACGGTCATCGCGAATAGCGAGTACGTGGCGAAGGGCATGAACGAGTGGCTACCCGGTTGGAAGGCGAAGGGGTGGCGCGGGCCGAACAAGAAACCGGTACTGAACGCGGACCTTTGGGGGAAGCTCAATGCAGCCGCGGGGAAGCATGAGAGGGTCCGTTGGGTGGTCGGCCAGCGGCACTGCTAGAGTGAGGGCACCTTTTGGGAAACTCGGAGGTGCCCCCCCCCCCCCCCCCCCCCTCACCCCCCCCCCTCTCATTCTTGTTAGGCTGGTCGCCTTGCTCCATGTTGTATTAATAACATTTTATATACTAGATAATCGTATTAATAAAATAATATATCAACTTTATTCATTATATCTAATTATACACTTTATTTGTTTGTACTCTTGTTTTCTGATGTATTATCTGCAGACATGATGCTTGTGTGTAAGTGTAATTAATAAAAACACTAACACTCTTATATGATAT
>NZ_JAKSYR010000127.1:0-392 GCF_022829705.1 Methylobacterium sp. E-025
CGCATTACGGCTGGGAGCGTAACGTCGGCTACGGCGCCCCGGTGCACCTCGCCGGCCTCAGGACCCACGGCCGCACCCCGCATCACCGGCTGAGGTTCCCGCGGGCTTACGGCCATTCCGGCAGCAGGACGGGGATCGCCGATGGGGAACGCCTCCCGCCTTTCCCTTACCCCTCTGCGGGGGAGGGTGGGCCTCGCGGCAGCGAGGGTCGGGGGAGGGGAGCGCCAGTGCCGGAAGCGCCGCTCCCCCCGCCCGACCCGCTGCGCGGGCCACCCTCCCCCGCAGAGGGGGGAGGGAGAACGCGCCGCGTTCGTTCGCAAGGTGTCTGAGATCGTCCGTCGACGCAAAAAATCACACCGTCCTGCCGCCGCGGAGCATTGCTCGATCGCCGC
>NZ_JAKSYR010000143.1:0-8206 GCF_022829705.1 Methylobacterium sp. E-025
CCTGGCGGTCTGCTCGGCCAGGGCCTTCACCTCGGAGGCGACCACCGCGAAACCCTTGCCGGCCGCGCCGGCGCGGGCCGCCTCGATGGTGGCGTTCAGGGCCAGCAGGGTGGTCTGGCCGGCGATGTCCGAGATCAGCCCGACCACGGCGCCGATCCGCGACACCGCCGCGCTCAGCTCCTGCACCCGGGCGCCGGTCTGGTCGGCCTCGCGCACGGCAAGATGCGCGAGCTCGGCCGAGCCGCCGACCTGCCGGCCGATCTCGGCCACCGAGGAGCCGAGCTCCTCGGCGGCCGCCGCCACCGTGTTGACGTTGGTGCCGGCCTCCTCGGCCGCGGCCGCGACCGTGGTGGACTGGCCGGCCGTCTCGGTCGCCGTCGCGGTCAGGGTCTGGGCGGTGGCCTGCAGCTCGGTCGCCGAGGACGACACCATGCCGATGATCCCGCCGACCGCCGCCTCGAAGTCGTCGGCCATCTGGCGCATGCCGGCCTTGCGCTGCGCCTCGGCCGCCAGCCGCGCCTGCGCCGTGTCGGCCTCGAGCTTGCGGGTGCGGATCAGGTTGTCCTTGAACACCTGCACCGCCGCCGCCATGGCGCCGATCTCGCTGCGCTCGCCGGTATGCGGCACGGCGATCGCGGTGTCGCCCGCCGCCACCGTGTCCATCACCCGGGCCATCCGCTGCACCGGCACGGAGATCGTGAACACCGACATCCACCCGACCGCCAACGCCGTCGCCGCGACGAGGCCGAGGCCGACGGCGATGGCGAAGCGCGCCTGCTCGCCGAGCGCCGTGGCGCTCTCGGCGCTCGCCCGGCCGGCGGCGTCGTTGAAGGCGAGGTCGGCCTTCAGCGCGGCGCGCGCGGCGTTGAGCGCGGGGAGCATGCCGTCGAGGAGGTGCGCGCTCGCGCCCTTCGCGTCGCCCGCCTGCAGCCGCCGCAGGAATTCCTCGCCCATCGCCGAGTAGGCCGGCACGGTTGCCTTCACCGCCTCCCACAGCGCCTCCTCGCCGGGGCTGACGAAGCCGGCATAGTCCTTCAGGTCCGCGTCCAGCTCGGCCATGCTGGCGCGCAGCCGCGGCAGCGATTGCGGCCGCCGCTCGTCGCTGGAGACGAGGTAGGCGAGCTGCCGGCTGCGCAGCGCCTCGAAGTTGGTGGCGAGCCGCCCGAGGATGCGGGTGGACGGCAGCGCATTGCCCGCGAGCGCGTCGGTCACGGTGCTGAGGGCGTGCAGGCGCGCATAGCAGAAGCCGCCGAGCCCGGCCGTCAGCAGGAACAGCACCAGCACCGCGCCGACCAGGCGCGCACGGATCGAGAAATGGGCCAGCATCGCGGAATCCTTCGTCGCAAGGCTCCGTGATTGTCGATCCCGGTTAAGATCACCCTATAAGGACCGGACGGTCCTCGGATGCGCAAGATTTCCCCTTGGCGCGACCTTGCCGGTCTACGCCGCCGGGGCGAGGCATCGGCCGGCTCGATGCGGGATCGCGCCGGCCGTCCCGTCAGGCGCGGCTCACGGGATCAGCCGGTCGGCCCGCAGGCGGGCGAACAGGTCGAAGAATGCGTCGTCGGTCGGCTGGTAGGCGAGGAACCCGAGCCGACGGCTCTTGCTCATGTCGGTGACCACCTCGATCGGCCGGCCGAGGTCGGCGTCGGTGTGCCAGGGCGAGGCGAGCTTGGCGAGGTCGGGCTCGGCGAGGCCGTGGCGCGAAGCGATCTCCGCCCAGATCGGGCCGTCCTCGGCCATCTGCGCCGCGAGCGGGCGCACCGTCCCGTCGAACGGCTCGGGCGTCAGCCCGAACCAGGCCGCGATCCGGCCCCACATCCAGCTCCAGCGGAAGACGTCGCCGTCGACGACGTTGAAGTCCTGGTTGGCCGCGTCGGCGCTGGTCGAGGCCCAGAGCAGGTGGCGGGCGAGCAGCCGCGCGTCGGTCATGTCGGTCAGCCCGCTCCACTGCATGCCGGAGCCTGGGAAGCGGAACGGCCGGCCGGTCTCGCGGCACAGGGTGGCGTAGGCGGCCAGCGTCGTGCCCATGTTCATGGCGTTGCCGACCGCCTTGCCGATGATCGTGTGCGGGCGGTGGACGCTCCAACGGAAGCCGTCGCGGGCGGCGGCCGAAAACACCGCATCCTCCTGGGCGTAGTAGAAGTTCTCGACGTCGAGCCGACCCTGGTCCTCGCGGAACGGGGTCTGCGGCACCGAGCCCTTCCCGTAGGCCTCGAACGGGCCGAGATAGTGCTTCAGGCCGGTGACCAGGGCGACGTGCCGGAGCGAGGCCGCCGGCCGCAGCGCGTCGAGCAGGTTCTCCACCATCGCGCCGTTGACGCGGATCATCTCGGCCTCGGTGTCGCGGCGCATCCAGGTCGCGAGCACCACGTGGCTCGGCTTGAGGCCCGCGAGCGCCCGCTGGAGGGAGGCCGGATCCTGCAGGTCGGCGGCGACGGGCACGACGCCGTCCTGCGCCACGGGCTTGCGCGCCAGCCCCGCCACCGCCCAGCCCTCGGCGGAGAACCGCTCGGCGGCCGCGCTCCCGACGATGCCGCTGGCGCCCACGATCAGAACCGAACCCGTCATGCATGACCCTCGCTGCCGAAGGCGCGCGGCCTTCGTATGCGGGTTCAACCAGCGGGCGTGCGTTGCGTTGCAGCGAAGACGCCTCTTCCCTTCCCCCTCTGCGGGGGAGGGGAGGTGCCCGCATCGCCCGGATTGCGGAACCGGGCCCCCGGCCTTACGCCACCCGGTCGATCGCGTCGCCCAGCACCTGCGCGATCTCGCCGATCTGGCCGTGCTCCAGGATCAGCGGCGGCGAGAGCGCGACGATGTCGCCGGTGACGCGGATCAGCAGGCCGCGCGCGAAGCAGTCGACGAACACGTCGTAGGCCCGCTTGCCCGGCGCGCCGGGGCGCGGTTCCAGCTCGATCCCGGCGATCAGGCCGATGGTGCGGATGTCGGTGACGCGGGCGCGCCCGCGCAGGTCGTGCATCGCAGCGGCCCAGTCGTCGGCGAGGTCCGTCGCGCGGGTGAGCAGGCCCTCGTCGCGGTAGATGTCCAGGGTCGCCAGCCCCGCCGCGCAGGCGACCGGGTGGCCGGAATAGGTGTAGCCGTGGAACAGCTCGATGCCGTCCGGGCCGTTCATCAGCGCGTCGTGGACGTGGCGGCCGGCGAAGACCGCGCCCATCGGGATGGTGCCGTTGGTCAGCCCCTTGGCGGTGCAGACGAGGTCGGGCGTCACCCCGAAGAAGTCGGCGGCGAAGGGCGCGCCCAGCCGCCCGAAGCCGGAGATCACCTCGTCGAAGATCAGCAGGATGCCGTGCGCGTCGCAGATCGCGCGCAGGCGCTCGAGGTAGCCCTTCGGCGGCACCAGCACGCCGGTCGAGCCCGCCACCGGCTCGACGATGCAGGCGGCGATGGTCTCGGCGCCGTGCAGCGCCACGAGGCGCTCGAGGTCGTCGGCCAGCTCGGCCCCGTGCTCGGGCTGGCCCTTGGTGAAGGCGTTGCGGGCCGGGTCGTGGGTGTGGCGCAGGTGGTCGGTGCCCGGCAGCGTCGGGAAGGCCCGGCGGTTCGAGACGATGCCGCCGACCGAGATGCCGCCGAAGCCGACGCCGTGATAGCCGCGCTCGCGCCCGATCAGCCGGGTGCGGGTGCCCTGGCCGACCGCCCGCTGGTAGGCCAGCGCGATCTTGAGCGCGGTGTCGACCGATTCCGAGCCCGAGCCGGTGAAGAACACCCGGTCGAGCGCGGCGCCGGCCGGCCCAGGTGCGATCTCGGCCAGGCGCTCGGCGAATTCGAACGCGATCGGGTGGCCCATCTGGAAGGTCGGGGCGAAGTCCATCGTCGCGAGCTGGCGCTCGACCGCGCTCGCGATCCCGCGGCGGCCGTGCCCGGCGTTGCAGCACCACAGGCCCGCCGTCCCGTCGAGCACCTGGCGGCCGTCGTCGGTGGTGTAGTGCATCCCGTCGGCGGCCACGAACATCCGCGGCGCCGCCTTGAACTGGCGGTTGGCCGTGAACGGCATCCAGAACGCCTCCAGCGAGGGCGCGTTCTTCCGTGCGTTCAGGTCGGACATGAGGGCTCCTCGGCTCGCGATCGTGCCGGCAGGGGACCCGGTTTCGCGCGCCGCAACAACCCCCTTTCGCGCAAGCCGGGCGCCTCCGGCATGTGCCCGGCAACGGCCGCCCGGCGTGGGCGGCGGTCGAGGGCGCCGTGATCGTACCGGCTTCCGCGCCTTCGGGTGGGCGTGGTCTGCGTCAGACGCGGCGCCATCCCGGCTGGTTCGGATCGACGAGGCGATAGTTGACCGGAGCTTGGCCGCAGATCGCGATCACCGCCGGTTCCGTCCCGGGGCGGATCACGCCGTCGTAGTGCGGCGTGCCCGCGACCCGACGCACGAAGCTACCGGCCGGAACGGGAACGCAGGAGGCGGGATCGAAGTCGGGGCCGCTGTTGCACCACCAGATGCCGGAGACCACCATGCAGAACCGGTCGGTCGTGTAGGTGTGCGGAGCGCTCATGTAGCCGGGCCACCACCGCACGAGCGTGTAGTAGAAGCCGGTTCCGTTGCTGTCGCCGGTGAGGGCGCAGCGGTCCGAGCAATGGTCGGGATAGGTCGGCGTCGGGGTCCAGACCAGCTGGTTCGGCAAGCGGATGATGGTCTGTTCCGGGTCGAGCGGTGAGGCGGCGGCCTGGCCGAACGCGAGGGGCAGAGCACCGAGCAGCGAGGCCGTCAGCACGTCGCGCCGGTTCGAGGTGGGAGCAGTCATGGGCGTCTTCCTCGCGGGTGATGGTGGCTGGGCGTCTCGATGGCGCCCATGTCCGCGGTCTTCATTCCATCGATTCGCGGCGCCGCAAAGCCGCGCCGGACGCCGGCGACAGCTCCGGCACGGCACGGGGCGCGGCCATCGCCGGGACTTGTGCGAAGGAAACCCGACGCAGGCTCCGATGCGAGGGACGCCGGCTCCACGGATGAGAATTCGACGGTGGCGAGACTCGCAGCGATCCTGGCCGGCACTGCATTCGGCGCTCGCGGCGGAAGGCCGCGTTCCCGAACAGGACATCGAGGAGGAAGCGATGCTGTATCACGTCAGGATGGACGTCCATCCGCCCACGCAGCTGCCGCCGGCCGAGTTCGACCGGTTGAAGGCCGAGGAGAAGGCGCAGGCGCGGGCGCTCCAGGAATCGGGCCGGTGGGTGCACCTCTGGCGCATCGCCGGGCAGTACGCCAACATCAGCGTGTTCGACGTGGCCGACCACGACGAGCTGCACGCGATCCTCTCCGGCCTGCCGCTGTTCCCGTTCATGAGCGTGACGGTGACGCCGCTGGCCCGGCACCCGTCGGCCTTGTGAGCGGGGGGCCCCTTCCCTCTCCCCTCTGCGGGAGAGGGAAGGCTGGGGTCACGGGTTCGTCACCAGCCTGCAGGTGCTCTGCGCCAGCGGCTGGAAGGCCTCGTCGCCGGGGATGGTCTTGAGGATCGTGTAGAAGTCCCACGGGCCCTTCGACTCGGCCGGGGTCTTCACCCGCGCCAAGTACATGTCGTGGACCATGCGGCCGTCGGGGCGCAGCTTGGCGTTGCGCGCGAAGGCGTCCTCGATCGGCAGCGCACGCATCTTGGCCATCACCGCGAGGCCGTCGTCGGTGCCCGCCGCCTCGGCCGCCTTGAGGTAGTGCAGCACCGCCGAGTAGTCGCCGGCCTGGACCATGGTCGGCATCCGCCCGCCCATGCGTTCGCCGAAGCGCTTCGCGAAGGCGCGGGTGCGGTCGTCGAGGTCCCAGTAGAAGCCCGTCGTCAGGATCATGCCCTGTGCCGCCTTCAGGCCGACCGAGTTGACGTCGGTGAGGAAGATGTTGAGGCCGCCGAGCGACTGGCCGCCCTCGGCGATGCCGAACTCGGCGGCCTGCTTGATGGTGTTGATCGTGTCGGCGCCGGCATTGGCCATGCCGATGATCCGGGCGCCCGAGGCCTGCGCCTGGATCAGGTAGGACGAGAAGTCGGCGTTCGGGAACGGGTGCTTGACCGAGCCGAGCACCGTGCCGCCCTTGGCCCGCACCACGCGGGTGACCTGGGCCTCGAGGTCGTGCCCGAAGGTGTAGTCGGCGGTGATGAAGAACCAGGTGTTCTTCGGGTCGTCGGCCAGCGCCGCGGCGGTGCCGGCGGCGAGCGCGTGGGTGTCCCAGGACCAGTGCGCGCCGGTGGCCGAGCAGGCGGCGTTGGTCAGCGCCATCGAGCCGGCGCCGGAATTGATGTCGACCTTGCCCTTGGCGCGGGCGACCTCGCGCACGGCGAGCCCCGCCACCGACGAGTTCGTGTCGAAGATCGCGTCCACCCCCTCCGTGTCGAACCAGCGGCGGGCGATGGTCGAGGCGATGTCGGCCTTGTTCTGGTGGTCGGCGAAGATCAGCTCGACCTTGCGGCCGCCGATCGCCCTGCCGAAATCCTCGATCGCGAGCTGCGCCGCCGTCACCGAGCCCTTGCCGGCGAGGTCCGAGTAGCCGCCGGACATGTCGGTCAGCACGCCGATCCTGATGCCGCCGTCGGCGTATTGGGCGGAGGCCGGCGTGGCCGCGAGCAGCACGGCCGTGGACAGCGCTGCAGCGAGCGCGGATGCGGGAATGGTCCTTGCCACGATCGTCCTCCCGGGGGCTTGTGGTCGCGAACCCGATCCGCGTGCCCGCCCGCGGATTCGGCGATCCGGCCTCGCCCGGTTGGCGGTTTTTCCCCGCGTCCGGAGGCAGGCCGGCGCCGTGCGCGAGGCCTCGCGCGCGGCCGGCTTCACCTATAGCGGCGTCCCGGTGCGCGATCGCGCCCGGCCGGGGCGAACCGGTGAGAACCGCCCGCGGGTGTCAGGAAGCCCGGGCGCGCCATCGCCTGCGCCGCGCTACACAAACGATCGCCGCCATCCGCAGCCCGCCCCCGGAGCCGCCATGCCGTTCATCATCGAGACCTTCGACAAGCCCGGCCACGAGCACCTGCGCCGCGCGGCGAGGGCCGAGCACCTCGCCTTCCTGGAGGCCCAGGCCGCGCGGCTGCTCGCCTGCGGCGCGAAACTGTCCGACGACGGGTCGGATGCGGGCGGCGGCCTCTACCTCGTCGACGTGGAGACGCGGGCGGAGGCCGAGCGCTTCATCGCCGAGGACCCGTTCGCGAAGGCCGGCCTGTTCGAGCGGGTCGCGATCCAGCGCTGGCGCAAGGCCTATCTCGACGGTCGGAGCTACCTGAAGCCCCAGGCCTAGCCGAAGCCCAGGCCTAGCCGAAGCCGTAGAGCGCGCGCGGGTTCTCGACGAAGAGCCTTCGGCGCCTGGCCTCGTCCGGCACCCAGTCGGCGATCAGGTCGAGGAGCGTCGCGAGCTTCGGCGGCCCGTCCCAGGCGGCGACGTGCGGCCAGTCGGAGCCCCACAGGCAGCGCTCGGGTGCGGCGTCGTTCAGCGCCCGAGCGAAGGGGATGGTGTCGGCGTAGGGCGCGCCCGCCACCGAGGTGCGGAACGCGCCCGAGAGCTTCACCCAGGCGCCGTCGCGCACCAGCGCCACGAGGGTGGAAAAGCCCGGGTCCGAAAGGCCCGCCGCGGTCGGCATGTGGCCCATGTGGTCGACGACGAAGGGCACCGGCAGCCGCGAGAGGCGCTGGGCCAGCGGCGGCAGGCTGCGGGCGTCGATCAGGAATTGCAGGTGCCAGCCCATCTCGCGGGCGAGCGCGCCGTAGGCCTCGACCGCCGCGAAATCGATGCCGCCGCCGTAGAGCACGTTGAGGCGCAGGCCGACGATGCCGGCGTCCTTCATCGCGCGGAGGTCGCCCTCGGGCAGCCCGAGGGGGATCACGGCGATGCCGCGCAGGCGCTCGGCGTTCGCGGCCAGCGTCTCCAGCAGCAGCCGGTTGTCGGTGCCGTGGACGCTGACCTGGACCAGCACGCCGTGGGCCATGCCGGTGGCGTCGAGCATCGCCAGGTAGGCCTGCGCCGGCGCCGCCGGCGGGGTGTAGCTGCGATTCTCCACGAACGGATGGGCCGGCGGCCGGCCGATCACGTGGGCATGGCTGTCGACCGCCCCCGCCGGCACCGCGTAGCGCGTCGGGCCGGCGGGATGCGGATCGGGGGCGGGGCAATCGCGGATCGGGATCATGGCGTCCTCTCCTCCGAACTCGACGCAGTCTTTCCCTCCCCCTGAGCGGGGGAGGGTGGCCCGCGCAGCGGGTCGGGAGAGGGGAGCGCGTTGTCCGG
>NZ_JAKSYR010000144.1:0-1879 GCF_022829705.1 Methylobacterium sp. E-025
CCGATCGAGCTTCCACACCACCAGCACGTCGGTGGGTCGCAGGTAGGCGAGCGCCGCCTCGAACTCAGGCCGCTTGGTCCCGGCCTTGCCGGACTTCTTCTCCTCGAACAGCTTCTCGCACCCGGCCTTGGTCAGCGCATCGCGCTGGAGGTCGAGGTTCTGGTCGAGCGTGGAGACGCGGGCATATCCGACGAGCATGTCGGGATAGTGATTCAGGTGCGTTTTATCCGCAATAGAAAACCCGTCATATTTTCCCGACAGAAATCCGGCTGCGGTGAGCAGTCAAGGAGCCGCTCTACCTTCTCGTCGGAAAAACGTTCGTTTATCCGACGCTTTTAGCATCGCGTTTGATAACGTCGCGACGGTGCCAAGGCAGGGGTCGGCAACGAAGCGCACAACGTAGTAGCGCGCTCCGCTGTGTGCTTCAGCGCCCGCCGGAACGGGAGTCCGATGAGCGATGACCGCAGCGTGAGCCGTCGGACGCCCGATCGCTGTCGTGCTGACAGCTCTGGGCCAAGGCCGTACCACCCGTGACGAGGGTCAGGGCGAGAGCAAGAACGATCTTTTTCACCGATGACCTCCGACATAGTGGCTGCCCTTGCCATGGCTGCCGTGACCACCAACCCGGTGGCTGCCAGTCCGGCCGCGGGCTTCAGCATCGGCCGAGGCGAAGACACCAAGCGTGATCAGGGCGACGAATGCCGTCGCGAGCGTTTTCTTCATAGGCGTTCTCCCATGGGCGAACTGATGCCGCCGCCCTGACACCCTAAGGATGCACATTGCGCCTATCTGTAGTTTAGATATCACACTGAGGTTATATCCCGATCCGCACCTTCCAGAACGGTAGACCGCGCTTCGCCTCCATGCTGATTTCCCCGTCAACAAAGAGGAGGAAACGCCATGAAGACATTGATCATTCTAACCGCTCTATTGCTTTCGACGATCAGCGCGGAAGCACGCGGCGGAGGCGGCCACGGTATGAGCGGCACAGGCTCCAGTAGCAGTAGCCACTCAGTCTCTGGCTACACGAGATCTAATGGCACCTACGTTGCACCTCATCATTCGACGAACCCAAATGGGACGCAACTCGACAACTATGGCACCCGCGGCAACGTCAACTCCTACACTGGTGCGACCGGCACCCGCGGCGCGGATCACTGAACCGCATGCAGCAATCTGGAAGCCGCTTGTTCTCAGCCGTCTGGTTTAGGTTTGCGCTTGTAGGCTGCATCCTCGCCGTCTCGCCATTCACTGTGGCGAGTCGCGAGTTCAGGGAGCCGAACGAGAGCAGCCTCGACCGTCACGGCCATTATCACAGCTGCGATGGCTCGACGGTCCATCAACCGGCTCATACCCGTGATGGCTCGAAACCCGAGGGAGCATCCGCTCATTGCCGTGATGGCACGTGGAGCTTCAGCCATACCCATCGCGGGACGTGCTCACGGCACGGAGGGGTAGCGAGTTGGGTCAGGTAGGGGCGCTAGCTTTTCAGCCCCTTGTTGCAGACCGAGTAGTACCCGCCACCCTTCTCGATCCATTTCATCCCGCCGTTGCCCGCACCGCCAGCAGCAGCCTTGTTGGCATTGTACTGATCCAGGCAGGTGTGCATCCGCCCCTTGCCGGCCGACTCGCTCGCATACTTCGGATCGACCGCCCTCGGGAACACAGCGGACCCCGTCACCGAAGACCGCGGTGTCGGTGCTGATCTCGTTGCCGTCGTGGTGGGCGCCGGAGCCGGAGCCGGGGCTGCGGGCGAAGCTGCGTTCGGTGAGAATGGGTTCGCGGTGGGGGTTGTGGGCGTGTCAGCTGGTGCCCCGCACTCAGCCTTCCGGAAGTCGTTCCACTTCTGCCCGTTCAGCGTGCCAGCCTGCTTGGCGGC
>NZ_JAKSYR010000132.1:0-6286 GCF_022829705.1 Methylobacterium sp. E-025
GATTGCCTTTCGAAGCCAAGCATTCTCGGTCTCAAGACTCTTCATCCGTCGAACCTGATCTGATTTCAGTCCGCCAAATTCACGCCGCCACCGGTAGTATGTCACCGAACTCACGCCGAGCGCGCGGATTGCATCGGCCACCCTCTGGCCCTGTGAGATCAGCACATCCGCCTGCCGCAGCTTAGCAACAATCTCCTCGGGCTTCGGGTGCTTTGCCATCTCGTCCGTCCTCCAGGCTCAAAAGCCATACCAAAGGGCGGACCACTTCAATGGGGGCTGATCAGGAAGCGATCGGAACCTAACATTGTCCAAGCCAGCAGAACGAACGCCGCCACAAATTAATAACTTCGAAGATCATACGCGACCGGTCTCGGCGCAACGCGTTTTGATGCAAAGTGTCCTATCGTCGTCACAGGAATGACCGTGCAGGGTTCCAGCTTAGTTCCCTGAGAGCGAGCCAGCAAAACTCAATTTATCTCGGATTTTAGTCCTGTGGCTTCGTATGTCGGCAATCCAACGGTTTTCCCGACGCACGGCCATTCGCATAGGGCATCCTATGGAACGTCGACGCCGTAGCTGTCTTGAAGATCGGCACCGTACGCGAGCGGCACATGCGCTGGAGCTGAATGACAATCGTCGAGTGGATCAAGGCGTTTGCGCACGACATCTCGGTCGGCATCGTGGTCACGGATGCGGCGATCGAACGTCCGGGCCCGATCATCCTCTACGCTAATCCCGCGTTCGGGCAGCTAGTCGGCCGTGACCCAGTTGAGATCGTCGGGCAGAGTCCGCGCTTCATGCAAGGCAAGGAGACGCGCCGGGAGACGCTTGACGCCTTCCACCGCACTCTATCCTCAGGCGAGCGGTTTCACGGCTACGTCACCAACTACCGCGGCAACGGAGCCAAGTACCGGGCCGAGATCGACTGCCGGCCGTTGCGGGATGCCGAGGGCGGTATTCAGGCCTTCGTCTCATTCGAGCGTGAGGTCGTGCGGCGGGTCGGCCGCCCGGCTGGGAGCAGTGGCGGGCGCTACGAGCCCTGCTCGATAAGTAACGACTTATTACCTGGCGCCCTGCGGGACCTGGGCGTTTTCGCAGCTACGGCCAGCGAGTAACCCGCGATTCAATCAATTTATAAGTTTGGCCTTGCGTGCCTTGAGGACCCTTTCAGCGTTTGATCTTTTGATAAGTTTGTATTGCCGGTCAATTTTTTGTTGAATTAAGTTTTAATTAAGCATTTATAACGCAATTCAGATAGTAAGGACAGCCTCTTAGATAGGCTTCCCTGTTCATACATCCCGCGCTCTCGCACGAGATTGTTGCACATCCGTGCCCTGCCTTCAGGTGTGCGGTAGCGTGGCATTGGTCCGACTAGCCCTTCACGATTAGAGCTCTGCCACATGCGCCCGAACCTCTCCCTCAAGGCCGCGCTATCCGTCGCCTTCGGCCTTCTCGCATTGATCTGCGCGGCACAGGGCACCCTCTCCATCTTGAAGCTTGGTGGCATCCGCCACAACGTCGTGCAGGTGACAACCAATTGGTTGCCCTCCGTCATCGCCGTCAACGATATCCGCGCAGCCACGTCGGAGGTGCGGATCAAGCAGCTGCGGCTACTCAGCCTGTCCGATACGCCCGCTCGCCTTGCCGAAAATGAGGCCCAACTGGCAGCCATGCACGATAAGCTTGCCGTGGCTCGCCGCGTCTACGAATCGATGGTCTCATCACCCGAGGAACGCACACTCTACGATGCCTTCGCGATGGTTTGGAGCCGTTTTGAGCGCACCGATGCAGAGATGCGCCGCCTGATGGAAGCTGGTCGGCAGGCCGCAGCGCTCACCCTAATGAGTGCGCCAGAGGCGGTTAGCTTGTACAACGATGCGCGTGCAGCCCTCCAGCGCGATGTGACTTTGAACGAAGTTGGCGCCCGCCGCGATGCGGACGCTGCAACCGCCGAGATTGGTGCTGCGACGACCGCCGCCTACGTTGCCGTTGTGCTAGCTCTTGCCACTGCGATAGCTGCTGCCGCTTTCGGCCTGCTGCGCGTGTCGCGGCCGATCCAAGCCATGACAAAGGCAATGACGGGCATCGCCAGCGGCGATACAGAGTCCCAGGTGCCTTATCGGAGCCGCCGAGACGAGATCGGTGCGATGGCGGCCGCGGTGCAGGTGTTCAAGGACAATCTGATCCGCACCCGCCAGTTGGAGGCAGATACGGCGCAGGCACGTCTTGCAGCCGAGGAGCAGCGTAAAGCTGGGATGCGTCAGATGGCGGACGGCTTCGAAGCCGCTGTTGGCGGGATCATCGGCATGGTCTCGTCGTCGGCGACCGAGCTCCAGGCGACAGCCCAGACGATGACCGCGACGGCGACCGAGACAGCGAGCCAGTCCACGACCGTGGCCGCTGCCGCAGAGGAGGCCGCCACCAACGTCAACACGGTCGCCGCGGCGGCCGAGGAGCTTGGCTCATCGGTACAGGAGATCGGACGCCAGGTCGATGGCTCTGCCGCCCTGGCACAGCAAGCTGTCGCCGAAGCCGATCAAACCGGCGCTTTGGTGCAGGAGTTGAGCACGGCGGTCTCGCGCATCGGCGACGTGGTCGGCATGATCTCCACCATCGCCGGACAGACGAACCTGCTGGCACTGAATGCCACCATCGAGGCAGCCCGCGCCGGTGAAGCGGGACGCGGCTTCGCGGTGGTCGCTGCCGAGGTCAAGGAGCTAGCTTCGCAGACGGCGCGGGCGACCGACGAGATCTCGGGACAGATCGCACGCATCCAGGCGTCCACCGGTCAGGCGGTGACGGCGATCGGTAACATCACCGTACGGATCCAGGAGATCAGCGACGTGGCGACCTCGATCGCCGCGGCGGTCGAGGAGCAAGGCGCGGCGACACAGGAGATCGTGCGCAACGTCAGCCAGGCGGCGATGGGTACGGGCGAGGTGACCAGCAACATCGCCGGCGTGGCCGGCGCCGCCGAGGAGACCGGCGCCGCTGCCAGTCAGGTCCTCGGCGCGGCCTCGGAGCTGTCGCGCCAGTCCGAGACCCTCGCGGCCGAGGTCGGGCGCTTCCTCGCCACTGTCCGGGCGGCTTGAGCTTACCATGGCCGAGGTTCACCTGCTGTCCCGCCGTGTTGACTAAGCGGGTGCTGAGCGGCTGGCGGCGGCGCTGGAGCAGCTCCTCACTGCCAATACCGATCCAGGGCCGCGCTGGCCTCAGATCCGATCACGCGGAGGCTCGCTGCGGCAGCTGAGCCGGGATCTAGAGCAGGAAATCGACTGTCTCGCTGTCCTGCCCGGCAGCTCGATGCCGGAGATCCAGACTCTACGCAGCATCTTGTATCACTTAGCTGACACCTTCTCGCGGCTAGGCTTGCTCGCTGAAGACTATCCATCCTGAACACGTCGTCCGGTTCAGACCGCATCACAGTCCCACCAAACCGACGGAAAACAATTATGGACGTCCTCCTCGTAGATGACAGCAAGGTGATGCTACTTCGTCTTCGACAATTTCTGGAGGCCAAAGACGGCATTATCGTCACCGCCTGCAGCGACCCGCTCGCGGCGTTGGTCGAGGCCCAGACCTGCGCCTTCGATCTTGTGTTGATTGACCAGCACATGCCCGAGCTGGACGGGATCACCTTCATCCGTGAGATCCGCGCCATACCGCACTACGCACAGGTGCCAGTCGCCATGATTACCAGCGATGTGTGCGATACGGTCAGGCTCAGCGCGCTGGAGGCGGGTGCCACCGACTTCCTCGATAAGCGAGCGAAGGGGGTCGAGCTAAATGTGCGGGTGGGTAACCTCGTCCGACTGGCGAAGGCGGTGCGGCACCTCGACGAGCAGGCGACGACACTGGCCGGCGAGATCGAGCAAGGCGGCCATGGCGGTCGAGGAAGCGCTGCGCTGTATCCAAGCCGACAGTGGCCGCCATTTCGACCCGGCCTGTGTCGAGGCCTTCGCGTCAGCCTGGGACGGGGTTATGGCGGTCCGTGAAACGGCGGTCGGGTCGCGCATCGAAGCGCTGGCCCGGACTACCGAGCCGTAGGCGCGTGTGCCGGAATTGCGCCGCGAGTTCGCTAAGAGCCTCAGATAGCCCACCGACGTTCTATTTAGGACGCGCTCAGATCGGAAATAGCCATGGGCGAGCTTCTGCTGATCACGGATGACCTGCGTCGTGCTCAAAGGCTCACACGCGATCTTGGGACCGCGACCGGCGGCGCCATCCATGACTTGTATGGCGATACGCTGCCGGCATCACGCCCCAAACTGATCGTCAGTGACGTCGAGGCACTCACCTCCGATGCCATCGTTCGCCTACGCCGAGTCCTGGAACAAGTGCGCGACGAAGGGGTGCCATACCTGTTCCTGGTCCATGGCAATGTTGCCCGTGCCGAGGCTCAAGCCCAGGTTCTGGGCGCGAATGGTACACTCGGCGCCAAGGCGAGCGCACAGCAGCTTCTCGCCACACTGGGCAGTCTCCAGGTAGAGATCCGGCCGATTTCAGTTGCTGTGCGGGAGCGGGCTGTCGAAGCGCGGCAATTCCTCCGGCAGGTGCTCTTATCCGGAAGACCGATCACGCCCACCATCGCCGAAATCGGTACTGACCTCGTCGTGCGTGCCGTCGGTGAGAGTGGCATCTACGACTGGATCCGAGTGGTCCAACAATTCGACGATGCCACGCACCAGCACTGCCTGCTCGTGGCTTCGCTGGCTGCCGCCTTCTCGGCCGCGCTCGGTCTACGTGAGGCGGACCGCCATCGCCTGACGAAGGCTGCCCTGCTGCATGATGTCGGCAAGATCCACGTTCCGACCGAGATCTTGAACAAGCCGGGCAAGCTCACCGAGGCGGAGGCGGCGGTGATGCGCACGCATCCAACGCGCGGTCACGCCATGCTCGTGGGCCAGGGGTTTGATGACACGATGCTAGCAGCTGTGCGGTCGCACCACGAGCTGCTCGATGGCACCGGCTACCCGGATCGGCTCAAGGGTTGGGAGATTCCCGATCTCGTGCGGTTGGTTACCGTCTGCGACATCTACGGGGCCCTTGTCGAACGACGTCCTTACAGACCGCCGATGGCCGGTCTGCAGGCCTACGCTATCCTGAAGGGTATGGAAGGTCACCTCGATGTCGACCTTGTGCACGCCTTCCATCCTGTAGCTGTGGCATTCGATCCATCTGTACCGAACGTGGAGTGAGGCTGCGGGACAGGAATGAACCGGCAACAGAGTTTCGTTTTGGAAGCGGCCGGGCTGAAAACTACTGTACACTCTATCATGAGCGCGTCCTCCACACGCTTGGATTGGGTGCTCTGGCAGGTCGCTGAGGCGCTAGATTGCGGCCGCCTGCAAGATGAACATCTCATTGCCGTTGGCAGGCTGTATGCCGGCATCGGGGCTACAAGTCTCCCGATAAGCGGATGCGGGACGATGAGCAGAGAGATCATTCCATTGCGCCCGAAGGGGGCTGAGCAATCGGCTCTCGCTCGGATCGATGTCGCCGCCGTAGCGCTCCTGGCCGGGGGCCAAGCTACGAGCCTGCAGGCGGCGCGGGCCGAGGTGATCCTCGCAGACCTGCGGCTACGGCGGGATGAAATGACGGCGTTGCTCTCCGACCTGCGTAGCCGGGAAACGAGTAGGCTACCTCATATCGATGCTGCGAACGCCAATCTCATCGTCGCGATCGTTCAAGGGCTGGTACAGATCGACCTGTTCATTGCGCAGGCCCGTGGCCTTATAGAGAGAACCGAGCAACCGGGTGTTCCGCAGCTCCAGGCATCGAGACAGGGGCTGAAAGGCGCCTAGTGCCGGTAGCGCTCGGCGAGGGCCATGAGGGCTCCTGCGAGCTCGGTGAGGTTGGCCGAGGCCGCCTCGACCTCGCGGGTGCCGGCGGCGGTCTGCTGGCTCGCCTGGCGGATGTTCTGCAAGGCGCCCATCACCTGCTCGATGCCGAGCTGCTGCTGGTTGGTCGAGGCGATGATCTGCTGGAAGGTCTGCGTCGCTTCTTCGACCCGCGCGGTGATCTCCTCGATCGTGCGCTGGGTCGTGTCGGAGCGCGCCTTGCCGGTGGCCGCCCGCTTGACCGCCTCCTCCGTCAGCATCACCGAGGTGTTGATGCCGCGCTGGATCTCCGAAAGGATGCCGCGCACCTGCAGGGTGGCCGCCTTGGCCTGGTCGGCCAGAAGCTTCATCTCCGAGGCCACCACCGCAAAGCTGCGCCCGCTCTCCCCGGCCGCCGCCGCCTCGATCGCGGCGTTGAGCGCCAGCAGGTGCGTGCGCTCCGAGAT
>NZ_JAKSYR010000034.1:0-116396 GCF_022829705.1 Methylobacterium sp. E-025
GAAAGGGGAGCGCCGGATCCGGCATCGTCGCTCCCCTCTCCCGACCCGCTTCGCGGGCTACCCTCCCCCGCAGAGGGGGGAGGGAAAAGCGGTTCCTGCGATCGCCGTTCGGGGTGGGCGGATGCGAAAGCCGTTCCAGAAGAATGGCGTTCTGCGGAACGCGCCCGTTGCAACCCCCGAAGGTCCGCCGCGTCATGCCCGGGCGAAGCATCCTCGATCTCCCGCAGCCCGAAGGCGCGCAGATCCACGTCGAAGGCGAGGCGCTCGGTGAGCGCGCTCGGCGGCGCCTCGTCGTCGAGCCCCTCGTCGAGCAGTACCAGGCCGAAGCGGGCGGGCCGCGTCTCGCAGAAACCGTCGCGCGCGACCGTGATCGTGCCGGTGTCGAGCGCCGCGGCGAGACGAGCCGCCGTGCCGGGCGACAGGCGCTCGGCCATCGGCACGACGACGAGGCCGCCGTCGGCCTCGGCCAGGAGGCCCGCCTGGGCCACCGGGCGGCCGGCCGACAGGGTCGCGGCGAGGTCGAGGCCGCCGAGCAGGCGGTCGTCGCCGATGCCGGGTGGGCAGCGCCGGACGGGGGTACCGGGCGCGAGGCGGTCCGTCAGGTGCCGCAGCCACGCCTCGCGGACCGGGCCCGTCCCGGCGCGCAGGCGGATGCCGACGCAGGCCTGCGGATCGGCCGCCAGCAGCGAAGCGGCGCGGAGCGCCTCGGCCCAGCGGCCCTCGCCGGGCGCGAGCGTCACGCCAGCACGTCGGCGACCGCCCGCGCCACGCGGGCGGTGGAGCCGGCCTCGTCGAGCGGGTTGCGGCGCAGGCGATGGCGCAGCGCCGCCGGCGCGATCCGGCGGACATGGTCGATCGTCACGTCGTCCGCGCCGTCGAGCGCCGCCAGCGCGCGGGCGGTGCGCATCAGGGTGAGCTCGCCGCGCAGGCCGTCGGTGCCGAGCGCCACGCAGAGCCTCGCGCAGGCCTCCAGCACCGCGTCGGGGATCGTCACGGCACTCAGCCGTTCGCGGGCGACCGTGATCTGCTTGGCCTGCGCCCGCTCGGCCTTGGCGTAGGTGGCGCAGAACGCTTCCGGGTCGCGCTCGTAGGCGTCGCGGCGGCGGACCACGTCGATGCGGGTCGCGATGTCGGTGGGCGTCGCCACCTCGACCGCGAGGCCGAACCGGTCGAGGAGCTGCGGCCGCAGCTCGCCCTCCTCCGGGTTGCCGGAGCCGACGAGCACGAAGCGCGCCGGGTGGCGGATCGACAGGCCCTCGCGCTCGACGGTGTTGACCCCGGAGGCCGCTACGTCGAGCAGCAGGTCGACGAGGTGGTCTTCCAGCAGGTTTACCTCGTCGATGTACAGGAAGCCGCGGTTGGCCCGCGCCAGCAGCCCAGGCTCGAACGCCTTCTCGCCGAGCGTCAGCGCCCGCTGCAGGTCGAGCGCGCCGACCACCCGGTCCTCGGTGGCTCCGAGCGGCAGGTCGACCACCGGCACCGGCACGAGCGCGCTCTTGCGCTCCGCCTGGCCGCGGCAATGCGGGCACGATTCGGCGGGTGCGGCCGGATCGCAGGCATAGGGGCAGCCGACGACCGCGCGCATCCGCGGCAGCAGACCGGCCAGCGCCCGGATCGCGGTGGACTTGCCGGTGCCGCGATCCCCGAACACCAGCACGCCCCCCACCGACGGATCGACCGCCGCGATCAGCAGCGCCCGACGCATCTCGTCCTGGGCGACGATGGCGGTGAAGGGGAAGGTGGTCACGCGCTGGGGCACTCGCGATTGCGAAGATGTTGTCACGCCGATCCGTGGCTGGGGAGGTGCGGCGCGATCGGCGCGATCGAGAATGGCACCCTGGCCTTCGAAACGCACGGGCAGTTCCCTTCTTCCGATGCGACTCGTCAGGGCCGCACGCTATGCAGGGTCAGGCGCGGGTCCCCTCTCCCCATGGAAGAGGGGGCCCCGCGGTGCTTCGGACGCACCATCCGGCGCCGTCACGCAGAGGCGTCGGAATTCGGTAGGGCCCGAGGACGCGGAGAAACTCGCCGCACGGATTGTCGGCGGCGTGTCCCCTACTCCGCCGCCACCCGCTCCAGCCCGATCCGCCCCCAGATCGCGGCCAGCGCCTCGACGAGGTGGTCGATGTCGGCGTCCGTGTGCAGGGGCGACGGGGTGATGCGCAGGCGCTCGGTGCCGCGGGCGACGGTCGGGTAGTTGATCGGCTGCACGTAGATGCCGAACTCGTCGAGCAGGGTGTCGGAGATCGCCTTGCACAGCACCGGATCGCAGACCATCACCGGGACGATGTGGCTGTCGTTGGGCAGGGTGGGGATGCCGGCGGCGTCCAGGCGCTCGCGCACCCGCTGCACCCGCTCCTGGTGCCGTGCGCGCTCGACGTTGCTCCGCTTAAGGTGGCGGATGCTGGCGGCCGCGCCCGCCGCCACCGCCGGCGGCAGCGAGGTGGTGAAGATGAAGCCCGAGGCGAAGCTGCGGACGAAGTCGCACAGCGTCTCGCTCGCGGTGATGTAGCCGCCATGCACCGCGAAGGCCTTGCCCAGCGTGCCCTCGATCACGTCGAGGCGGTGGGCCAGCCCCATGCGCTCCGAGATGCCGCCGCCGCGCGCGCCGTAGAGGCCGACCGCGTGGACCTCGTCGAGGTAGGTGAGCGCGCCGTGCGCCTCGGCCACGTCGCAGATCTCGTCGATCGGGGCGATGTCGCCGTCCATCGAGTAGACCGATTCGAAGGCCACGAGCTTCGGCCTGCCGGGCTCGATCATCCGCAGCTTGCGGTCGAGGTCCTCCGGGTCGTTGTGGCGGAAGATCTGGCGCTCGGCGCGCGACGCCCGGATGCCCTCGATCATCGAGGCGTGGTTCTCGGAATCCGAGAGGATGACGCAGCCGGGCAGCTTGGCGCCGAGGGTGCCGAGCGCCGCCCAGTTCGAGACGTAGCCGGAGGTGAACAGCAGGGCCGCCTCCTTGCCGTGGAGGTCGGCGAGCTCGCGCTCCAGCAGCACGTGGTAGTGGTTGGTGCCGGAGATGTTGCGGGTGCCGCCCGCGCCCGCGCCGCAGCGGTCGAGCGCCGCGTGCATGGCGGCGAGCACGTCCGGGTGCTGGCCCATCCCGAGATAGTCGTTCGAGCACCAGACCGTGACGGGCTTCTCGCCCTCGGGGCTGTGATGGGTCGCGTGCGGGAAGCGTCCGGCCTGACGTTCGAGATCGGTGAAGACGCGGTAGCGCCCCTCCCGGTGCAGGTTCTGAAGCTCGGCGCCGAAGAACGCGTCGTAATCCATCGCTCGTCTCCCCGTCCTCGTTTCGATCGCGCGGGTTCTCCCGCGTCAGGCCGCGTCGCGCCGGGCCGGCTCGGCCGGCCCCTGTGTCGGTCCGGCCGCGGCGGAGGCCGCGAGCTTCACCTTTGTCGGGACGGCCGCGGCGGAGGCCGCGACCTTCGGCGGGAGGCTCCAGTTCCAGAGGGCGGCCGCGGGCAGCGGCAGCATCAGGAACCAGTGCTCGAGGGTCGCCAGGCCCATCAGCGTTGTGAGGATGGTGAAGCCGACCATCGCGTGCGGCGTGATCGGCTCGGCGAGCGCCGCCTGGCCGAGCAGCACGACGATCACGGTGGCGACGCTGACCGACACCGGGAACAGCAGGTTCATCGGCCGCTTCGTCAGGTAGCAGCCGAGATAGGCCAGATGGTCGGGCAGGAACTCGGCGTTGAGGTTGCGCACCCCGAGGAACAGGTTGAGCCGGGCGCTGAGGTTCATCCCCCACAGCACGCAGTAGGTCCACAGGGCCATTCTTTGCGGGGTGTTCCAGGTGAGCGCCAGGATCGCCAGCGCGCCGAGAACGATGGCGAATTCGTGCCACAGGCTCGTCGCGACCGCCGCCCGGAACTTCTCGACGCCGCGGGCGCCGGGCCGGCAGGCCTCCGGCCGCGGGCCGGTGACGAAGCCCATGTAGTAGCTCATCTCCTGCCAGCCCCAGACCAGCAGCGCGCCGGTGAAGGCGGTGTAGGCCCCCGTCTCCGTGGCGTCGCCGGCGCTCGTGCCGATCGCGTAGAGCGCCGCCAGCAGCACCGCGGTGCCGGCGGCCATGCTCCACGGGAAGGTGCGGCGCGGCAGGTGGTCGAGCAGGATGATCACCCCGGTGGAGAACCACCAGATCGCCACCGCATAGAGGGCCGGGACGGCGTAGGGCGACATCGCCGGCCCGCTACCACACCGGCTCGAGGCGGATGTCGGCGGGCATCGCGTTTTCGCGGGTCGGCAACAGGTAGAGCCTGCCGAAGGTGACCGCGGCCCGCGCCACCTGCACGCCGCGCTTCAGCGTGCCGGCGACGCCGCCCTGCGCCCGCGCCTCGGCGATCTTCACCGAGCAGTCGAGCAGGGTGTCGAGCCGCTGCTTGAACTTCGGGTTGTCGAGGTCGAGCGTCAGCGGGAAGGTCTGCTTCGAGATCTCGGAGGTGATGCGGAAGACCGTGAAGTCGTACTCGGACGGGTCGACCCCGAGGGCGGCGTGGAAGGCCGGCCGGCAATGGTCGCGGACGTACATCGTCGCGAACACCGCCAGCAGGAAGAACTTGATCCAGTAGCGGTTCAGCCCCTGCGTCAGCTTCGGGTTGGCGCGCATCAGCAGCGCGAAGGCCTCGCCGTGGCGGAACTCGTCGTTGCACCACTTCTCGAACCACTTGAAGATCGGGTGGATGCGCTGCTCGGGGTGCTTCTCCAGCTCGCGGAAGATGGTGATGTAGCGCGCGTAGCCGATCTTCTCGGACAGGTAGGTTGCGTAGAAGATGAACTTCGGGCGGAAGAACGTGTACTTCTTCGACTTCGTCAGGAAGCCCAGATCGACGCCGATGCCGAAATCCTTCAGCGTGTCGTTGATGAAGCCGGCGTGGCGCGCCTCGTCGCGGCTCATGAAGCCGAACAGCTCCTTGATGTCCTTGTTCTTGGCGCGCTTGCGCATCTCGGCGTAGAGGACGCAGCCCGAGAACTCGGCGGTGATCGACGAGACCAGGAAGTCGAGGAACTCCTTCCGGAGTTCGGGCTCCATCTGCGACAGGTCGCAGTCGAAGTCGGCGTTGCGGGTGAAGTGGCGCTTGTTCGGGTCGGAGCGCAGCTCCTCGATCAGCACGTCCCACTCGGCCCGGACCGGTTCGACGTTCGTGCGGTCGAGCTCTGCGAAATCGGTGGTGTAGAAGCGCGGGCTGAGGAAGGTCGTCTCCTGCGCGGACTTGGTCGATTCGTTGACCGGGCGGGTGGGCAGCGGATGCCTGACGGGAGCGTTCAAAGCTTCCTCCTCTCGCTGAAGCTGACTTCGTAGAGCTCGGTCAGCTCGAGATGGCCGGCGAGCTTGGTCCAGAGCCGCTCGATCCGGCCGGCCCGCGTCACCGTCGCGGTGCGGCGGACGACGAGGCGCTCGCCGTAGGGCACCGAGGTCGGCGCGTCGTGGACCTGCACCTCGTCGCCGGGCTCGATCTCGAAGTCGGCGTCGAGGCTGACATGGGCGTGCAGGCTCTCGGGGGTCTGCTCGATCTCGACGGTGCAGGGCACCTCGACCGTGCGGCGGCCGTTCAGGAATCCGATCATCGCGGGACGCTCACGTCGGGAAGGGCGTTGCCGGGTAGGAGCTTGGCGAAGGCGAGCGCGTTGGTCGGGCCGAAGGCGCCCATGTTCACGCTGCGCCCCGTGGTCTCGTCGATCAGGGCGAGCGAGCCGTCGTCGTAGCGGGTCAGGCGGAACGGCTCGGCCGGGGTCAGGCCGGCGCGCAGGCGGGACTGGCCGAAGCTGCGCAGGGTCGCGCGGACGAAGTTGTCCTGGCCGGGCTCGATGATCTCGATCAGCCGCGCATCGGCGGCGTCCTCGATCCGGATCGACCCGTCCGGGCGGTCCAGCACGCGCAGGGCGACGGAGGCGACGGGATTCCCGTCGGGGTTTCCGCTGAGGCCGATCCGCTCGGTGCGCCCGACCACCACCGCCAGCATGGTGAAGCCGAGGAGCGCCCCGGCTCCGATCAGTGCGAGCGCCGGGATCGGTCCGCCCTCCGCCACCTCACCCATCGGCTTCCCTCACCGTCTGCCCGGACCGGTCGTCGGGGCGGCACCGCTCGGTGTCCAGCCGCGTCGCCGTTTCCTTGGCTTCACGTTAACCGGTGTCAAGCACGCTTGACAATCCTCGTTCTGGATTTTTCGGGCGGGTTTTTCGAGAGAACCGTCAAGATGCTGTTCGCGAACGACTTTTTTCGAGAAGCGAACGCCCGCCCCGGCGGTTCGGCCGGGACGGGCGGGGTGATGTCTCGTCCGCGCGGCTCCGCGGAGGCTCGGGCCGGTCAGCGCGCTCCGACGGCGACGAGACGCGGCTTGCGCGCCGCGTTCTGCGGGCGGGCGACGAGCACCGGCAGCGCGGACTCTTCCTCGGGCGCCCGCGCCGCGACGATCGCCCGGGCGAGGATGGCGGCCACCTCGCCTGCGTTCGGGACGGAGCGGAGCATCGGCTGCGGCTCGGTCACGCGCCAGGGGCGGGCATGCGGCCACAGGTGCAGGTAGGCGACGCGGGTGCCGGCGCTCAGCCGGAGCGGCAGGTCGCCGGTGCCGTCGGCGAAGCTGTGCAGGGCGGCATCCTCCACCTGCGCGAGCGGCAGGTTGAACGTGACCGGCAGCGCGATGCCGATCCGCATCACCACGCGGCGGTTGGTGATGGTGTAGGTCGTGGTCCAGGAGGCAAGCCAGCCGAGGCCGCCGATGACGGCCAGCGCGGCGGCGCAGGCGGCGAAGGTCGGCCACGAGGCTTCGAGGCCCGCCAGCACCGCGCCGTCGAGGGCCGCCGGCAGGATGGTCCAGGCGGCCAGCACGCCGAACCACAGCACCACGAACCCGCCGTGCATCGGGCGGGCGGCCATGCCGAAGGCGGTCGGCCGGCCCTGCCACAGGATGTGCTCGCCCGGCGGCAGCGCCTCGGGCAGGCCCTCGGGGATCCGGTCGTCGCGGACGGTGTCGTCCGAGGGCGTATCGTGGGTCCGGCGGCCGCTCATAGCAGGGTCTCCGCGCGCTGGGGCGTGGCGTACAGGGTGCCGGCGCCGAAATAGGCGATGATCTTCTCCTCCTCGAGGAGGGTCACCGCGTCGGGGTCGGCGTGGGGCGGGATGTCCGAGAACTGCCGGGCGAGCAGCGCCTCGGTCTTCACGGTGCGCGAGAACCGCCCCGTGCGGCAGAAGGTGACCGGCATCAGCACGCGGCGTCCGCCGGCGCCGAGATCGACCTCGTAGTAGCGGGCGAAGCTTTCGCCGCGGTCGACCCAGATGTCGGACACCGTTCCGGCGATCTGGCTGTCGGCGCCGAACACGCTCATGCCGATCGGGTTGGGGCCGTCCTCGTGGACCATGAAATGCGTCGCGACCCGCAAGGGGACGATCCGCTTCTGGCCGTCGAAGGTGTGATCGAACGCGTCGTCGCGGCTGACCCAGGAGCCGGGGCCGACATGGGCGAACATCGGGTCGGCGCCGGTCGGCTCCAGCGGGGCGCCCGGCCAGGGCTCGCGCTTGCTGCCGAGGTAGTTGCGGTCGGGCACGGTGTCGGCCTGCGGCGCCTGCTTGATCTTGCCGTCGGCGAGGTGGAACAGCTTCGGCGTCGGGATCAGGATCGGGTCGGGGCGCTTGAGGGTGCCCGTCACCTCCGCCTCGAGGGGATAGCCCTCGCGCCGGTCCTCGCGCCGGAGCCAGAAGACCAGGCCGAAGAAGAACAGGAAGAAGGCGTACAGGACGATCTGCGCGACGTCGACGTAGCCGGTGAGTGCTCCCGTGGGCAGTGCTCCTGGTGGCATGGCGATCTCCCGAGGCTCAGGTGGAGGAGGTGGACAGGGCGACGCGGGGCCTGCCCCGCGCCGCCGGTTGCGGGCTGCGGTCCCGGACCAGCGGGCCGATCGCGACCAGCGTCGCGAACAGCAGCGCGATCTCGATGTGGTAGACGACGAGGTAGCCGATCGAGGGATCGCTCATGCCCTCGCCGAGCGCCCCCGAGACGGCGAGCGCCGAGCCGACGTCCCGCACGATGCCGCTGCCGGCGATGGCGAGGCCGGCCGCCGACGCCTGGACCGCGCCCCAGGCGCCGAGCGCGAGCCCGGTATCCTCCGGCCCGGCCTTCGCCATGGAGGCGGTGAGCGTGCCGTGGGCGAACAGGCCGCCGCCGCAGCCGATCAGGCTGACGCCGGTCGCGAAGACCTGCGTCGAGCCGAGCGGGGCCGCGAACACGACGCAAGAAAAGGCAAGGATGCCGATCACGGCACCCGCCGCCGCCACCCGGAACGGGTCGCCGCCCCGGTTGAGCCAGCGCGCCGCCGCCAGCAGCCCGAGGCCGCCGCCAGCCGCCAGCATCGCGGTCAGCGCCGTGGTCGCCCCGACCGAGAGGTGCAGGATCTGCCCGCCATAGGGTTCCAGCAGGATGTCCTGCATCGAGAAGGCGGCGGTGCCGAGCCCGGTGGCGACGAGGCGGCGCCGCGCCAGCCCCTGCCCCGCATAGGCCGCCCAGGATTCGGAGAAGCTCGGCTGCGCCGCGTCGCGGGCGCGGTCGGGGTCGCGCGCCTCCTGCTTCCACAGGGCCAGCCCGTTGAGCACGATGGTGACGAGGGCCGTGCCCTGGATCACCTGGATCAGCCGCACCTTCGAGAAGTCGGCGAGCAGCAGGCCGAAGGCGACCGCGCTGACCATCATCCCGACGAGCAGCATGACGCAGAGCAGCGCGACGACCTTGGGCCTTGCATGGGCCGGTGCGAGGTCGGTGGCGAGGGCGAGCCCCACCGTCTGCGTGGTGTGGAGGCCGGCTCCGACCAGGACGAAGGCGAGCGCGGCGGCGACCTGCCCGGCCCACATCGGGCCGGTGGTGTCGCCCGACAGCAGCAGCAGCGCGAACGGCATGATGGCGAGCCCGCCGAACTGCAGCAGCGTGCCGAACCAGATGTAGGGGACGCGGCGCCAGCCGAGCACCGACCGGTGCGTGTCCGAGCGGAAGCCGATCAGCGCCCGCAAGGGGGCGAAGATCAGCGGCAGGGACAGCATCAGCGCGACGACCCAGGCCGGCACCTCCAGCTCCACGATCATGACGCGGTTGAGCGTGCCGATCAGCAGCACCGCGGCCATGCCGACGGTGACCTGGAACAGCGACAGCCGCATCAGCCGCCCGAGCGGCAACTCCTTCGTCGCCGCGTCGGCGAAGGGGAGGATCGACGGCCCGAGGGCCGCGACGTGCCGGATCAGGCGGAGGCCGAGCTTCATCGGCGGCCCCGCGCCAGCTCGATCGCGTTCGAGAGGTAGAAGCCGCTGTTGACGCGCTGCGTGCGCGTCAGCACGAACTCGGCCAGCGCCGGCTCCCGGCCGATCCGCTTGGCCAGCGCGCCTAGCGTGATCGGCACGATCGCCGGCGCCCGGTCGGCCCTCGGGAACAGCGTGCCGGCGGCGTGCATCGCGGTGAGCAGGGCGGTGCGGGGCGCCACCGTGAACACCACCGACCCGTCCGTGCGCGCGCCGAGCGCGGCGAGCGCCCGGGCGATGTCGGCGGCGCCGTAATGGATCAGCGAATCCATCGCCACGACGTGGTCGAAGCGGCCGAGGCTCGGATCGAGCATGTCGCCGACCCGGAAGTCGATCGACCCGCCGCCCGCGATCGGCCCGGCGCGCTCGGCCGCGAGGCCGACCAGCGTCGCCGACACGTCGATGGCGACGACCTCGGCGCCGCGGCACGCGGCCTCCAGGCTGAGCGCCCCGGTGCCGCAGCCGGCATCGAGGATGCGCCGGCCGGTCAGGTCGTCGGGCAGCCAGGACAGAAGCTGAGCCCGCATCGTGTCGCGACCCGCCCGCACCGTCGCGCGGATCTTCGAGACCGGTGCGTCGGAGGTGAGCCGCGCCCAGGCCTCGACCGCGGTGCGGTCGAAGTAGGTGGTGAGCTGCGAGCGGCGCTCGGCGTAGGATGCGCTGGTCATCACGAGAACCCTCAATCAAATCCGAGGAACTCGAAGAGGTCGCGGTCCTTCATCGGGATCGCGGAGAGCGGCTTTCCGCCGGCGTAGAGGTAGGCGGCCAGCCGCATGTACTCGGCCTTCACGGCCTCCAGCTCCGGCGTCTCGTCCATCTCGAACAGGGTCGACTTCTTCAGGCGCGAGCGCCGCACGACGTCGAGGTCGGGGAAGTGGGCGATGCGCTCCAGGCCGACGGCGGCGTTGAAGCGGTCGATCTCGTCGGTCTTGGCCGAGCGGTTGGCGATGACGCCGCCGAGCCGCACGGGGTAGTTCTTCGCCTTGGCGTGGATCGCGGCGACGATGCGGTTCATCGCGAAGATCGAGTCGAAGTCGTTGGCCGTGACGACCAGCGCCTGTTCGGCGTGCTGGAGCGGCGAGGCGAAGCCGCCGCAGACCACGTCGCCGAGCACGTCGAAGATCACCACGTCGGTGTCCTCCAAGAGGTGATGCTCCTTGAGGAGCTTCACCGTCTGGCCGACGACGTAGCCGCCGCAGCCGGTGCCGGCCGGCGGCCCGCCGGCCTCGACGCACATCACGCCGTTGTAGCCCTCGGCGACGAAGTCCTCGACGCGCAGCTCCTCGGAGTGGAACTGCACCGCCTCCAGCGCATCGATCACGGTGGGCGCCAGGCGCTTGGTGAGGGTGAAGGTCGAGTCGTGCTTCGGGTCGCAGCCGATCTGCAGCACCCGCTTGCCGAGCTTCGAGAAGGCGACCGACAGGTTCGACGAGGTCGTCGACTTGCCGATGCCGCCCTTGCCGTAGACTGCGAAGACCTTCGCCGTCGTGCCGATGGCGACGTCCAGCGAGACCTGGACGCTGCCTTCCGGCTCGCGGCGGGCGGCGACGGGGTTTCGAATCGCGATGTTCATGCCGCAACCTCCGCGGTGATGCCTTCGAGACGGTCCTCGAGCTCCTCCTCGGCGCGGGCGAGCGCGTCGCGCGTCGCCGCATCGGGAGTCCAGAAGCCGCGCTGGTGCGCCTCGATCAGCCGGTGCGCGACCTTGGCCGAGGCGGTGGGGTTGAGGGCGGCCATGCGCGCGCGCATGGCGGGGTCGAGGACGTAGGTCTCGGTGATGCGCTGGTAGATCCAGGGCGCGACGCCGTCGCTCGTGGCCGACCAGCCCATGGTGTTGGTGAGGTGCGCCTCGATCTGGCGCACGCCCTCGTAGCCGTGCCCGAGCATGCCCTCGGTCCATTTCGGGTTGAGCATGCGGGTGCGGGTCTCGAGCGAGACCTGCTCGGAGAGCGAGCGCACGGTGCCCTCGCCGCGGGTCTGGTCGCTGATGAAGATCGGCACCGCGGCGCCGCGGGCCTCGGCCACCGCCCGGCCCATGCCGCCGAGCCCGTCGAAGTAGTGGTCGACGCTCGTGACCCCGACCTCGACCGAATCGAGGTTCTGGTAGGCGAGGTCGACCTTGGCCAGCACGCTGCGCATCAGCGCGCGCTGCGGTGCCGGCTGGCCGGTGCGGCCGTAGGCGAAGCTCTTGCGGCGCGAGAAGGTCTCGGCGATCTCGTCCTCGTCCTCCCAGCGGCCGGACTCGACCAGCCCGTTGACGTTGGCGCCGTAGGTGCCCTCGGCGTTCGAGAACACCCGCAGCGCCGCGGTCTCGAGGTCGATGCCGTGCTCGGCCTGATGCGCGAGGGCGTGCTTGCGGACGAAGTTGCGCTCCACCGGCTCGTCGGCGGTGGCGGCGAGGTAGGAGGCTTCGGCGAGGAGCTTCGTCTGGAGCGGCAGCAGGTCGCGAAAGATGCCGGACAGGGTGACGACCACGTCGATGCGCGGGCGGCCGAGCGTCTCCAGCGGGATCAGGGTCGCGCCGCAGAGCCGGCCGTAGCCGTCAAAGCGCGGCGCCGCGCCGATGAGCGCCAGGGCCTGGGCGATCGGGCCGCCCTCGCTCTTGAGGTTGTCGGTCCCCCACAGCACCAGGGCGACGCTCTCGGGCAGGGCCGCGCCCTCGTCGCGGTGACGGGCGAGGATCCGGGCGACCTGCCGCGCGCCGTCGGCGACCGCGAAGGCCGAGGGCAGGCGGTAGGGATCGAAGCCGTGCAGGTTGCGTCCCGTCGGCAGCACGGCCGGGTTGCGCAGCAGGTCGCCGCCGGCCACCGGCGCGATGAAGCGCCCGTCCAGCGCCTTGAGCAGGCCGGCGACCTCGTGGTCGCGGGCGAGCAGCGCGTCGGTCTCGGCCAGCGACCGGAAGGCGGCGCGGTGGGTCTCGTCGAGGGGCAGGCCCGCGGCGGCGAGCGCCGCGTCGACCCCCTCGCCCGCCACGAGCGCCGCGATCCCGGCCCGCTCCGGCACGAGGCCGGCGGAGGCTTCGGCCAATGCCAGCAGCAGGTCGACCCGCTCCTCGGGCGGCGTGCCCTGCCCCACCACGTGCATCCCGTGCGGGATCAGGGTGTGCTCCAGCTCGTGCACCGCCTGGCCCAGCGCCTGGATGCGGGCGGCGAGGTCGTCCCAGGCCGGCTCGGCCGGGGCCAAGTCGAGGGCGGCGGCCTGCGCCTGGACGAGCAGGCCGAGGTCGCGGCGCTCGGCTTCCGCCTCGGGCTCCAGGGCACGCCAGCGCTCGATCGAGGCCTTGAGGTCGATCAGGCCGCGATACAGCCCCGCCTGGGCGAGGCTCGGGGTCAGGTAGCTCACCAGCGTCGCGGCGGAGCGGCGCTTGGCGATCATCCCCTCGGAGGGGTTGTTGGCGGCGTAGAGGTAGACGTTCGGCAGCGGCCCGATCAGCCGCTCAGGCCAGCACGATTCGGACAGGCCGGTCTGCTTGCCGGGCATGAATTCGAGCGCGCCGTGGGTGCCGAAATGCAGCACCGCGTCGGCGCGGAAGTCGTCGCGCAGGTAGCGGTAAAAGGCCGAGAAGGCGTGGGTCGGCGCGAAGCCGCGCTCGAACAGCAGGCGCATCGGGTCGCCCTCGTAGCCGAAGCCGGGCTGCACGCCGACGAAGACGTTGCCGAACTGCGCGCCGAGGACGAAGAGGGCCGAACCGTTGCTGTTCTGGCGCCCCGGCGCGGGCCCCCACTGCGCCTCGATCTCGGACAGGTGCCGCTCGCGCCGGACGTGCTCCTCGGCGGGGATGCGGTGGTGGACGTTGGCCGGCGTGCCGTAGCGGGCGGAGTTGCCGGCGAGCACCGCGTTGCGCAGGTCGTCGACCGTGTCGGGCACCGCGACGTCGTAGCCGTCCGCCTTCATCGCCGTCAGGGTGTTGTGCAGCGACTGGTACACCGACAGGAACGCCGCCGTGCCGATCGAGCCGGCGTTCGGCGGGAAGCCGAACAGCACGATCGCCACCTTGCGCGCGGCCCGCGCGGTCCGCCGCAGGGCGACGAGGCGCTCGATGCGGGCGGCGAGCATGTCGGCGCGCTCCGGGTGAACGCGCATGTCGCGGGCGTTCTCGCCCATCGACGCGCCGGAGCGGCCGCCGAACACCATCGGCGCGGTGGCGCCGTCGAGCTCGGGGATCGCGACCATCATCGTGGCCTCGACCGGCGAGAGGCCGCGGTCGGAGCCCTCCCACTGCTCCAGGGTCTGGAACTCCAGCGCGTGGGCGGCGAGGTAGGGCACGTCGAGGTCGGCGAGCGCCGTCTCGGCCGCCGCGGCGTCGTTGTACGCGGGCCCGCCGACCAGCGAGAACCCGGTGAGCGAGACCAGCGCGTCGATGGCCGGCCGGCCGTCGCGGCGGAAGAAGGCGTCCACCGCCGGGCGGTTGTCGAGGCCCGAGGCGAAGGCCGGCACCACCGCGAGGCCGCGGCCTTCGAGCGCCGCGATCACGCCGTCGTAATGGGCGGTGTTCCCGGCCAGCACGTAGGAGCGCATCACCAGCAGGCCGACCCGACCCTTCGCAGGGCCGCTCGAAGGCCCCTTGGGCATGGGGAGCGCGGCGAGCGACTCGCCGATGCGGCCCTTCATGCGCGGGTGGTAGAGGCCGGTCTCGGGATAGCTCAGCGGCGCGGGTGCGACCGCGATCTCGCGCCAGGCGAGGCGCGGGCCGGCGGCGTAGCGCCCGACCAGGAAGCGCACGAGGTTGGCGATGTTCTCGTCCGAGCCCGAGAGCCAGTATTGCAGGGTGAGGAAGTAGGCGCGCACGTCCTGCGCCGAGCCGGGGATGAAGCGCAGGATCTTCGGCAGCTTGCGGATCATCGCCATCTGGCGGGCGCCGTTGCCCTGGGCGCCCGGCTTGCCGCGCAGCTTCTTCAGGAAGTCGAGGGCGCCGCGCTTGGTGCCGTCCATGTCGAAGCGGTTGAGGCGGGTGGTCTTCACCACCTCGCCGGCCGAGAGGCAGCCGATCATCGCGTCGCAGTGCGGGCGGCGGGCCAGCAGCGCCGGCAGCACGGCGCGGACGTGCTCGTCCATGAACAGCATCGTCGCGAGCACGATGTCGGCCCGGGCGATGTCGGCCTTGCAGGCGGACAGGCTCGCGGGCGCGGTGTCCCACTCGGCGGCGGCGTGGAAGTCGAGGACGAGGCCGGGCATCTCGCTGCGCAGCCGGAGGCGGGCGCGCTCGAGGGCGCTCGCCATGTGGTTGTCCATCGTCACGACGACGATGCGGAGCTCGGGCCGTTCAGTGACCGAAATGCGCTTTGGCATCGTACAAGGTCTCGACGGTGATGAGCGGCAGCGCCCGCTCCCTGGCGAAGGTTTCCGTGTTGGTGCGGGCTTTTCCTCGGACGAAGAACGGGATCTTCCGCAGCTCCTTCTCGGCCTCCACGGCCCAGGTCGGAGCGGTCGGGACGGCGAGCGTCACCGAGGTGACGGGCTCGGGAACCGGCGGGGCGGGCGCGGGCGCCCCGGCGGGAGCCTTGCCGCCGAGATGGGACGGGGCGCGGTCGTTGAACTCGGGGTCCTCGCGGAACATCCCGAGCAGGTGCTCCTCCAGGCCCATCATCAGCGGGTGGACCCAGGTGTCGAACAGGACGTTGGCGCCCTCGAAGCCCATCTGCGGCGAGTAGCGCGCCGGGAAGTCCTGGACGTGGACCGGCGCCGAGATCACCGCGCAGGGCAGCCCGAGCCGCTTGGCGATGTGACGCTCCATCTGCGTGCCGAGCACCAACTCGGGGCCGGCCGCCTGGATCGCCGCCTCGACGTCGAGGTAGTCGTCGGAGATCAGCGCCTCGATGCCGTGTAGCGTGGCCTCCGCCCCGACCTCGCGGGCGAACTCGCGGCCGTAGGTGCCGAGGCCGACGACCCGGAAGCCGAGCTCGGCCTTCGCGACGCGGGCGGCGGCGATCGCGTGGGTGGCGTCGCCGAAGATGAAGACGCGCTTGCCGGTGAGGTAGGTCGAGTCGACCGAGCGCGAATACCAGGGCGCGCGCGACGGCGCCCCGGCGAGCACCGGCGCCGGGTCGATTCCGGCCAGAGCCGCGACCTCCTCGACGAAGCGGATCGTCGCGCCGACGCCGATCGGCACCGTCTCGACCATCGGCTGGCCGAAGGCCTTCTGCAGATACTGCGCGGCCGCGCGCGCCACCTCCGGGTAGAGCACGACGTTGAAGTCGGCGTCCTTCAGGCGGCCGAGGTCGGCCGGGCTCGCGGCCATCGGCGCCACGACGTTGACGGCGATCCCGAGCCGCCCGAGCAGGCCGGTGATCTCAGCGAGGTCGTCGCGATGGCGGAAGCCCAGCGCCGTCGGCCCGAGGATGTTGCAGGACGGGCGCCGGCCCTCCGGCTTCGGCTCCGGGGACGGCGAGCCGGAAAGCCCGCGGACCAGCCGGTAGAAGGTCTCCGACGCCCCCCAGTTCTCCTTCTTCTGGTAGGCCGGCAGCTCCAGCGCGATCACCGGGATCGGCAGGTTCAGCGCCTTGGCGAGGCCGCCCGGATCGTCCTGGATCAGCTCCGCCGTGCACGAGGCGCCGACGATCATCGCCTGCGGCCGGAAGCGCTCGTAGGCGGCGGCGGCCGCGTCCTTGAAGATCTCGGCGGTGTCGGAGCCGAGGTCGCGGGCCTGGAAGGTCGTGTAGGTGACCGGCGGGCGGGCGTCGCGCCGCTCGATCATCGTGAACAGCAGGTCGGCGTAGGTGTCGCCCTGCGGCGCGTGCAGCACGTAGTGCAGCCCCTCCATCGCGGTGGCGATGCGCATGGCGCCGATATGCGGCGGTCCTTCGTAGGTCCAGAGGGTGAGCTGCATCGCCTCAGACCTCCAGCCGGGTGCGGCGGACGAGCGGGCGGGCGAACAGCTCGGCGAGGTCGCCGGCCTGCTCGTAGCCCTGGATCGGCGTGAACAGCAGCTCGATCGACCACTTGGTCGCGAGCCCTTCCGCCTCCAGCGGGTTGGCGAGGCCGAGGCCGCAGACCGTCAGATCGGGCCTCTCGGCCCGGGCCCGGTCCATCTGCGCGTCGAGGCTCTGGCCCTCGACGATGTCCGTGCCGTCGGGCAGCAGGGCGAGGTCCTCGGCGAGGTGCCCGCGGTGCAGGTAGGGCGTCCCGACCTCGCACAGGCCCATGCCCAATTCCCGCGACAGGAACCGGGCGAGCGGCACCTCGAGCTGCGAATCGGGGAAGAAGAACACCCGCTTGCCGGCAAGCGTCTCGCGGTGGTGATCGAGCGCGCGGGCGGCGCGGGCCCGGCCCGGCGCGGTCGCCGCCTCGAAGCGGCCCTCAGGCACCCCCCACGCGTCGGCTGCGGCCCTGAGCCAGCGCGTCGTGCCCTCCACGCCGAGCGGGAACGGGGCCGACAGGCGCTTGGCGCCGCGGGCCTCCAGCGCCTTGGCGGTGTCGGTCAGGAACGGCTGCGCCAGCAGGAACGTCGTGCTCGGGCCGACGGCCGGCAGCGCGCCGGCCCGGCGCGCCGGCAGGAACGCGACGTTCGCGATGCCGAGCTCGGAGAACAGCCGAAGGAACTGGTCCTCGACCACGTCGGCGAGCGCGCCCGCCACCAGCAGCGACGGGGCGGCGTCGGGCGCTTCCCGCGGCATCTCGGGCACCAGGGCCGCGAGGCAGGCATCCTCTCCCTGCGTGAACGTGGTCTCGATGCCGCTGCCGGAATAGCTCAGCACCCGCACGTCCGGCGAGAAGGTGGTCGAGAGCCGCTGCGCCGCGCGGCTGAGATCGAGCTTGATCACCTCGGAGGGGCACGAGCCGACCAGGAACAGCAGCCGGATGTCGGGGCGGCGCTCGATCAGGCGGCGCACCACCCGGTCGAGCTCCTCGTTCATGTCGGCGATGCCGGCGAGGTCCCGCTCGTCGATGATCGCGGTGGCGAAGCGCGGCTCGGCGAAGATCATCACCCCGGCGGCCGACTGGATCAGGTGGGCGCAGGTGCGCGAGCCGACGACGAGGAAGAACGCGTCCTGGATCTTGCGGTGCAGCCAGACGATGCCGGTCAGCCCGCAGAACACCGCGCGCTGGCCACGCTCCTGCCGGATCGCCACGTCGCCGCAGCCGGGTTCGGCGGTGGCTGCGACGGTCCTCGGCGGGAGGAAGGGCGCGTTCATCGCGCCACCATCGCGGTGCCGGCGACGGGGCGCGGACGCCGTGGCGCCTGCAGCCGCGCCGCCCGCAGCTTCAGCAGGAATTGCGTCGCGTTGACCGCGTAGGAGGCGTAGGCCGCGAGCGCCAGCCACATGAGGCCGGCCGTGCCGAGGAGCCCGAAGCCGAGGGCGCCGAGATAGGCGGTGTGCAGGGCCAGCACGAGCATGCTGACCACGTCCTCCCAGTAGAAGGCCGGGGCGAACAGGTATCGCCCGAACACCGCCTTCTCCCAGATCGAGCCGGTGACCATGATCGCGTAGAGCAGGAAGGTCTTGGCCAACACCGAGAGGTTGGCCGCGGCCTCGCCCTCCCCGGTGGACAGGGTCCGCAGGACCAGCCCCAGGCTGACGAGGAACACGAGGAATTGAAGCGGGGCCAGAAGGCCCTGGACCAGGGTCCAGCGGGTCGCGTCGCGCCGGGCGCGCTCGGCCGACGTGTAGAGTGGTGGTCGTGCCGTCCGGTCGCTGGGACCCATAGCCTCACCCCATCCCTGCTGCGGCGGGCCGCCTCTCGGGAGGGCGGCTTGGGGGAAGCCTAGAAACCGTGCCAAAAAGTGTCAAGCGCGCTTTACGTCAAAATCGTATGACAATGACGTGGAAGCATTCTTATTCGATTCGACCATTGCCAAGTTGCCTCGAAAGCGTATCGTTGAGGTCAAGTCGACCCGAAGAGGCCGACAGCGCCGGGAATCCCAAGCCCGGCCAAGCGTTGTTTTGAATACAAGCAAGCCGTCAGCGACATTGGAGAGGGCCAATGGATGACTTGAGGCGCTCCGAGGGGCGAAACGCCATCCTAGCGCTCGCTCGCGAGATGGCGTCAGCCTGCGAGATCGACCAGCAGGCGCCGCCGCGCCGGCAGCAATTGTCCGATCGCTGGCACGGTCACCTCTCCCGCGTGGTCGAGGCCGAGATCATCCCCCGCCTGATGCTCGCACACCGCATGGAGGCGTCGACGCGCGGCCCGGGGCCGAGAAAGCCGACCGCCGAGGACATCGAGGCCTTCGCCTCCCTCGTGCTGGCGCCGGCCGGCGAGGTGGTGGAGGCGCGCATCGCCGCGCTCGTCGACGACGGCCTCGCCCTCGACAGCCTGCTCCTCGACCTCCTGGCGCCGACCGCGCGGCACCTCGGCGTGCTCTGGGAGGAGGACCTCTGCGACTTCGCCGAGCTGACGATCGCGATGGGCCGCCTGCAGCGGATCATGCACGACCTCGCGCGCCGCTACGGCGGCGAAACAGGAGGGCACCGGGACGGGCACAGCATCCTCCTGAGCCTTTGTCCCGGCGAGACCCACATGTTCGGGCTGTCGATGATCGAGCAGTTCTTTCGCGACGCGGGCTGGGACGTCACGAGCACGGCGCTCGCGCCGGTGGGCGAGATCCTGAACCAGGCGCGGACCGCCTGGTTCGACGTGATCGGCCTGTCGCTCGGCTGCGAGGTGCTTCTGCCGACCCTGACCAAGACCGTCCACGAGCTGCGCCGGGTCTCGTTCAATCCCGGCGTGCGCATCCTCGTCGGCGGCCCGATCTTCGTCGACAATCCGGGGCATATCGAGCGCGTGGGTGCTGATGCCACGGCCACGGATGCGCGTCGTGCTGTGGCCGCCGCCGAGTTCATGCTTGATCTCAGGGCGGGAGCCTGCTGAAAGACCCGATCGACGACTTCACGAAGCGGTGAGACTTGACCAGCTTGGCCACCCACGCTGCGCAGAACCCCTCCGCAGCCCTGAGCAAGACCCTGTCGGCCCTCGGGGGAGAGGCGGCGGGCCTTCTCGTCGCGGCCGCGACCGACCTGTCCCTGGTGGTGGATGCCGACGGCATCATCCGCGACGCGGCCTTCGCCGCCCCGGACCTCGCGGGCCAGGGCTGCGACACGTGGCTCGGGCGGCGCTGGATCGACACCGTCACCGTCGAGAGCCGCCCGAAGATCGACGCGCTGCTGCGCGACGCCGCGCCGGACGGGGTGACGCGCTGGCGGCAGGTCAACCACCCGTCCGTCTCCGGCGACGACCTGCCGATCCGCTACGCCGCGATGCGCCTCGGCACGGACGGCTCGATCATCGCGATCGGCCGCAACCTGCTCGCCATGGCCTCGCTCCAGCGCAAGCTCGTCGAGACGCAGCAGGCGCTGGAGCGCGACTATCTCCGCCTGCGCGGCGCCGAGACCCGCTATCGCATGCTGTTCCAGCTCGGCAGCGAGCCGGTGCTCGTGGTCGACGCGGCCACGCGCCGGGTCACCGAGGTCAACCCCGCCGCGGTCCGGCTCCTCGGGCGTACCGAGAAGCGGATCCTCGGGCTGGACGTGGTCGAGCTGTTCGAGGCGGCGAGCGGGCGCGAGATCGAGCTGCTGTTCTCCGGCCTGCGCGCCACCGGCAAGGCCGAGGATCTCGAGACCCGGCTCGCCGGAAGCCGCGGGCAGGCGCGGATCTCGGCATCGCTGTTCCGGCAAGGCAGCTCGGCGAGCGCGCTGCTGCGGCTGAGCGATTCCGCGATCGGCGACGCCGCGTCGCCCGAGCGGCGCGGCCCGCTCCTCGACGTCATCGAGGGCATTCCCGAAGGGTTCGTCGTCACCGACCTGTCGCGGCGGATCCTCACCGCCAACGGGGCCTTCCTCGACCTCGCCCAGGTCGCGACCGTGGAGCAGGCGCGCGGCGAGCTGATCGACCGCTGGATCGGCCGCGAGGAGACCGAGGCCGCGACCCTGTTCGCGACGCTGGCCGAGCACGGCTCGGTCCGCCACTTCGCCACCGGCCTGCGCGGCCTTCTCGGATCCGTCGAGGAAGTCGAGATCGCCGCCGTCGCCGTGCCGAACGCCCGCCCGCCCTGCCTCGGCTTCACCATTCGCGGCACGCCGCGCCGTGCCGTGGCGACGGCGGTGTCGGGCGGGCACGAGCTGCCGCGCTCGGTCGAGCAGATGACCGAGCTGGTCGGCCGCGTCTCGATGAAGAACCTCGTGCGCGAGACCACCGACCTGATCGAGCGTCTCTGCATCGAGGCGGCCCTGCGGATCACCCGCGACAACCGGGCTTCGGCCGCCGAGATGCTCGGGCTCAGTCGCCAGGGCCTCTACGCCAAGTTGCGCCGCTACGGCATCGGCGATCTCGACGGGCCCGACTATCCCGACGCCTGAGCGCAATCCGCTCGGCCTGCCTCCACCCGCGAAGCGCGACGTCCGCCGCCGGAACGATCGTGAATGGACCGTCCGTCGGCATTCGACCTCGCCCGCTTGGTTTCAGCTTGGCACTACTCCTACCTTCATGTGTCCAAGTTTTCGATCATCTGTCGTGTCATCTCTGCTTGACACTTCGTAGGGCGAGATCCTAGCCTCGCACCATGGCGACACCGGCTCCCAGCGCACTCGTCGAACTGCTCAAGCCGATCACGTGGTTCGCGCCGATGTGGGCCTTCGCCTGCGGCGTGGTCTCGTCGGGGCAATCCACCAACGGGCAATGGCCGGTGATCATGGCCGGCGTCGTGCTCGCCGGGCCGCTGGTCTGCGCCACCAGCCAGGCGGTCAACGACTGGTACGATCGCCACGTCGACGCGATCAACGAGCCGAACCGCCCGATCCCGTCCGGCCGCATGCCCGGCCGCTGGGGGCTCTACGTCGCCGGGGCCTGGACCGGGCTTTCGCTCCTCGTCGCCGCCGCGCTCGGGCCCTGGATCCTCGGCGCGGCGATCTTCGGCCTCGTCCTGGCATGGCTCTACAGCGCGCCGCCGATGCGCCTGAAGAGCAACGGCTGGTGGGGCAATTCCGCCGTGGCGATCTGCTACGAGGGGCTGCCGTGGTTCACCGGCGCCGCCGTAATGGCCGCCACCGTGCCCGACCGCCGCGTCCTGATCGTCGCGGCGCTGTACTCGATCGGCGCCCACGGGATCATGACCCTGAACGACTTCAAGTCGGTGGAGGGCGACACCCTCACCGGCATCCGCTCGCTGCCGGTCCAGCTCGGCATCGCGGGGGCCGCCCGCTTCGCCTGCCTCGTGATGACCGTGCCGCAGGTGGCCGTGATCGCGTTCCTCTACGGCTGGAGCCGGGGGTGGCACGCCGCGATCGTCGGGCTGCTGCTCGTCGGGCAGATCGCGCTGATGCGCCGGCTGCTCGCCGCGCCGCGGGCGAAGGCCGCCTGGTACAACGGCACCGGCACCACCCTCTACGTGCTCGGCATGCTGGTTTCCGCCTTCGCGCTCCGCCCGCTCGTGGGAGCCCCGTGATGGCCGCGCCCGCCTCATCGTCATTCACATCTTCGTTCTCTTGGGCGCAGATCGTCCGTCTCGGCCTCGTCCAGACCGCGCTGGGCTCCGTCGTCGTGCTGATGACCTCGACCATCAACCGGGTGATGGTGGTGGAGCTGGCGCTGCCCGCCATCGTCCCGGGCGCGCTGGTCGCCTTGCACTACGCGGTGCAGGTGCTGCGCCCGCGCTGGGGCTACGGCTCGGATGTCGGCGGCCGCCGCACGCCGTGGATCGTAGGCGGCATGGCCGCCCTGGCGCTCGGCGGCTTCCTCGCCGCGGCGGCGACGGCGCTCGCCGAGACGAACCTCCCCGCCGGCCTTTCGCTCGCGATCCTCGCCTTCTTCTCCGTCGGCATCGGCGCGGGCGCGGCGGGAACCTCGCTCCTCGTCCTGCTCGCCACCGGCGTCGAGGATCGGCGCCGGGGTGCCGCCGCCACCATCGTCTGGGTGATGATGATCGCCGGCTTCGCGGTCACGGCGCCGCTGGCCGGGCACTTCCTCGATCCGTTCTCCGGCGCGCGCCTGGTCGCGGTCTCCGGCACCGTCTCGCTCGCGGCGTTCGCCCTCGCGTGCCTGGCCGTGCGCGGGGTCGAGCCAACCGTCGCGCCGGTGCGATCGGAGACCGCCGGCTCTGCGAAGGCGCCGTTCCGGGCGGTGCTCGCCAAGGTCTGGTCCGAGCCGGCCTCGCGCCGCTTCACCGTGTTCATCTTCGTGGCGATGCTGGCCTACAGCGCCCAGGAGCTGATCCTCGAGCCGTTCGCCGGCCTCGTCTTCGCGATGACGCCGGGCACCACCACCAAGCTCGCCGGCCTCCAGCACGGCGGCGTGCTCGCCGGGATGCTGCTGGTCGCGGGTCTCACCATGGGCGTCGGCGGACCCTGGCTCGGCTCGCTCAAGCTCTGGACGGCCTTGGGCTGCGCCGGCTCCGGCGCGATGCTCGTCGGGATCGCGGCCGGCGGCCTCGTCGGGCCGGAGTTTCCGTTACGCGCCGTGGTCTTCGGCCTCGGCCTGTTCAACGGCGTCTTCGCGGTCGCCGCGATCGGCTCGATGATGGGGCTCGCGGGCGCCGGCGGCGAGGCCGAGCGCGGCACGCGCATGGGCGTGTGGGGCGCGGCGCAGGGCGTGGCCTTCGGCGCCGGCGGCTTCCTCGGCACCGTCGCGGTCGACCTCGCCCGCCTCGTCACCCCGGAAGCCGTCCACGCCTACGCCGCCGTCTTCCTGGCGGAGGCGCTGCTGTTCGTGCTCGCCACCCTGATCGCGCTGCGGATCGAGCATGCGGGCGCCACCCGCGTGCCGCGCGCGCAACGCCGGGCGGCGCTCGATCTCCGGTTCGAGCCGCGGTTCTAGGGCGTTTTCAGGCGAGGTGGATGCCGGCTCGCGTGAAGGACATCCGACCCGACGACGAGAGAGCGTTTTTTTGATCCGGCGATCTGGGAAGACGCTCCAAGCGCCGCCCGCCGAAACCAACGCCAGGGAGCACAGCATGTCCGAAGCCCCCGAATTCTTCGATTGCGTCGTGGTCGGCGGCGGTCCCGCCGGCGCGACGGCGGCGACCGACCTGGCGCGGATGGGCCGCAGCGTGCTGCTCCTCGACAAGCCGGGGCGGATCAAGCCCTGCGGCGGCGCGATCCCCCCGCGGGCGATCCGCGATTTCGCCATCCCCGACGCGCAGATCGTCGCCCGCATCAAGCTCGCGCGGATGATCGCGCCCTCCGACACGGCCGTCGACATGCCGGTCGGCGACGGCTTCGTCGGCATGGTCGACCGCGAGCATTTCGATCCGTGGCTGCGCGATCGGGCCTCGCTCGCCGGCGCCGACCACCGCCCCGGCACCTACGAGCGCATCGTCCGCGACGGCGCCGGCACCACGGTGCATTACCGCGTCGGTGACGCGGCGCGCACGGTGCGGACCAAGCTGGTGATCGGTGCCGACGGGGCCTCGTCCCCGGTCGGCCGGGCCGAGATCCCGGGCCATGCCGGGATGCGCCAGGTCTTCGCCTACCACGAGATCGTCCGGCCGCCGGCCGACGGCAGCGGAGCCTACGCGGCCACGCGCTGCGACGTGTTCTACCAGGGCAAGCACTCGCCCGATTTCTACGCCTGGATCTTCCCGCACGGCGAGACGATCAGCATCGGCACCGGCTCGGCGCGGAAGGGCTTCTCGCTGCGCACCGCGATCCGCAACCTGCGCGAGTCGACGGGGCTGGCGGCGGGCGAGACGGTCCGCCGCGAGGGTGCGCCGCTGCCGCTCAAGCCGCTGAGGAAGTGGGACAACGGCCGCGACGTCCTGCTCACGGGGGATGCCGCCGGCATCGTCGCCCCCGCATCCGGCGAGGGCATCTACTACGCGATGCTCGGCGGCCGGCTCGCCGCCGACGCGGCCGACGCGTTCCTCAGGACGGGCGATGCCCGCGCCCTCGCTCAGGCCCGCCGCCGCTTCATGAAGCTGCACGGGCGGGTGTTCCTGATCCTGCGGATCATGCAGGCGGTCTGGTACCGCAACGACGCCCTGCGCGAGCGCTTCGTCTCGATCTGCCGCGACAAGGACGTGCAGCAGCTCACCTGGGAAAGCTACATGAACAAGGAGCTGGTGCGGAAGAAGCCGATGGCGCACGTGAAGATCTTCTTCAAGGACATGGCGCACCTGTTCCGCTGGGTCTCGCCTTGAGCGAGGTCTGGATGCCGGCGGCGATCGCCACCCTGTCCGCGCTCGTGGTGGCCCTGGCCGGCGGCGTGCTGACCACCACCGGCCCGTGGTACCGCGCCCTGCGCAACCCGGCCTGGAAGCCGCCAGACTGGGCGTTCGGCCCGGTCTGGGCGACGATCTTCGCGCTCTGCGTCGTCTCCGCCGTGATCGCCTGGAGCGAGGCCGACGAGCCGCAGCGCGTCGTGCTGCTCGCGGCCTACGCCGTGAATGCCGTGCTCAACATCGCCTGGAGCGCGCTGTTCTTCCGCGCCGAGCGGCCGGACTGGGCATTCTTCGAGCTCGTCCTGCTCTGGCTCTCGGTGGCGGCGCTGATCGCCGTCACGCTGCCGGTCTCGGGCGTCGCGGCGGTGCTGCTGGCGCCCTACCTCCTCTGGGTGACGATCGCCGGCTTCCTCAACCGCGCCATCGTGCGGCTCAACGGCCCGTTCGGAGCCGCGTGATGGCGGAGTGGTTCGCGACCGGCCGGATCGTCGACGCGATCCTCGTGCTCGTCGCCGCCGAGGCCGCGATCCTGCTCGCGTTCCGGTGGCGGACGGGTCGCGGGCCGGCGCCGGTGCCGCTCCTGTGCAACCTCGTCTCCGGGGCGGCGCTGATGCTGGCCGTGCGTGCGGCCCTGGTCCAGTCGCCCTGGCCGGTCGTCGCCGGCTGGATGCTGGTCTCGCTCGGCGCCCATCTCGGGGACCTCGTGCCGCGCCTGCGCAACCCGGCCGGCCTGACGCTTGGTCGCACCGGCGCCCCTGGCGTGCCAGGAACTTCCGACGCGGCGGCCGCGTTCAACGCGCGGCCGCGAAGCTGAATTATTATGCTTCTCACTTGCCACAACCGGAGATTAGGCATCATGCGTGGCTTCCTCGCTCTGGCCGCGACCTCCGGTTTTCTGCTGGGTTCCAGCCTGCCGATCGCGGCCTTCGCGCAGGAGGCTGCCGGGGGCGCGAGCCAGGATCTGGTGAAGCGCGGCGAGTATCTCGTCACCGCCGGCGATTGCGTCGCCTGCCATACCGGCCCGAGCGGCAAGCGGCTGGCCGGCAACTACGTCCTCAACACGCCGATCGGAAAGATCCGCACCCCCAACCTGACGCCCGACGACGAGACCGGCCTCGGCAAGTGGACGGAAGCGGACTTCGTCAAGGCGATGCACGAGGGCATCGACAACGAGGGGCACTACCTCTACCCGGCCTTCCCCTTCGCCTGGTACACCAAGGTGACGACCGACGACGTCAAGGCGATCTGGGCCTACCTGCGCTCGCTCGAGCCGGTGAAGGAGCCGCGCAAGGACAGCGAGATCCCGTTCCCGTTCAACATCCGCACCGCCCTGATCACCTGGCGCACCGCCTTCTTCACGCCGGGCGAGTGGAAGCCCGATCCGAACGCCACCGCCGAGGTCAACCGCGGCGGCTACCTCGTCGAGGGGCTCGGCCACTGCGGCATGTGCCACAACGAGAATAAGATCGTCGGCAACAGCAGCCTCGCGGGCAAGCTCGGCGGTGGCGTGATCGACGGCTGGTACGCCCCGAACATCACCCCCGACGGCCACCAGGGCATCGGCGCCTGGACCGAGGAGCAGGTGGTGACCTACCTGAAGACCGGCACCGCCCCGGGCGACAAGCCCGGTGTCGCCGCCGGGCCGATGCGCCAGACCATCGAGGAATCGCTCTCGAAGATGACGGACGCCGACCTCAAGGCCATGGTCGCGTATCTCCGGACCTACCAGGCCAAGCAGACCTACAAGTCCAAGGACCTGCAGGCCTACGACACCACCGGGGCGCCGGGCGCGGGCGTCTACCTCAGCTACTGCTCGTCCTGCCACCAGCCCGACGGCAAGGGCGTCGAGGGTGCGATCCCGGCGCTCGCCGGCAACACCTCGGTCCAGTCGGCCGGCCCGGAGACGGTGCTGCGCGTGATCTACGGCGGGCTCGGCGCGCAGAGCGGCTACGCGCCGATGACCGCGATCGGCCAGGGCATGACCGACCAGCAGGTCGCCGACGTCACCGACTACATCCGCAACTCCTGGGGCAACAGCGCTCCCGTCCTGAAGTCCGGCGTCGCCGCCGACGCGCGCAAGGCGACGAGCACCATGCTCGCCGGCAATGCGCCCTGCGCCGAGATCGAGCAGCCGGACGTGGCCAAGGCCGTGGCCGACGCCGGTGCCGCGGAACAGCTGAAGGGCCTCAAGCAGGAGGACTTCATTCCGCGCATCGATGCGCTCCTGCCGAAGATCAAGTCGGCGCTGCCCGCGGGACGGGACGACGACATCGTCAACGGCCTGACCACGGCATTCTGCAAGGCCGCCAAGCCGGAGACCGACGACGTGAAGCTGCCCTGGCACGCGACGATCGGCAGCTTCAGCAACCTCGTCTACAGCCAGCTCAAGCACCCCGAGCGGCAGGCCAGCACGATGCCGGCCCCGGCGATGCCGAAGCCGAACTGAGCCACGGGCAACCGGTCGCGGGCGGCCTGACGAACCAGCGCGCGATTGGCGCGTTGGCCGGCCGCGCCGACGAGGGGATGTCGCGGTGTCGCTCGATTCCGCAATCCCGGTCTTTTCAAAACCATGACGCATCAGACCTGTGACGTGGCCGTCATCGGGGCCGGCACGGCGGGGATCGCCGCGTTCCGTGCCGCCGAGGCGGCGGGCGCCGACGCCGTGCTGATCGAACGCGGCCCCGGCGGCACCACCTGCGCACGCGTCGGCTGCATGCCATCGAAGCTGCTCGTCGCGGCCGCGGCGGCGGCCCACGACGCGCGCCGCGCCAGCCTGTTCGGCGTCGCGGTGTCGGGCGTATCGGTCGACGGCCCCGCGGTGATGGCGCGTGTGCGGGCCGAGCGCGACCGCTTCGTCGCCGGGGTGCGCGACGGGCTCGACGCGATCCCGTCGGCCAAGCGGCTCGCCGGCGAGGCGCGGTTCCTCGACGCCCGGACGCTCGCGCTCGACGACGACCGCCGCGTGGCGTTTCGGGCGGCGGTGATCGCCACGGGATCGAGCCCGAGCATTCCGAAGCCGCTCGCGCCGCTGGGCGACGCCGTCCTGACCACCGACACCGTGTTCGAGCTTCCCGACCTTCCGGCGTCGCTGGCGGTGATCGGCGGAGGGCCCGTCGGCATCGAGATCGCCCAGGCGATGGCGCGCCTCGGCGTGCGCGTCGACCTCTTCGACACCGGGTCGGGCCTGGCCGGCCTGAGCGAGCCCGGCCTTCGGAAGGACGCGGCCGCGATCTTCTCCGACGAGATGGCCTTGCATCTCGGGTCCGAACTCGTCTCGGCCGAGCCCGTCGACGGCGGGGCGCAGCTGACCTGGGCGGAGGCCGACGGCACCCGTCGCACCGGCACCTTCGCCCGGGTGCTCGCAGCCGCCGGCCGGCCGCCCAACGTCCGAGGCCTCGACCTCGCGCAGGCCGGGCTTCGTCTCGACGAGAAGGGCATGCCGGCCTTCGACACCCGGACCCTGCTCTGTGCGGGAGCGCCCGTGCTGATCGCGGGCGACGCCAACGCGGTGCGACCGGTCCTGCACGAGGCGAGCCGCCAGGGCGGGATCGCGGGGCGGAACGCGGCGGCCCTCGCCGCGGGCCGAGCCCTCGCGGCGCCGGAGCCCTGGCCGGCGCTCGCCATGGTGTTCACCCACCCGCAGGCGGCGAGCATCGGTGCGCCGTTCGATCCCGAGGCGGGCGACGGGCGCGTAGTCGGCGGGATGTCGTTCGACGACCAGGGCCGGGCGCGGGTCGAGGGCGTCAACCGGGGCGGCATCCGGCTCTGGGCGGATCGGGACGGGCGCCTGCTCGGCGGCGAGATGCTCGGGCCGTCCTGCGAGCACCTCGCCCATCTCGTGGCGCACGCGATCGGCGACGGACGGACCGTCGACGACCTTCTGGCGCGGCCGATCTACCATCCCACCGTCGAAGAGGGACTTGCGAGCGCATTGTCCGATCTTATACAACCGCTGAAGGGATGATCGCCGGACGCCGGACGGTCGTGACCGATCCTTCATCTTGCCGCATCGCGGATACCATTGCGCCCGCCCGTCCCACGGGTCATACCGGGCCGCAGATGACGCGGTCCCATTCCTGATGTCCACGATCGTTGCCGCGGGCAATGCGATCGACCTCGACGCCCTGACGGCGGAAGAGCGCGATGGCCTCGATATCGGGGTGATCGGGCTCGACGCCGCCGGGACGATCGTGTCGTTCAGCGAGGGGGCGAGCGCGCTCTCGGGCCTCGCCAGCGCCGCCGTGATCGGCCGCAACTACTTCCGCGAGGTGGTGCCAAGCACCAACGTCCCCGGGTTCTTCGGCCGCTTCCTCGCGGGCACCCGCCGCGGGCACCTCGACGAAAGCTTCGACTTCGTGTTCGGGCGCATGCCGCAGCCCCTGCGCGCCCGCGTGCGGATGCGGAGCGGCAAAGGTGTCACCTGGCTCACGATCACCCCGGTGGAGACCCTCGGCGCGGGCCAGTCGCGCGAGGCGGTGATGGCCGCCATCGGCCGCCGCGTCCGGGCCGAGCCGGTCGATCCCCAGCTCTGCGAGCGCGAGCCGATCCACATCCCGGGCTCGATCCAGCCGAACGCGGTGATGCTGGCGGCCGATGCCGGCACGCTCGAGATCCTGGCCCACAGCACCAACGTCCGCGACGTGCTCAGCCGCGCGCCGGAGCGGATCGCCGGCCTGCCTCTGGCCGAGGTCCTGCCGACCGCCTTCGTCGAGACGATCCGCCAGCGCCTCGCCAGCGCCACCCTCGACGACGGGCGCTCGATCCGCCGCACGCTCAAGCTCGCGGGCGACGACCATGCCAGCTACTACGCCATCGTCCACGCCCATTCCGGCCGGGTCATCGTCGAGCTGGAGCTCGAGCCCGAGCATCCCGAGGACTTCCGGGTCGCGACCCAGACCGACTCGGAACTCGCCGTCACCCGCCTCCGGGCCGCCGAGACGCTGAGCGGGGCCGCCCGCATCGCCGCGCTCGAGGTCCGGGCGCTCACCGGCTTCGAGTGCGTGCTGGTCTACCGCTTCGACGCGGACTGGAACGGCGAGGCGATCGCCGAGGACAAGGTGCCGGATTGGTCGCGCGCCCTGCTCGGGCTGCGGTTCCCGGCCTCCGACATCCCGGCCCAGGCGCGCGCGCTCTACACCAAGGCCAAGAGCCGCTTCGTGATCGATCGCGATTCGGTGCCCGTGCCCCTGGTCGCGGCGCCGGCGGCCGGCAACGGCCCGATCGACCTCACCTTCGCGCAGCACCGCACGCTCTCGCCGATCCACCTGGAGTACCAGCGCAACCTCGGCGTGAACGGCTCGATGTCGATCTCGATCATGGTCGAGGGGCGGCTGTGGGGCCTGATGATCGGCCATCACCGCCACCCGCACTACGTCGCGCCCGAGACCCGCGCCGCCGCGACCGTGCTCACGGACGCCTTCGCCATGCGCGTGCAGGAGATCGAGGCGCGCCGGCTCTGGACCGAGCGCAAGGCCCATCTCGACACCGAAGGACGCCTGGTCCGCGGCCTGACCCGGTCGGACGACTTCGTCGCGGCGCTGACCGGCGGCTCGACCACCCTCCTCGACCTGTTCGGGTCGACCGGCGCGGCGATCGTCTCCGGCGCGCGCGCGACCCTGATCGGCACGACGCCCCCGGACGAGGCCGTCCGCGCGATCGGCGACTGGCTGAAGGAGATCCTGGCGCCGGGCGAGACCACCTATGCCAGCGCCAACTTCTCCGCGCAGTGTCCCGCCGCCGCCCCGCACCGCGAGATCGCGAGCGGCGTGCTCGCCGCGTTCGTCGACGAATCCCGCGAGAACCTGCTGATCTGGTTCCGCCCGGAGGTGTCGAGCACGGTGACGTGGAGCGGCGATCCGCGGAAACCGGTGCTCGCCGGCAACGGGCCCGTCGCGGTGCTGCCGCGGCGCTCGTTCGAGCGCTGGGTCGAGGAGCGCACGGGCTTCGCCAGCCCCTGGGCCGACTGGCAGGTGTCGCTGGCCGGCTCCCTCGCCCACGCGGTCGAGGGCGTCGTCCTGCGCCAGCGCCGCAAGATCGACGAGCTCACCGGCCTCCTCGCCGAGAAGGAGCGCCTGCTCGCCCAGAAGGATCTCCTGACCCGCGAGATCGACCACCGGGTGAAGAACTCGTTGCAGATCGTCTCGGCCTTCCTGCAGATGCAGCGGCGCCAGGTCTCCGATCCGGCCGCCCGGCAGGCCTTCGCCGACACCTCCGCCCGGGTGATGAGCGTCGCCCGCGTCCACGACAGCCTGTATCAGGCGGAGAACGTCGAGGAGGTCGACCTCGGCCAGACCATCGAGGCGCTTTGCACCGACCTCGCCGGCATGGCGGGCGGCGGCCATGCCGTCGACCTCACCGCCGAGCCCGGCCTGATGGTGCCCTACCGCAAGGCCGTGGCGCTCTCGCTGATCGCCACCGAGCTCGTCACCAACGCCTTCAAGTACGCCGCCAAGCCCGAGGGCGTCGGCCGCGTGGCGGTCACCGTCTCGGCCCACGGCCCCGGCAGCGTGCGGCTGCGCGTCTGCGACGACGGCGAGGGCCTGCCCGAGGGCTGGTCGGAGACCAAGCCCCGCGCCAACGGCACCGGCGTCGGGCTCGGGATGAAGCTGATCCGGGCGATGCTCGACCAGATCAACGCCCGTCTCGACGTCGACAACGCGCCCGGCGCCTGCTTCACGATCACGGCGTGAGCCTGCACCAGCGGCTGCGCGCCGCCACCGCCTCGTCGCATCAGGGTCTCGAGGACGCACTCGACTGGCGGGCGTGCGTCGCGACGCTGCCCGGGTATCGCGACCTGCTCGCCCGCTTCCATGGATTCCATGCGGCCTACGAGCCGGCGATCGGGCTTGCGCTCGCCGACGAGGCGTTCTGGGGCCCGCGCCGGCGCTTCGCCGCGCTGGCGGCGGACCTCGCCCATCTCGGGATGCCGGACGCCGAGATCGCCACCCTGCCCCGGCCCTCGGCCGTGACGTTCGCGGACGAGGCCGCGGCGATGGGGGCGCTCTACGTGCTCGAAGGCTCCACGCTCGGCGGCCAGGTCATCGGCCGGCACATCGGCGCGGTGCACGGGCTGACGCAGGCGGGCCTCGCCTATTACCGCGCCCATGGCCGGCAGACCGGCGTGATGTGGAACGCCTTCCGCGCGCGGCTCGATCGCCTGTCGGGCGATCCGGAGGCGGAGGCGGCCGCCCTGGCGACCGGCACCGCGACGTTCGACGCGCTTCGGATCTGGCTGTGCGCGCCGGATTCGTCCGCCGCGTGCGGGGCCGGCTGAGGCGCAGGCCGCCTCAGCCCTCGCGATCCCGCCCGAGCAGCCCGTCGACGAAGGCTTCGAGGCCGATCCGCCGCGTGCGCTTGAGGCGCTCGGCGGCCAGGATGCCGCGCAGGGCGTCGAAGGCGTTCTGCAGGTCGTCGTTGACGATGACGTAGTCGTACTCGCTCCAGCGCTGGATCTCGACGCGGGCGTTGGCGAGCCGCTTCTCGATGGTCTCCGGGCTGTCCTCGGCCCGGCGCTCCAGGCGGTGGCGCAGCTCCTCCAGGCTCGGCGGCAGGATGAACACCGTCACCACGTCGTCGGCGAGCTTGGAGCGGACCTGGCGGGTGCCCTGGTAGTCGATGTCGAAGATCATGTCCCGGCCGGCGCTGAGCACCTTCTCCACCGGGCGGCGCGGCGTGCCGTAGAAGTTTCCGTGGACCTCGGCCCATTCGAGCAGGTCGTCGCGGCTGCGCAGGTCGTCGAAGGCCTCGCGCGCGATGAAATGGTAGTGGCGCCCGGCGATCTCGGACGGGCGCCGGGCGCGGGTCGTCACCGAGATCGACAGGTCGAGACCCCAGCCGCCGTCATCGGCGATGGCGCGCGTCAGGGTGGTCTTGCCGGCGCCCGACGGCGAGGACAGGATCAGGATCAGCCCGCGGCGGGCGATCGAGTCCGAGACCGATGGGGAGGGGGCGTCCGTCATCCGCGTGCCCCGGCCGTGTCTCGCGCGCCCATCGCCTCAGTCCCGCTACTCGACGTTCTGAACCTGCTCGCGGAATTGCTCCACCACGGCCTTCAAGTCGAGTCCGATTCGCGACAGCGCCACGTCGTTGGCCTTGGCGCACAGGGTGTTGGCCTCGCGCCCAAGCTCCTGGGCCAGGAAATCGAGGCGCCGCCCGATCGCGCCGCCCGCCGCCAGGAGCTCGGACACCGCTTCGAGGTGGGCGCGCAGGCGGTCGAGCTCCTCGCGGACGTCGGCCTTGGCCGCCATCATCACCGCCTCCTGATGCAGGCGCTCGGGATCGAGGCCGCCGGCGTCCAGCAGGCCCACGACGGAGGCCGCGAGACGGGCGCGGATCGCCTCGGGCTTGCGCGCCGGGCAATCCTCCGCGGCCTGCGTCAGCACGCCCATCCGCGCGACCTGCGCCGCGACGATCTCCGCGAGCGCCCGGCCCTCGGCGCGGCGGGCCTCGACGAGGTCGGCTACGAGCCGCACGACGCCCTCCGCGAGGTCGCGCGCCAGCGCGTCCTGCTCGGTGGAGGCCTCGTCCTCGGCCTCGACGACGCCGCGGATCGACAGCAGCCCGTCCATCGTCGCGGGCGCGATCCCCTCCGGAACCGGCACGCGGGCGACGGCCTCGGCGAGCCGCGCCAGCAGCGCCTCGTCGATCCGCACCCGCGCCTTGCTCTCCGGCTTCGTCAGGTTGAGCGAGAGCTGGCACTGGCCGCGGGCCAGCGTCTTCTGCAGGGCGGTGCGCGCGACCTCGCCGACGGAATCGTATCCGTTCGGCACCCGAAGCCGCACGTCGAGCCCGCGGCCGTTGACGCTGCGGACCTCCCAGGCCCACTGCACCGGCCCGGTGGTGCCGGCGGCCCGGGCGAACCCGGTCATGCTCGCGATCATGGTCTTGCGATGCCCTGCGTTGCGGCGCCGAGGTTTCGTCGTGCGGGACGCCTAAACGAAGGCGTTCACCTCCACCGTGAACCCGCCCGGCGCCTGGAAATAGAACGTCACCCGCCCGTGCTCCTCGCGCGGGGTCTCCGGGGCGAAGCCGCCTTCGGTCAGCCGTGCGTGGATCGCGTGGACCTGCTCCACCCGCTCCTGGATGAAGCCGATATGGAAGATCTTGGGGTAGGTCGCATCCTTCACGCGGAACAGGCTGAGGATGCCGCCGCCGTCGTCGGCGAGGAAGGCCATCTTGTCGTTGACCGGCATCGCGGTGCGGCGCAGCCCGAAATAGGTCTCGAACATCGCGACCGTGGCCGGGACCTCGGTGACGCCGAGGTTGACGTGGTTCAGGTGCATCGGCTCGTCCTGATGGCGCGTGCGAGCGGCGCCGCAGCGCCGGGGACGATCACGGTTGCTTCAGCACCGGCACGGTCTTGGGCGAGCCGAGGTCGTAGGTCCTGTTCTTCAGCGGATCGAGCTTGGTGCCCTCCGAGGCGTCGAAGGCCTTCGGACGCGGCCCGCCCGCCCCGACGGTCGCCCCGTCCAGCGCGTAGGCGCTCGTCGGCGGGGCGAAGGCCGAGGCCCGGTTCGGCACCGCGGCGGGATCGGCGGGCGGCTCGGCCTTGTCGACGCCGGCGGCATCCGGCGTCGTGGCCAGGCGGGCCTTCTCGACCTGGCGCCAGCGCGCGACGTTCTTCTGGTGGCCGTCGAGGCTCTCGGCGAAGGCGTGCCCGCCGGTGCCGTCGGCGACGAAGAACAGGTCCTTGGTCCGCGACGGATTGGCGACCGCCTCCAGGGCGGCGCGGCCGGGATTGGCGATCGGGCCGGGCGGCAGGCCCTCGATCACGTAGGTGTTGTAGGGCGTCGCCCGGTCGATCTCGGAGCGCTGGATGCCGCGCCCGAGGGTGCCGCGCCCGCCGACCAGCCCGTAGACGATGGTCGGGTCCGATTGCAGCTTCATCCGCTTGTTCAGGCGGTTGACGAACACGCCGGCCACCCGCGGCCGCTCGTCGGCGCGCCCGGTCTCCTTCTCGACGATCGAGGCCAGCGTGACCATCTCGGCCGGCGTCCGCACCGGCACGTCGGCGCTGCGGCGCAGCCAGATGTCGTTGAGGACCTTGCGCTGCTTCTCGCGCATCAGGTTGACGATCTGCTGGCGGCTCGCGCCGCGCTCGAACTTGTAGGTGTCGGGCAGCAGCGAGCCCTCGGGCGGGATCTCGCCGACCTCGCCGGTGAGCACGTCGTTCTCGTTGAGGCGCATCACGATCTGCTCGGAGGTGAGCCCCTCGGGGAAGGTGATCGCGTGCTGGACCTGCCGGCCCGTGGTCACGGTGTCGATCGCATCGCTGATGCTGGCATGGGCCTTGAAGGTGTACTCGCCGGCCTTCAGCGGCGGGCGCCCGCCGAACCGGGCGGCGAACTCGAAGAGCCCGACATGGTCGATCACGCCTTCGCGCTTCAGGATTTCGGCGATCTCGCCGGTGCCGCTGCGGGACGGGATCACGACCACCTTGTCGGCGGCGAGCGGGCCGGGCTCCTGCACCTGCCGCTGGAACAGCGTCAGCCCGAGCATCACGGCGATGGCGATCACCACCGCGAAGGTGAGCAGCCCGCTGATGGTGGCGAGAAGCCCGCCGCGGCGGCGCTCGGGCCGCTCGGGCGGCGGCGGGGCCGCGGTCGGCTTGATCGCCTCGTTCGGCGAGCGGGGGGAGAGGCGCTGCGGCTGGGCCGGCTCGTCGAAGGTGAGCGGCTGCGGCGGCACGTGCGTCTGACGTCGACGGAAGAACATCGGGATCCTGCTCGGGCTCGCGCCGGCGACGAGGGCGGTGCCGGGCGCGCATGCGCGACGGGGCGGCGATCACGAAGGATCGCCGCAGGGTACCGGAAACTACGCCGGTTTGTGGCGAAATTGCCGTTGCGCGCTGCACGCGCCCCGGCTGGTCGACAGACAGGCCGATCCGGTCAGCGCGGTTTCGGGGGCGTCGGCGCGATCCGCGTCCCAGAAGGCTGGCAGGTCGCGCAGAAGAAGGTCGAGCGGCCGGATTGCACGATCCGGCCGACGGTCCCGCCGCAGCCCTTGGTGCGGCAGGCCTCGCCGACCCGGTCGTAGACGCGGAACGCCTGCTGGAAGGCGCCCGACGTGCCGTCGGTGTGGGCGTAGTCGCGCAGCGTCGAGCCGCCGGCGGCGACCGCCTCGGTGAGCACCTCGCCGATCACCCTGGCCAGCAGCCGGGCCTTCGGCGTCGGCGCGCCGTCGGCCTTGGCCAGCGTGCCCGCGGCCGCCTCGGGGTGGAGGCCGGCCCGGTGCAGAGCCTCGCAGACGTAGATGTTGCCCAGGCCCGCGATCAGGCGCTGGTCGAGGAGCGCGGCCTTCAGCGGCGTGATCTTGTGGCGAAAGAGCCGCGCGATGGTCTCGGCCGTCAGATCCGCGCTCAGGGGCTCGATGCCCATGCCGGCGAAGTGCCGGCACGCGGCGAGCGTGTCGGTGGGCACGAGGTCCATGAAGCCGAAGCGGCGGGCGTCGTTGTAGGTGACGGTGGCGCCGTTCCCCATCGCCATCACCACGTGGTCGTGCTTGGGCGTGCCGAGCGCCCCGTCGAGGTAGAAGTCGCCGGGCGACGTGTTGCTGCCGTCGGGCATCGCCACGTCGAAGCGGCCGCTCATGCCGAGATGCATGATCAGCGTCTCGCCCGAATCGAGGCCGGCCGTGAGGTACTTCGCCCGCCGCGCGAGGCCGGTGACCCGGCGCCCCTCCAGGCGCGCGCAGAAGCGCTCGGGGAACGGGAAGCGCAGGTTCGGGCGGCGCAGGGTGACGCGGCTGAAGGTGGCCCCGACCATCGCCGGCGCGAGGCCGCGCCGCACCGTCTCGACCTCTGGAAGCTCGGGCATTGTCCTGTGGCCGTCCCTCGGCAAATCGGATGGTGGAAGGCGGATCGTGGAGGCCGGGTATCGGCCCGGGCCGCCGCCGCCGCAATCCCGGCCGACGGGCGAGGCTTCGCCGCCCACGGCCGGCCGTCCCCACCGCGTCTTACGACGCATGGCGGATCGCGTCCGGCTTCGCTATGAGGCGCGAGGGCGCAGACGGGCAGGACTTCATGACGGTGGCGGACGAGACGACGGGCGCGCGGGACGGCACGACGGGGGCGCAGGAGACCGATTTCGGCTTCGAGCGTGTGGCCCTGGCCGAGAAGCAGGCGCGCGTCGACGACGTGTTCCGCTCGGTCGCCAAGCGCTACGACCTGATGAACGACCTGATGTCCGGCGGCCTGCACCGGGCCTGGAAGGCGCAGCTCATCGCGATGCTGCGCCCGTCGCGCACGCGGCCGTTCCGCCATCTCGACGTGGCCGGCGGCACCGGCGACGTCGCCTTCCGCGTCCTCGAGGCCGGCGGCCCGCAGGCCTCGGTCACCGTGCTCGACATCAACGAGGCGATGCTGCGGGTCGGCGCCGAGCGCGCCGGGGCGCGCTTCGACGGGCGCATCGACTTCGTCACCGGCAACGCCGAGACCTTGCCCCTGCCGGACGCGACCTTCGACGCCTACACCATCGCCTTCGGCATCCGGAACGTGCCGCGGATCGAGCTGGCCCTGCAGGAGGCCCGCCGCGTGCTGAAGCCCGGCGGCCGCTTCCTGTGCCTGGAATTCTCCAAGGTCGACCTGCCGGTGCTCGACAAGATCTACGACGCCTACTCCTTCCACGTGATTCCGCGGCTCGGCGCACGGGTCGCGGGCGACGCGGAATCCTACCGCTACCTCGTGGAATCGATCCGGAAGTTCCCCTCCCCCGGGCTGTTCGCCGGGATGATCGAGCAGGCCGGCTTCCGCCACGTCACGCACCGGCCGCTCTCGGGCGGCATCGTCGCGATCCATTCCGGCTGGAAGGTCTCGTGACCGACCCGAGCCGCCGGGCGGCGCGATGATCGCCGCCGCGGTCAACCTCTTCCGCGGGGCCCATGTCGGCTTCGTGCTGGCGCGCGAGGGCGCGCTGGCGCTCGTCGACGCCTCCGAGCTGCCGCCGCACCTGCGGCTCGGGCTGCGGATCGTCCGGTTGTTGGAGCGGCCGGGCCTCGGCACCGGCGCGGCCCGGCTCTCGGCCGGCCTGACCCGGCTCGGCCCGTCCTACGTCAAGTTCGGGCAGTTCCTCGCTACCCGCCCCGACATCGTCGGGATGACCGCGGCCCGCGACCTCGAGATGCTGCAGGACCGGGTGCCGCCCTTCCCGCAGGCGGTGGCCGTGAAGGTGGTCGAGGCCGCCTTCGGCAAGCCGATCTCCGCCCTGTTCGTCGCCTTCGGCGAGCCGGTGGCCGCGGCCTCGATCGCGCAGGTCCACAAGGCGGTGGTCCACGATGCCGACGGCACCCAGCGCACGCTCGCCGTGAAGATCATGCGGCCGGGCGTGCGCGAGCGCTTCCAGCGCGACGTGGAGGTGATGCGCCTCCTCGCGCGCATCGTCCACGTGCTGTCTCCGCAAGCCGAGCGCCTGCGCCCGCGCGACGTGGTCGAGATCCTGGCCCGCTCCGTGACCATGGAGATGGACTTCCGGCTCGAGGCCGCCGCCGCCTCGGAGCTCGCGCAGAATACCGCGGAGGACGACGATTTTCGCGTGCCGCGGCCCGAATGGGAGCTGATCGCCCGCGACGTGCTCAGCTGCGAATGGATCGACGGCACCCGCCTCCACAGCGCCGCCGCGCTTCGGGAAGCCGGCCACGACCCGCACGCGATCGGGCGCACAGTGATCCAGAGCTTCCTGCGCCAGGCGATCCGCGACGGGTTCTTCCACGCCGACATGCACCAGGGGAACCTGTTCGTGGACGCGGCCGGCAAGCTCGTAGCGGTGGATTTCGGCATCATGGGCCGGCTCGGGCGCAAGGAACGGCGGTTCCTCGCCGAGATCCTGCTCGGCTTCATCATGCGCGACTACCGCCGCGTGGCGCAGGTCCACTTCGAGGCGGGCTACGTGCCGGCGCACCACTCGGTCGACGACTTCGCCCAGGCGATCCGCGCCATCGGCGAGCCGATCCACCAGCGCCGCGCCGACGAGATCTCGATGGCGAAGGTGCTGACGCTGCTGTTCGACATCACCGCCCTGTTCGACATGAGCACGCGCACCGAGCTGGTGATGCTGCAGAAGACCATGGTGGTGGTGGAAGGCGTCGCCCGCAGCCTCGATCCCAAGCTCGACATGTGGACCTCGGCCGAGCCGGTGGTCCGCAGCTGGATCACCCGCAACCTCGGCCCGGCCGGGCGCCTGGAAGGGGCGGCCCACGCCGCGCGCACCCTCACCGACATCGTCGCCGACGTGCCGGACCTCGCCCTGCGGCTCCGGCGCCTGATCGTCCATGCCGACGAGGCGGGCACGGGCGACGCACGCCGCCTGGAGCGCATCGCCCGCAACGAGCGCCGCAACGCGCTGTGGCAGACGCTGGCCCTGTGGGCGATCGCGGCGGGCGTGCTGGTGGCGGCCTTGCGATAGGCCGGGACGGCGAAGCCGCCCGCTTCGGAGCGTTCCGTCAGGCGGCGCGACCCTGTCGCGGCGCATCCGCGACGGCGGCTGCGCAGGGGTCGATCCCGTGCGTGTCGACGGGGCCCGGGCGACCGAACAGGTAGCCCTGCACCTCGGCGCACCCGGCCGCTCTCAGGAACGCGAGTTCCGCGACGGTCTCGACGCCCTCGGCGACCACCGGCAGGCCGAGCCCGCAGCCGAGCCCGAGGACAGCGCGCACGATCGCCGCCGTCTGGGCGTTGGTGTCGACGTTGCGCACGAAGGACCGGTCGATCTTGATCCGGTCGAAGGGGAATGCCCGGAGGTTGGCCAGCGACGAGTAGCCCGTCCCGAAATCGTCCATGGCGATGCCGACGCCGAGCGTCCGCAACTGGCGCAGCGTCGCCACCGCACGGTCGAAGTTGCGGATCAGCGCGGTCTCGGTGATCTCCAGCTCCAGCCGCGCGGCCGGCAGCCCGGTCTCGACCGGAACCGCGTGCACCTGCGCGGCGAAGGCCGGATCGTGGACCTGGACCGCCGAGACGTTCACCGCCACCCGCAGGGGCGACGCCCAGGCCGCGGCCTCGCGACAGGCGGTGCGAAGCACCCACATCCCGATCGCCGAGATCGTTCCGCGCTCCTCGGCCACCGGGATGAAGACGTCGGGCGGGACGAGCCCTCGTGTCGGATGGGTCCAGCGCGGCAGGGCCTCGAAGCCGAGCAGGGCGCCGCCCGCGGCCGCGACCTGCTTCTGGTACTCGAGGTGGAACTCGCCGCGCGCCAGGGCCTGTTCGAGGTCGCGTTCCAAGGCGTGACGCTCGCGCACGGCGATGCCCATCTGGGGCTCGAAGAAGCGGTAGGTCCCCCGGCCCTCGGCCTTGGCGCGGTAGAGCGCCGTATCGGCATGGCCCATCAGGCCCTGGCGCTCCACGGCGTCCTGCGGGCACAGGGCGATGCCGATGCTGACCCCGACGATCGCGTCGGCGGGCCCGCCCGAGGCCTGCGCCGCGAGGGACGCGAGAATGGACTTCGCCAGGCGCTCGGCAGCGTCCGGCCCGGTCCGTCCGGCCATGAGGATGGCGAACTCGTCGCCGCCGAGGCGTGCCAGGATCTGGTCGGGGCCGAGCAGCCCGGTGACGCGGCGGGCGACCCTATTCAGCATCGCGTCGCCGGCCGCATGGCCGAACAGGTCGTTGACCGCCTTGAACCGGTCGAGGTCGAGGCAGAGCACCGCGATCGGAACGCCGGTCTCGACCGCCGCGCCCACGGCGCGATCGAGGCGCGCGTTGAAGGCGGAGCGGTTGAGCAGGCCCGTCAGGGCATCGTGGTGGGCGAGGTACCGGATGTGCCGCTCGGCGTGCTTGCGCTGCCGGATGTCGCGGACCGCCAGGGCATGATGCGGCTTGCCCGCAAAATCGATCCGCCGAAGGATCACCTCCGCCTCGATGACCGCGCCGGCGCCGTCGCGCAGGCTCAGCTCGACCGGCTGCCCGATGACGTAGGCGAGCCGATCCCAGGTCCGGGGCTCGTCGAGGAAGGCGGTGACCGACAGGCCCGTCATCGCTTCGTGCGAGAGGCCGACGAGCCGGCTGAAGCTGATGTTGGCCGTGACGATCCGGCACCGGTCCAGGACGATCAGACCCTCGACCGCCGCGTTGGCGAGGCCGCGCATGCGCTCCATCTCGGCGCGCGCGCGACGCTGCTCGCGAAGGCTCAGCGCGTAGGCCGTCGCCGTGAGGACGAACACGATGAGGCTGGCCACCGCGACGGCGCCGGCGAGCCATCCCGGCGGCATCGCCTGGGGCGACAGGGCCGCCAGCGGGTTCTCGGTGATCGTCACCCCGGCCATGCCCACCGCGTGATGCGCGCCGATCGCCAGCGCGAGCAGGCCTGCGCTGCCGAACAGGGAGGTGAGCGAACGGGCATGCACGGCGATGGAGACGGCGACGGCGGAAAGGAGCTCACCGATCAGGATCGACGCGAACACGAAGGCCGGATCCCAGCGCAGACGTCCCGTGACCTCGAAGGCCGCCATGCCGGTGTAGTGCATCGCGGCGATGCCGAAGCCGACCACGACCCCCCCGAGCCAGGACGCCCGCGGCGTCTCGGACAGGGCGATCCGCAGGCCCAGGCCGGTGAGGCCGATCGCGAAGACCAGCGAGAGGACGGTCAACTCGGAATCGTAGGCGCTCGGGATGCTCGGCTCGAACGCCAGCATCGCGATGAAGTGGGTCGCGAAGATGCCCGACCCGCTGGAGATCGCCGCGACCACGAGCCAGGTCGATCGCGCGCGGCCGCTGGCGGTGCCGGCGTGGCGGAGAAGCCGGATCGCGGTCAGCGCCGCGATCGCGCAGATCACGCCCGCCAGGACGACGAGGCGGAGGTCGTGCCGGGCCGTGAAGCAACCGAGGACGGTCAACATGCGCGCAGGTCCGAAATCGCCTCGGCCGAGCTCCAGGCGGCGCGGTCCGATCCTCCGGCCTCTCCCGAACGGATGGAGCCTGTGAGACGACGCTGCGTGGTGCGACCTTGGGGCGGTTCGAGTAGCAGGTTGCGATAATTTTCTTAAAGATGTCTTACCGCTCAGATTTCGTGCGTGAGGCGCAAGTCGAAGATGTTAACCGCGGTTTCCGCGTACGGCGTTCCACTTCCCGTCATCTGGAGTGTGAGGTACGAGTACCCATCAAGCGAACTCAGAAGTTGTAATTCAACTTCTGAGAAGCGCAACCCTACACGGCCGCCGTGCGAAAGCCCGCGAAGATGTCGCGGCGATCCGGCCCGAAGAAGTTGCGGTAGGCGTTGTCGACCATCCGCCCGCGGGTGATCCAGGCGCCGCCGCGCAGCACCTTCCGCGTGCCGAAGGCGGGCTCGGAATACTCGCGGTAGGCATCGGGCGAGAAACCCGGATAGGGCAGGAAGTCGCTCGCGGTCCATTCCCAGACGTTGCCGATCATCTGGCGGCAGCCCCAGGCGCTGTCGCCCGCTTCGTGGGCGGCCACGTCGACGCAGCCGAGGCGGCCGCCGTCGAGGTTGGCGCGGGTCGCATCCGGTGCCGCCTCGCCCCAGGGATAGCGGCGTTTCGCCTGCCCCATCGCCCCGCCCGGGGTCGGGGCGGTGGAGGCCGCGACCTCCCATTCGGCCTCGGTCGGCAGGCGGCGGCCGGCGAAGGCGCAGTAGGCGGCGGCCTCGTACCAGCCGACATGGACCACCGGCTGGTGCGGGGCGAGGTCGGAGACGCCGTCGAAGCGCCGGACCCGCCAGCCCGCCCCGTCCGGCTGCCAATGCGCGGGGTGCTCCGCCCCGCTCCGGCAGCGCCAGCGCCATCCTTCCGCGTCCCAGAACGACGGCTCGCGATAGCCGCTGGCGGCGACGAAGGCGGCGAACTCCGCGTTGGTCACCGGCGCCCGCGCGATGCGGAACGGCGCGACCTCGACCGGGTGCGCCCACTTCTCGTTGTCGAACACGAACGCCTCGCCCGGCTCGGCGCCAAGCCGGAAGGTGCCGCCGGGGATCGCCGCGTCGCCCGGCCACGGCCCCTCCGCGACCGGGGCGAGACCGGCCGAGGCGGCGAAGGACGGCGCCGGGTATCCGAGCGTCTGGCGCGAATAGGTGAAGGCCTCGCCGTGCATGTCCTCGTGGTAGGTGGTCAGCCGGTAGCGGTAGGCTTCCTCGGCGGTCGGCGGGCCGTCGAGGCGCCGGACCAGCGCATCGTGGACGCGGCCCATGTATCCGAGCGTGACGTCGAGCGGCGGCAGCGCGCGCACCCAACGGTCGTCGTGGGCGAGCACCGCGGAATTGTAGACCGCGTCGGCATCCGTGATCGCGGGTTCCGCCCCGTCGAGGGCGCGCAGGATGAAGTGCTCGTGGAACCAGGCGAGGTGCCCGATCTCCCACAGCAGCGGGTTGACGATGTCGAGCCGCGGCCCGATCAGCCGCTCGGCATCGAGCCCGGCCACCAGCTCGAGGGTCCGGGCGCGGCTGTCCTCCAGCATCGCGATGAGTTGTGTGGCGTCGGTCATGGCACCCATCCGATAAGCGATCGACCCATGGACATCATCCTGATCACGCCGGCGCCGAAACGTTCGCGGGCCGGCAACCGCACGACGGCCCTGCGCTGGGCCGGCATCCTGCGCCGGCTCGGCCACCGCGTCGTCGTGGCGACCGCCTACGCCGACGCGCCCTGCGACCTGATGATCGCGCTGCACGCCTGGAAGAGCGCCCCGGCGATCGCGCGATACCGGCGCTTATACCCGGAGCGCCCCCTCGTCGTCGCGCTGACCGGGACCGACATCAATCACGATCTCGCCGCCGATCCCGGCACCACCCTGCGTTCGCTCGATCTCGCCGACGTGCTCGTCGGCCTGCACGACCTCGTCGCCGACGCGATCCCGGAATCCTACCGCGACAAGCTCGCGGTGATCGTGCAGTCGGTGCCGGCGAGCGAGGAGCGCCTTCCGCCCACGACGCGCACCTTCGACATCCTCGTCGTCGGCCACCTGCGCGCCGAGAAGGACCCGTTGCGCGCCGCGCTCGCCGCCCGCACCCTGCCGCCCGCCTCCCGCATCCGCGTCGTCCATCTCGGCGGCGCGCCCGACCCGGCGTGGGCGGATCGCGCGCGGGCCGAGATGCAAACCAACCCGCGCTACGATTGGCGCGGCGAGGTCTCCGGCGCGCGGGTGCGGCGGTTCCTGCGGCGCGCGCGGCTGATGGTGCTGAGCTCGCTGAACGAGGGGGGCGCCAACGTGATCTCCGAGGCGATCGCGGCCGGGCTGCCGATCCTGGCCTCCGAGATCCCGGGCAATGTCGGCCTGCTCGGCACCGATCACCCGGGCTACTTCCCGGCCGGAGACCAGGCTGCGCTCGCGCGCCTGATGCTATGCGCGGAACAGGATTCGGCCTTCCTCGAGCGCCTGCGCGCGCACGGTGCGGCGCGTGCGGCGGCGTTCGACCCGGCGCACGAGCGGGAGGCCTGGGCCGTCCTCGTCGCGCGCGCGGCCGGCGCGGCGAGAGCGCGTGCCGCGGCCGGGATTGACGCGGCCCGCCCCGCACCGGCACTCCTTCTGCCATGACCGCAGCCCCCACGTTGCCGCTCGCGAACCGGCGCATCCTCCTCGTCATCGGCGGGGGCATCGCGGCCTACAAGGCGCTCGACCTGATCCGCCGCCTGCGCGAGCGCGGCGCCTCCGTCCGACCGCTGCTGACCAAGGGCGCGCAGGAATTCGTCACCCCGCTCGCGGCCGCGGCGCTCGCCGGCCAGCCCGCCCATACCGACCTGTTCGACCGGGCCGACGAGGCGGAGATCGGCCATATCAAGCTGGCCCGGGACGCCGACGCGGTGGTGGTGGCGCCGGCCACCGCCAACCTGATGGCGCGGATGGCCACCGGCCACGCCCCCGACCTCGCCTCCACGGTGCTGCTCGCCACCACCCTGCCGATCCTGATCGCGCCGGCGATGAACGTGGCGATGTGGGCGCATCCCGCAACGCGGCGCAACCTCACGACGCTGCTCGCCGACGGCGTCCGGGTCGTCGGCCCCAATGCCGGCCCGATGGCCGAGCCCGAGACAGGGCCGGGCCGCATGGCCGAGCCGGCCGAGATCGCCGACGCCGCGGCCGCGATGCTCGGGGAGGCCGAGGCGAAGCCCGCCGGGTTCGGCTTCCTCGCGGGTCGCGCCAAGGCCGCCGGGCCGCTCGGCGGCCACCGCGTGCTCGTCACCTCCGGGCCGACCCATGAGCCGATCGACCCGGTGCGGTTCATCGCCAACCGCTCGTCGGGGCGCCAGGGCCACGCCATCGCCGCCGCCGCCGCCGCCGCCGGCGCGACGGTCACGCTGGTCTCCGGGCCGGTGGCGATCCCCGATCCCGAGGGCGTCGCCGTGGTGCGGGTCGAGACCGCGCGCGAGATGCTGGCGGCGGTCGAGGCGGCGCTTCCCGCCAGCATCGCGGTGTTCACGGCCGCGGTCGCCGACTGGCGGCCCGCCACCGAGACCGGCTCCAAGATCAAGAAGGCCGGCGCGGCGCCCGCCCCGCTGACGCTGGTCGAGAACCCCGACATCCTCGCCACCATCGCCGGACGGACGGAGAACCGCCCCGCCCTCGTCGTCGGCTTCGCCGCCGAGACCGACACGGTGATCGCGCACGCCCAGGCGAAGATCGCCCGAAAGGGCTGCGACCTGATCGTCGCCAACGACGTCTCGGCTGCGGGCGGCGTGATGGGCGGCGCGACCAACACGGTCCACCTGATCGCGCGCGACGGGTCGGTCGAGACCTGGCCGACGCTCGACAAGGACGAGGTCGCGCGCCGGCTGGTGGCACGGTTTTCGGAGTTGCTTCGGGGTTAGGGCCGGTTCGGGTGCCCTACCCTGCCGCCGCCTGCTGCGCCGCCGCGAGGCGCGCGTCGTCGGCGGCGATCGCCTGGTAGGCCGGACGCGCCCGGAAGCGCGCGAGGTAGGCCATGATCGCCGGCTCCTCGGGGACGAGCTTGAACGCGGTGGTCCAGCCGAGCGCCGAGCCCCACAGGACGTCGGCGGCGGAGAAGCGCTCGCCGAGGATCCAGGGGCCGGGCGTCAGCATCGCGAGCACCTGGGCCAGCACCGTGTCGTAATCGCCGTAGGCCGACATCATCCGGGGCGGCGGCGCGCGCTCCATCGCCCGGTCGATCACGGCCGGCTCGAAGCACGAGCCGTAGAAGACCATCCAGCGCAGGTAGGCGCCGCGGGCCGGATCGGTCGTGCCGGGCGCGAGGCCGGCCTCGGGAAACAGGTCCGCGAGGTAGAGGTAGCAGGCGGCCTGCTCGGCCACCGTCGCGCCGCCGTGGCGGATCGCCGGGACCTTGCCCATCGGATTGACGGCGAGGTGCGCGCTGCCCTGCTGCTCGCCCGCCTTGAGGTTGATGACGTGCAGCTCGTGCGGCGCGTTAAGTTCCTCGAGCAGCACCCGCACGCCCGTCGAGCGGGTGTTCGGCGCGTGGTGCAGGACGAGTCCGTCGGTCGTGGTCGGCATCGTCGTCTCCGGGGCCTGAACGCTTCGGGCGCACGCTCTGCCGGAGGCCGGCTCCGGTCAAGCCGGCCGTTCGGACCGGATCGGCTCAGACCCGGTACTTGCCGTTGCGCTTGATCAGCACCTGCGTCCCCACCGGCACGCGCTCGTAGAGGTCGACGATGTCCTCGTTGAGCATGCGGACGCAGCCCGACGACATCTGCTCGCCGATGCTCCAGGGCTCGTTGGTGCCGTGGATGCGGAACAGGATGTCGCGGTTGCCCTGGTAGAGGTAGAGCGCGCGGGCGCCGAGCGGGTTGTCGACGCCGCCCTTGCGCTGGCGGTCGATCTCCGGATGGAGGGCGACCATGGTCGTGGTCGGGCTCCAGTCCGGCCAGACGCCCTTGCGGCCGACGCGGGCCTCGCCCTTCCACGAGAAGCCGAGCTTGCCCACGCCGACGCCGTACTGCATCGCTGTGCCGTCGGCCTGGACGAGGGCGAGCTGGCGCTTGTCGATGTCGACGACGATGGTGCCGGGCCGCTCGGGGCCGGAATAGCTCACGACCTGCCGGCGGTACTTCGGATCGAGGCGATTGGTGTCGACCAGCGGCACGTCGAACGGCTTGTCGGGCATCGAGCCGACATACCACGCCGCCTCCTCGTCGTTGGCGGCGAGGTTCACGGGCCCGCGCTGGTTGCAGGCTGCGAGCGGCGCGATGAGGACCGCAGCGAGGAGGATCCGGCGGAGGGGCATGGGGCCTCACGAGGCGAGGAAGCGTTCGGATCATGCCTACCGCCTCGCCGCCCCCCACGATGTGACTTTTGCGTCTCAGGTTGGATGAAGCGCCCGGCACGATTGCCCGGATTTCGCCTCGTTCGGCCGTGGGTTGCGCCCTAACTCTCCCGCATCGGTTCCGAGACGAGGCGCATCATGGCCGACACGCTCACCCTTCCCGAGATGCAAGGCGCATTGCCGGAGACGCCGCTGCGCCCGGCGATCCATCTCGACCATTGCGTGATCCACGTCAGCGACTGGACGCGCGCGAACGCCTTCTACGGAGATGTCGTCGGTGCCGAGATCGTCCCGGCCGGCGCGGGCTTCGCGTACCGGCTCGGCGGGGTGCAGCTGAACTGCCACGGCCCCGGGCTGTCCCCGGAGCCGCTCGCCGAGAAGCCGGTGATGCCGGGCGGCAGCGACCTGTGCTTCCGCTGGTCCGGCACGATCGAGGAGGCGATGGCGCACCTGGCTGCCCACGGCGTCCCCGTCGAGCTCGGCCCGGTGGAGCGCCACGGCGCGGCCGGGCCCGGGACCAGCATCTACTTCCGCGATCCGGACGGGTCGCTGATGGAGTTCATCACCTACCCGGCGCCGTGACGCCCGATCGCGCGATCTCAGGCGCGGCTCTGCGCGAGCGCCTGGTTCGTCTGCTCGAGGCGCAGGGCCAGCTCGCGCATCAGCGCGATGCTGATCTGGGGAAACTGCGCCAGCAGCTCGAGGAACACGCCGCGGTCGATGCGCAGGGCGGTGGCCGCCGTCTCGGCCGTGACGGTGGCCGAGCGCGGCTGGTCGGCCAGGATGCCCATCTCGCCGACCAGGGCGTTGGCCCCGAGCAGGGCGAGACGCACCGGCCCCGCGGCCCCGTCGATGGTCACGGCGGCGCTGCCCTCCAGGATGAGGTAGGCGGCATCCGCGACGTCGCCGCGGGTGAAGAATTGCTGGCCCGCCTCGAAATGCACCCGCTCGCTGGTGAAGGCGAGCAGCTTCAGCCGCGACGGCTCGACCTCGCGGAACAGCGGCACCTGCCGAAGGGAGGTAACCTCCGTATCGAGGGTCATGGGTGGAACTCCGCACCGCGCCGGATCTCGTGATGGCGCCGGCCGCCTCATCCATGCGGCTTGCGGCGATCTTGTCCAGCCCTCCCGTCCCGGCGGCACGCTGCGACGGCGTGCCCCGGATGCCCCGTCGAACGCGATCGGGCATGCAGGCCCCCACCGGAGGTGCCATGCGCCGCGCCCGCCATCCTCGCCTCGCCGCGCTCCTCGTCGGGATCGCGTTCGCCGCCACGCCGGCCGCCGCCCGCCTGAACCGGACCGAGCTCGCGCGCGTCGCGGTCGTGCCGCCTCCAGGCGCCCGTGTTCCCCTCGATCTGGCCTGGAACGATGCCGCGGGCGACCGGCCGACCACGCTGGGCAAGGCGCTCGGTGGCCGGCCGACCCTGCTGCTGCCGGTGGACTACACCTGCGGCAACGTCTGCGACCCGATGCTGTCGATGTCCGGGGCGGCCTTGGCCGCAACCGGCCTCGTCGCCGGCCGCGACGTCAGCCTCGTCCTCGTCGGGATCGACCCGCGCGACGACGCGGCCGCGGCGCGGCACATGCTCGACACCGAGCTCGGGAACCCGGGGCTTTCGGCGCAGGCGGCCGCGCTGGTGGGCGACGCCGCCGCCGTCGATCGGCTGACGCAGGCGCTCGGCTACCGTTTCGTCTACGACGCCGGCACCGACAGCTTCGCCCACCCCGCCGCCGCGATCCTGCTCACCGGCGACGGCCGCGTCGCCCGCGTCCTGTCGCCGCTGGCGCTGAACGGCAGCGACCTGCGGCTCGCCCTCGTCGAGGCCGGCGAGGGCCGGACCGGCAGCCTCGCCGACCGCCTCGTCCTGCTCTGCTACGGGTACGATGCCGCGACCGGCGTCTACACGCCGATGATCCGCCGCGTCCTCAGTTTCGCCGCCGCCGGGACGATCCTCGCGATGGCGATCGGGATCGTCCTGCTCAGCCGCCGGCCGCGGCAGGTCTGAGGCCGCTCAGCGCTTCGTCGCCAAGCCGGATTTCTCGGCGCTCGGCGGCTCGCGGCCGGCGCTGGCGTTCGGTTGGGGCGAATCGATCGGCTCGACCTGCGTCGTTGGCGTCGCGCTGCCCTCGTCCGCGGGCATCGGCGGAAGCGCCCGCGTGTTCGGCTTCGGCGCGGCCTCCGGCGAAACCTTGGCCGCACCGGAGACCATCTCGCGATTCGTCATGCTCGAAAAAACCTCGTTCGAGGCAGGCGCTGAATTGTCGTTTGCCCCACCGCTGTCTTCCAACGCCAGCGCACCGACGTGGTTGCGGCTAAGCTTGTCGCGGAAGCGTGAGAGGAACCTTCGGATACTGGCGAAGGTTGTGAAAGGGTGAAGAGAAGCCTGAGGAGGAGCTGATGGCATCCGGTAATTCAACCTCGAAGCGAGGTTTTGCGTCGATGGATCTCGAGCGCCAGCGCGAGATCGCCAGCAAGGGTGGCCGCAGCGTGCCGGCTGAGAAGCGTTCGTTCTCGCAGGACCGCGAGCTGGCCTCGACGGCCGGCCGCAAGGGCGGTCAGGCCACTGGTACGGGCCGCGACGGCGCCGAGTGATCGACCGCCCTTTGAGACGCGCGGCGTCTGCCCTTCGCTGGGCAGGCGCCTTTTTTATGTCCGCTTCCATGCTGCACAACGCGAAGGCCCGCTCCAGAGCATGGAGCGGGCCTTCGCGACGTGCACCGTAAGCCGGTAGGCTGATCGGTGTCGCCTCAGGAGATGCAGCGGCCGGGGATCATGCGGCGGGCTTCGGGGCCGACCAGCGAGCTGAGCGCCGCCTCGCAGCCCTCGCGCATCATCCGACGCGGCTTGAGCGGCGGCTTGGTTCCCATCTCCTGCGCCGTGTCCGACGCGGCCGGGACGGCGCGGTTCGGCTCGGATTGCAGGCTCGCCACCCGGCTCGGCCGGATCGCGATCGAGACCGGGCGCATGCCCGGCAGGGGGCGTGCTTCGAATGCGGCCGGACCGGGGGCGGCGACCGTGGTCGTGGGGACCCATTGGTCCGCGCTCGCCTGGACCATCGGGTGGACGAGCAACGTCAGGATGGCGGCCGGTGCGCTCACGCCGAGAAGGAAGCCTGACCGAAGCATCGTCGTGGTCTCCGAATGGGAGCTTGACAGGATGAACGGAAAACGCGTCTTCCATGATCCGGTTCCGTCACGGCCTCGCTTTTGACGAAATCAGTATTCGGCAACAGTTTCTCGCGGTGGTGCCGGGCACGAGGAACCTTGTCCACAGCGACCCGGAGTGGCGCGGACGCCACAGGCGTCGAAAAACGGTTCGCGCCCGGAACCTGGTTCGTGCACGCCCGTTGATCGAGCACCCGGCTACCTGGTCCTCCCCGCATTCCCCTTGTGCATCGGCCGGAACCTCATCCACGGGTCGGAGATTTCTCCGGCCCGTTTTTTTATGCCTGGACCGATGTCCTTGGCGGGCAACAAAAAACCCCGGCTCGTCGCCGGGGTTTCTTTCGTTCTGCCGATTGGTGCGGAGGCGGTTGCGGACCGCCTCGCGGTCAGGCCGACTTGGCTTCACGCCGGCGTGCCGTCTGCTGGAAGAACAGCGCCTGGCTGATGACGGCGGAGACGTTGGCGGGCTGGAACGGCTTGGCGATGAGGAAGGCCGGCTCCGGGCGCTCGCCCGTGAGGAATCGCTCCGGGTAGGCGGTGATGAAGATCACCGGGACCTCGAAGGTCTTCAGCAGGTCGTTGACGGCATCGAGGCCGGACGAGCCGTCCGCGAGCTGGATGTCGGCGAGGATCAGGCCCGGGCGCTTGCTTTCGGAGGCGATCTTGACGGCCTCGGTGCGCGTGCGGGCGACGCCGATGACGTTGTGGCCCAGGCCCTCGACCAGCGCTTCGAGGTCCATCGCGATCAGCGGCTCGTCCTCGATGATGAGGATGTCGGTGGCCATGTCCGCGGCGAGCTCGCGTCCCGCCTCGTCGACGAGGTCGCGCACCTGGCTGACGTCGACGTCGAGGATGATCGCCGCGTCCTCCTCCGAGAAGCCTTCGAGGCAGGAGAGCAGGAAGGCCTGGCGCGGCAGCGGCGTGATCTGGCCGAGCCGCACCTCGGCGGGGAGATCGTGCTGCACCTGTTCGCTGCGGCCGTTCACCGAGAGCGAATTCCAGATGCGGGTGAACACCCGGAACAGGTCGGCCTTCACGTTCGTGCTGCGGCCGAGCGTATCCGGCTCGTTGACCAGCGTCTCCAGAGTTGCCGCGACGTAGGCGTCGCCCGCCACCTGGCTGCCCGTCAACGCGCGCGCGTAGCGCCGCAGGTACGGCAGGTGCTGCACCACGAGTTGCGATGTCGACATACGATCCCCTGTGCCTTGTCGGCCTGCTATTCAACCTGCCGCCCCAACGCGGGGCATCCGACTCCGTTCCGGCAGGGCGCGGAACCGCTTCTGGCCGGAGGCGTTGCTGGTGCAGCCATGGCGTATGTCGCGCGGCAAGACAATGCGCGCGTGCCTCATGCACAGATGCCGCGAACGGCACCGGGGGACGTGAGGATGACCGACGCTGCGAAGGCGGGGAGGCCGATCGGCAATGCCGGCCTGAGGCCTGTCGGGGAATCGGGGCCCGCGGGCTCGAAGGCCGAGAAGCGCGAGCATGGATCGTCGCGCCTCAGCGACCAGGCCCAGGCGCGCATCGGCCACAACCTCCGCTGCCTCTACGACGGTCTCGTCCAGCAACCCGTCCCGGATCGATTTCGCGAGCTCATCGAGCGTCTCGATGCGAAGGAGCCGAAGTCGCCCTGAGGCGCTCCGGCTCCATCTTCTGCAGTTCCTGTGGCGCGTGGAGCGCCCGCAGGACGCGAGCTCGGCGTCAGAGCGTGGGCGAGCGGCCGCGCATCAGGCCGATCACGGCCGAGATGGCGAACAGCACGATCGCGACGAAGAACACCAGCTTGGCGGCTTCCATCGCCGTGCCGGCGATGCCACCGAAGCCGAGCAGAGCGGCCACGAGGGCCACGACGAGGAACGTAACGGCCCAACCGAGCATCTGCGTTATCCTTGACAACATGGACGCGGGCTTGGCCGCGACCTTCTGACATCCCAAACGTCAAGTCGTTGTTTCGGTTCCGCCGCTTCGAATGCCTGCACACACGAAAAATCGAGCGCCTCGGATCCGGTGCCGATCCATCGCCGAAATCGTCGCCCGCCCCCTCGCGCCGGTGCGCATGTCACGCCATATTGCTCTTCGTTGGACACGAGGCCGCAGCCGGAACGGAGCCGTTCCGAACGGCGTTCCTCAGTCCAGGTCCGAAACCAGAGAACAGCGATGAGAAAAGCGTCCGCCCTCGTCCAGCGCCTCACCGATATCGTCAGCTCCGCCGCAGGTGCCGCGGCACGCGGCGTCGAGGAGGTCCTGGGTGCGCTGGCCCCGAGGCCCGAGCCGCGCCTGGTTCCGATCCGGGTCCGGCCGAACGGTTTCGCTCATCGGCATTGATCGCCGCCGGAGTCGATCCGTCGCTGAGCAAGCCGCCCTCCGGGGCGGCTTTTTTCATGCGCCGTCCACCGGAATCCCGCGGCGGAGGCTCGAACGCGCCGCGCACCGCCCACCGAGCAAAGCCGACGAGCATGGCCTCGCGACAGGTCCGCCAAGTCGAGCCGCCTGCTGGTGTCCTCATAATAGGCCGCTCGAGGGGCCAATACCTGTGCCTGATCGCTGCGATGTTATGATCGTGTCGGTTGTCTTCCGCACTTGCCGCCCCGCTTAACGAACCTTTAAGTCGGCCTCGCTCGCCCAGGCCACCGCCGGGCCGGCATGCCGCATGGGCGGGGACCTGACGAGACATGGCGTTCTGGGCGCGCTGGCAGAGGTTTTACGGCTCCGGGGGAACGCGGCGGCAGATGATCGGGACCGCCGCGGCGGGGCTGATCCTCGGGCTCGGCAGCGTCACGATCGGATCGAGCCTCGTCCAGGCCTCCGAGCGCGGCGGCCTGCTCGACTTCTTCCAGGAACTCTTCGCGCCCGCCCGGCCGCAGCCCGCGCCGCCGGCGCACCGCCCCGGCCGCTACGCCAACCTGCCCGACGGCCGCCGCCTCGGCTATTCGCGCCCGGTCTATCATACCCCGCGTCCCGTGGCCGACCTCCCGCTCGGCCGGTCGCGTCGCAAGCGGGCCCGCGCGGAGCGCGTGACGCGGGTCGCCGTCGCCTCGACCGGGCGTCGCACGGTCTGCGTGCGGATGTGCGACGGCTATCTCTTCCCCCTCGGCAATCTCGGGGCACGGGCCGACATGCCGGTGCACGAGGCGGCCTGCGCCGCCGCCTGCCCGGGGGCGCCGACGAACGTCTACACCCTCGGCGCCCGCGAGACCGAGCTCGACCGCGCGATCAGCCCGCAGGGCCTGCCCTACCGGGCCTCGGCTCTGGCCAACATCTACCGCCAGCGGCGCGTCGAGAACTGTTCCTGCCAGGCCGCGCCCGGCACCCCGCCCCTGCCGCTCGCCGGCGATCTCACCCTGCGCAAGGGCGACGTCGTCGCCACCCGCGACAGCGCCGACGTGGTGACGCGGAACCGGTCGGGCTCGGTCGCCCTGGTCGACTTCCGGCAGGCCGCGATCACGCGGGGCCAGAGCCGGCGGATCGAGGCCAAGGTTGGCGCGATCCGCCGCGACGCCGAGGCGCACGCCTTCCGCCGGACGCTGCGCACGGCCGAGCGGGCGAGCCTCGTCCAGGTCGCCTCGGTCGGCGACGGCTTCCGCATCCCCGAGCGCGCCGCGATCAACCAGAACCCGATCCGCGTGGTCACGCCCTCCCCGTTTCGTTGACGTCCTCGCGCTTCGGATTGTCCGCCGCCGCGCGTTCGCGTAGCTCCGGGCCGACCGCGCCGGTCGGGATCGGAAGGAGCCTCGGATGGCGGACACGGATGCCGGTACCGATGCGCCCGACTTCGACACGGTGATGCCCGCGAGCGGCCGCCTGGAAACGTTGAGCCCCCTCGTCCGCCGCCGGGTCGCGCCGAACGGCGGCCCGTTCACCGCGAGCGGCACCTGCACCTACGTCGTCGGGCACGGACGCGTCGCGGTGATCGATCCGGGGCCGGCCGATGCCGGCCACGTCGAGGCCCTGCTCGCCGATCTCGGCCAAGAGTCGGTGGCGGCGATCGTCGTCACCCACACCCATCGCGACCACTCCCCGGGCGCCCGCCTGCTGCAGGCATGCACCGGCGCGCCGATCGCCGGCTGCCTGCCGCATCGGGCCGCCCGCGCGCTCGGCGCCGGCGAGATCGGCCATCTCGATGCCGCCGCCGACCGCGACCACGTCCCCGACCGGCCGATGCACGAGGGCGATGCGCTCTTCGGCGAAGGCTGGACCCTCGTCGCGGTCGAGACGCCCGGCCACACCATGAACCACCTCGCCTTCGCCCTGCCGGAGGAGGCGGCCTTGTTCTCCGGCGATCACGTCATGGCATGGTCGACCAGCATCGTCGCGCCGCCGGACGGTTCGATGCGCGCCTACATGGATTCGCTCGACAAGCTCAGGGGCCGCGACGAGACCATCTACTGGCCGGGCCATGGCGGCCCGGTGCGCGATCCCCGGCGCTTCGTGCGCGGGTTGGCCAACCACCGCCGCCACCGCGAGGCCTCGATCCGCGCGCGCATCGCCGCCGGCGACGACACCATCCCGGCGATCGTCGCGGCCACGTACCAGAACCTCGATCCGCGCCTGCGCGGCGCGGCGGCGCTGTCGGTGTTCGCCCACCTCGAGGATCTCGTCGCGCGCGGGCTGGTGGCGACGCAGGGCGCGCCGCGCCTCGACGGGACCTTCGCAGCGGGCCCCTCGCCGGCCGGCTGAGGCGCGAGACCGCCCGCCGCGCGCGGCCGCCCGACCCTACTTCACGGCGAGCGCGAGGTTCGCGACCTCGTCGAGATAGGCCCGGATGCGGTCGGCGTTGACGCCGAAATCGCGCGTGCCCAGCCGCGAGGCGGAGCGGACGTCGATGCGGGCGCCGTCGGCACGCGGCCGGACGCGGATGGTGACGTCGTCGGGCAGGTTGAGGATGAGGCTGCGCGAGACCGCCTCGATCCGGCCGTTGCCGGTCCGCCCGCCGGGGCGGATCGCCTCGACGATCTGCCACTTGCGGTTCACCGCCGCCTTGCGCGCCAGCTCGAACGCCTCGTCGGCGTCGATGTCGAGGGTCAGCGGCGCGATCTGCGGATAGGCGGCGCGCTGCCGTTCGCGGGCCGGGAGGTCGGGATCGGCGGGGTAGCGCCCGTTCCGGGCGGCGAACGCGGCGCGCGAGCGCGAGAAGGCCGGAGGGTTGTCGATGTCGGTGGTCACGTCGGTCAGCGCCGGCAGCCGGAAGCCCCGCAGCGCCGCGTAGGCCGGGTAGACGAGCACCAGCATCGCGAGAACCAGCCCGCCGAGCGCCGCACCGAGGCCGCGGGCGCCTTCCCGCCAGACCCGGACGAAGGCGAACCCGGCGAGCGCGACGGCCAGCACCGCGACGCCGAGGCCCGCGGCCAGCGTCGCCAGCGCCGGCCCGGCCTCCGTACGGGGATCGCGGACCAGCACGATCGCGATGCCGGACACGATGAGCGAGAACAGGGCGGCCCACCGGGCCAGGGGGCCGGCGCGGGTGACGGGTTCCTCGACGAGAAGGCGGCGCATGGCTGGTGTCTGGCTTCGGGGTCGCGAACGCTATACCGGCCGGCGCGTGGCCGCGCCACTCGCCGGGATCGCCCGGTCTGCTATAGCTTGGCCCCGTGATGCCGCGTACCCGCCCCGTCCCCGATCCGGATCCTGCCGACGCCGCGGTCGATCCCCTGCGCGTCTGGTTCCGCTTCATCCGCCTCAACCGGCGGGTCACGGCGGCGATGAGCGGGACGCTGCGCGGCATCGGCCTGTCGATCCCGCAATTCGACGTGCTCTCGACGCTGACCGAGCGCGAGGGCCTGACCCAGCAGGACCTGGCGGCGCGCCTCTACGTCACGAAGGGCAACGTCTCCGGTCTGATCGACCGCCTGGTCGAGGCCGGGCTGGTCGAGCGCCGCCCGATCCCCGGCGACCGGCGCTCGCACGCGCTCCACCTCACGCCGGCCGGCGCCGACCTCGCCGCGCAGGGGCTCGCGGCGCAGGCGGCCTATGTCGGGCGGACGCTCGGGCGCCTCGGCGCCGACGACCTCGCCGCATTCGAGGGCCTCGTGCTGCGCTGGCGGGAGCTGGCCCGGTCCGAAGCCGAGGGGCCGGATCGTCCCAAGGCCGATTGATCGTCGCGGGATGGCGGATCCGAGCTTCGCCCGAACTCCGGATCAGGGGGCGTAGGCGCGCGCCGAGCCGGGAATCACGACCGAGGTCGGCACGTGCAGGGGCAGGGACGACGGCGCGTCCTCGCGTTGGTCCGGGTCGGCGCCCTTCTGGCCGGTGCGGACGCGGATCCCGGCCCACGGGCCGTCGATGTCGAAGGCGAGGCTTGCACGCGCGTTGTCGCCCCCGGCCTTCGGGCCGAGTTCCGCCCGGGCTCGGACGCTGCGCGCCGGCAGCGAGACCTGGCCGCGCAGGATGCCCGTGAGGTTGGCGGCCTTGAGGGTGCCCTCGCCGATCTCGCCGACCCCGTCGGCGAACTTCAACGTGATCGCGGCCCGCTCGAACGGGGTGCGGCCGTTGCGGCGGGCGAGCGCGCCGGGCGCGACCGCCCCGTTGCGATGCAGGACGTCGGCGAGGTCGATGCCGGCGAGCACGCCGCCGTCGATGGCGAAGGCGGCCCGTCCGGCGACGTGCGCGGTGAGGTCCGCCGCATCGCGGCCGGTGCTCTCCAGGGCGAACTGCCCTTGCGTGCCGCCGTGAACCCAGCGCGACTCGCCGAGGTCGAGCAGGAGGGCGCCGAGGTCGAGCCGGTCGAAGGCACCCTGCGCCTTGACCTCGGTCTCGGCCCCGTCCGCGCCGGTCGCCGACAGGGCGACCCGGCCCTTCAGGGTCGCGCCCTGGAGCTCGGCGCGGTTGAGGGCGACCTCGACCGCCCCGGGCCGCACCAGCACGCTCGCCGCGAGATCGTTCAGGAGGACCGGCCCGATCCGGCTCTCGGCCGCCGAGATGCGCAGGTCGAGGTCTCCGCCCGTGAGCGGGCCCAGGGCGATCGCCTGAGCGCCCTGGGGGACGCCGTCGACCGTCGATCCGCCGAAGATCTGCATCAGGCCGCCGAGCAGGGGCGCCAGGTTCAGGCTGTCGCTGGCGAGCGTGGCCTGGACCGCGGTGCGGGCCTCGCCGAGGCTCACGGACCCCGCGCCCTCGAGCACGTCGTCGCCGAAGGTGGCGCGCAGGCTGGAGAACGCCATCGTGCGGCCGGCGGCCTCGAAGCGTCCGTCGAGGGCCAGCGTCCGGATGAAGGGGGCCAAGGCCACGTCGCTGCCGATCCAGGCCATCGTCTCGGAAAGCGAACGCGTCTCGATCCGCCCCTGCCCCTGGATCGCGAGGCCTCCCGCGGTCCGAGCGCTGCCCTCTGCGGCCAAGTTCCCGGTGGGCCAGGCGGCATCGAGCCTGAACGGCGACGCGGCGCCGCTCAGCAGGTCGTTCGCGCGCAGGCCGATAAGCGCGACGCTGGTGCGCGCGCCGCGCCAGGTGAAGCTCGCCGCCGCGTCGAGGCCGGCGCTCCAGAGCGGCCAAGCGAGGGTGAGGTCGACCGCCTGCGCGCCGCCGCCGGGGCTTGCCGCGTCGAGGGTCGCGCCGGTCAGCGTGATCCGGCGCGGGTGATTCGTGCCGCCTTGGCCGAGCCGCGCGGCGGTTCGGCGCACCGGCTCGGCCCAGCGCGGATCGTCGGCGCCCTCCGGCATGTGGATCGTGGCGCCCCCCAGCGCGAGCGAGCCGAGGTCGGCCTGGCCCGAGAGCAGGGCGAGCGGGTTGAGGTCGAGATCGAGGCTGCCGCCCTCGATCAGCGCCGGGCCGCCGGCCTGCGCGGCGGTGATCCGGGTGCGGGTGAAGCTCAGGCGCGGCAGGGGCAGCAACGTCATCGTGGTCGCGCCCTCGGCGGTGAGCGCGAAGCCGAAATCGCGCAGGCCGCGGCTGACGAAGGCCGCCGCCGTCGGGGTGCCGACCGGCCAGGGCAGGGTCGCGAGGCCGGTCCCGAGGACGGCGAGCGACGCGAAGCCGACGGCGAGAAGGAGGCGGCGCGGCGACATTGCACTCCGGGCGGGCACGTCGCGGGCCGCCCGAGGGGCGGCGAGATCGCGACGGGGGACGACGAGCGGCCCCGGATGTTTCAGGCTCACCCCGCCGTCATGCATCGGACCGTTCGGGTGATTCCCTTAAAGCGTCCGATCGGCTTTGTCTGCCCGCAGCGCCCGGCCGTCCCCGCTGCCTTCGTGCGGACGGCCGGGGCCGCGCTTCCCGACGCCGGGCGCCTTTACCGGCGCGCCGGAATCGGGGACAGCTTTCGCGGAACGAATGTCGGCGCGATCGCGCGCGGGCCGGAAGGGTTCAGTGTCCATGAAGAAGGTCTATGCGGATCCGACGTCGGCGCTCGCGGGGCTGCTCAAGAACGACATGATGGTGATGTGCGGCGGCTTCGGCCTCTGCGGCATCCCCGACGAGCTGATCGAGGCGGTGCGGGAATCGGGCGTGAAGGGGCTGACCATCGTCTCGAACAACGCCGGCATCGACGGCGTCGGCCTCGGCAAGCTGCTCGAGACCCGGCAGGTCGCGAAGATGATCTCGTCCTATGTCGGCGAGAACAAGGAGTTCGCCCGGCAGTACCTCGGCGGCGAGCTCCAGATCGAGTTCAATCCGCAGGGGACGCTGGCCGAGCGCATCCGCGCGGGCGGGGCCGGCATCCCGGCCTTCTTCACCAAGACCGGCGTCGGCACGAAGGTGGCCGAAGGCAAGGAGGTGCGCGAATTCGACGGCGAGCACTTCGTGATGGAGCGCGGGCTGTTCGCGGACCTCGCCATCGTCCACGCCCATACCGGCGACACCGAGGGCAACCTGCGCTACCGGAAGACCGCGCGGAACTTCAACCCGATGATGGCGACCGCCGCGACGATGACGGTGGCGCAGGTCGAGCACCTGGTGCAGCCCGGCGAGATCGACGCCGACGACATCCACACCCCCGGCATCTTCGTGAAGCGGATCATCCACGTTATGGGGCGCGAGAAGCGGATCGAGCAGCGCACGGTGCGCAAGCGCGCCGAGGCCGCTCCGGCCGCGGCCGGCGGCGGCGCCGTCTGAGCCCGCGACGACCTCCGGCCGTGAGGCCGCAAGCGCGAAGCGCGTCGCCGCGGGTGCGGCGGACGGCGCGGGACGCGCCCCACAGGAACCCGGCCGTGAGGCCGCAAGCGCGAAGCGCGTCGCCGCGGGTTCGGCGGACGGCGCGGGACGCGCCCCACATCAGGAGATCGAAAAATGGCCTGGACCCGCGAGCAGATGGCGGCGCGTGCCGCGCGTGAGCTGGAAGACGGCTTCTACGTGAACCTCGGGATCGGCATCCCGACGCTGGTGTCGAACTACATTCCCGAGGGCATGTCGGTGCAGCTCCAGTCGGAGAACGGCATGCTCGGCATGGGGCCATTCCCGTTCGAGGGCGAGGAGGACGCCGACCTGATCAATGCCGGCAAGCAGACGATCACGGCGCTGCCGACGACGAGCTACTTCTCCTCGGCCGATTCGTTCGGGATGATCCGCGGCGGGCACATCAACCTGTCGATCCTGGGCGCCATGCAGGTGGCCGGAAACGGCGATCTCGCCAACTGGATGATCCCCGGCAAGATGGTGAAGGGCATGGGCGGCGCCATGGACCTCGTGGCCGGCGTCAAGCGCGTCGTCGTCGTGATGGAGCACGTGGCGAAGAACAAGGACGGCACCGAGAGCCCGAAGCTGCTCAAGGAATGCGACCTGCCGCTCACCGGCACGCACGTGGTCGACCTCGTCATCACCGACCTCGGCGTGTTCACGATCGACAAGCACGGCGACGGCGGGATGCGGCTGATCGAGCTCGCCGACGGCGTCACCGAGGAGGAGATCCGCGGCAAGACCGAGGCGGCCTACACGGTGGCGCTCGCCTGAAACCCTACGCCGCGGCTCGGCCGCCCCGCCTGGCGCCGAGCCACGTCGCGGCGCCGACCGCGAGGCCGACCGCGGCGATGAGCAGCGTCGAGGCGGCGTTGATCTCGGGGTTCACGCCGAGCCGGATCTGGCTGTAGAGCCGCATCGGCAGGGTGGTCGCGCCGGGCCCCGAGACGAAGCTCGCGACGACAAGGTCGTCGAGCGACAGGGTGAAGGCGAGCAGGAACCCGGCGGCGATGCCGGGGGCGAGCAGCGGCAGCGTCACCGTCGCCAACACCCGGAACGGCCCGGCGCCGAGGTCGGCGGCGGCCTCCTCCAGGTCGCGGTCGAGCCCGCGCAGGCGGGCGGCGACCACGACCGCGACGAAGCCGGTGCCGAGGGTGGCGTGGGCGACGACGATCGCGCCGAGGCCGCGGTCGATGCCGACCCCGACGAACAGCAGCAGCAGCGACAGGCCGGTGATCACCTCCGGCATCACCATCGGCGCGGTGACGAGCCCGGTGAACGGCGTGCGCCCGCGGAAGCGTCCGTGCCGCGCGAGCGCGAGGGCGGCCAGCGTGCCCAGCGCCGTCGCGATGACGGCCGACAGCGTCGCGACGCGGAGCGACACCCAGGCGGCCTCTAGCAACGGCCCGTCGGCGAGCAGGACGCCGTACCACCGTGTCGAGAACCCGCCCCACACCGTGACCAGGGCCGAGGCGTTGAACGAGTAGACCACCAGCACCAAGATCGGCGCGTACAGGAAGCCGAGCCCGAGGATCAGCGCCGTGCGGGTGAGCGCGGTCGGACGATGCGCGTTCATGGTGCGCCCTCGCCGCTCGCGGCCTCGGCGGCGGCGTCGCGGAACAGCACCACCGGGCCGACGACGAGAACCAGCAGCAGGATCGCCACCGCCGAGGCGAGCGGCCAATCCCGGTTGGTGAAGAACTCGCTCCAGAGCACGCGCCCAAGCATCAGCGTCTCGGAGCCGCCGAGCAGGTCCGGGATCACGAACTCGCCGACCATGGGGATGAAGCACAGCGCCGCGCCCGCCAGCAGCCCGGGCAGGGCGAGCGGCAGCGTCACGGTCCAGAACACCCGCGTCGGCGAGGCGCCGAGGTCGGCCGCCGCCTCGCGCAACGCCGGATCGAGGCGGCTCAGCACCGCGTAGAGCGGCAGGACCATGAACGGCAGGTAGGCGTAGACGAGGCCGATCAGCACCGCGGCGGGGGTGTTCAGGATCTCCAGCGGCTGCGCGATCAGCCCGAGGCGCAGCAGCCCGAGATTGAGCAGGCCTTCGGGCTTCAGGATCGCGATCCAGGCGTAGACCCGGATCAGGAAGCTCGTCCAGAACGGTACTACGACGAGCGCGACGAGCAGCGGCTGGCGCGCCGCCGGGCTGCGGGCGATGGCGTAGGCGAGCGGCGTGGCGATGCCCGCCAGGATCGCGGTCGCCGCGAGCGCGTAGGCCAGCGACGTCAGGGCCGCGTCGCGATAGAGCGCGTCGGTGGCGAGCGTGACGTAGTTCTCGAAATTGAGCGCCCTGAGGAAGTCCGACCAATCCCCCGCGCCGCCTCGCCAGTCGAGCACCGGCAGGTACGGCGGCATCGCGGTCGCCGGCTCCGACAGGCTGATCTTCAAGGTGATGACGAACGGCACCAGGAAGAAGGCGCCGAGCCAGAGCCAGACCGGCAGGCGGAGAAGGGCTGCGAGAGCGCGCGCACGCGACGGTGCGGTCATCGCATCGACCTCTTTCCCCTTCCGGCCACCGAGGCGCCGATATTCTCACATCGCGCGAGCGGAGCCGTCCGGCCTTCCCTCCCCCCGCAGAGGGGGGAGGGAACGGGTGGCGACGTCGACGCGCGAGGCATGACGATGATCGTGGGGATCGCTCGTCCTCTCATGCCGGCAGGATCGTCGCGGCGTCGGGGGCGAAGCGGACCGCGACCGCTTCGCCCACGGCCGGCGCGCCCTCGCCCGGCGCGGTTGTCGCGCGCAGGCAGGTGCCGTCGGCGAGGCGGACGACGCGGCGGGTGCGGTCGCCGAGGAAGGTCTCCTCGACCAGCGTCCCGGGCGCGCCCTCCCCGCTCAGGCTCAGGTCTTCGGGACGCACGGCGAGGACGATGTCGGCGCCGGCTGAAAGCGGCGCGTCCGGCGCGCGCGCAAGCAGCGGTCCCACTACGCTCTCGATGCTGCGATGCGGGCCGGGCTCCTCCGCCCCGAGGCGGCCGGGGATGAGGTTCACGTCGCCGAGCAGGCCCGCGACGAAACGGGTGGCCGGCCGGCGGTAGAGGTCGGCCGGGCGGCCCACCTGCACGAGCCGGCCGCGATCCATCACGCCGATGCGGTCGGCCAGGGTCATCGCCTCCGCGGGATCGTGGGTGACGACGACGAAGGTGGTGGCGAGGCGGCGCTGCAGCGCGCGCAGCTCCGCCTGCGTCTCCTCGCGCAGCGTGCGGTCGAGGGCCGCCATCGGCTCGTCGAGGAGCAGCACCCGCGGCTCGCGGGCGAGCGCCCGGGCCAACGCCACGCGCTGGCGCTGGCCGCCCGAGAGCGTCGCCGGCGCGCGGTCCGCGAAGCCCTCGAGGCGCACGAGGCGCAGCAGCGCGGCGACCCGCTCGGCCGTCGCCGCGCGGCCGGCGACGAGGCCATCGAGCCCGTAGGCGACGTTCCGGCCGACGCTCATGTGCGGGAACAGCGCGTAGGACTGGAACATCATGTTCACCGGCCGGCGATGGGCCGGCAGCGCGGCGAGATCCTGGTCGCCGAGGCGGATCGCGCCCGAGCTCGGCGCCTCGAACCCGGCGATCAGGCGCAGCAGCGTGCTCTTCCCGCACCCCGAAGGCCCGAGCAGGCAGAAGAACTCGGACGCCGCCAGGTCGAGGGAGACGGCGTCGACGGCCGTTCCGGCCCCGAACCGCTTGGTCAGGTTCTCGAGTCGCAGCAGCGGCGCGGACAAGGGCTCAGCCGTCCTCGCGCAGGGCCTCGGCGACCCGGGCCTCCAGCAGGTCCGGCCGGCGGATCACCAGTGCGCCGCGGGTGCGGTCGACGAGGCCCTCGGCCGCCATCACCGTGAACTCGCGGGTCACCTGCTCGCGGCGGCAGCCGATGCGGGCGGCGAGCACGTGGTGGTAGGGCGGCGGCGTCACCACCCGCTCGTCGCCCCCGCCCGCCCGCGGCACCGAGAGCCGCAGCAGCTCGGCATAGAGGCGGTGGCGCAGGTCGAGCAGCGCATGCTCCATCAGGCGGGTGTTGAGCTCGCGCACGCGCTTGGTCAGCAGGCGGAACAGCCGGTCGGCGATGGCTTCCGAGGCGAACACCATCTGCCGGAACACCGAGGCCGGGACGACGCAGAGCTCGCCGCGGGTCAGCGCCGTGACGTTGGCCGAGCGGCCGACGCCGTCCAGCGCCGACAGCTCCCCGAAGAACGCGCCGCCGCGCATCTCGCCCAGGATCACCTCCTTGCCGGACTGCGTGCGGTTGAGGATGCGCACCTCGCCGGTGGCGAGGAAGTAGACGTCGGTGGAGACGTCGTCGAAATCGACCAGCACCTCGTTCTCGTCGAAGCGGCGCCAGTGGCAGCGCGTCTCGAAGGGGCCGAGCTCGATGCCCGGCTCCTTGAAGAACGGAATGGTGGAGAGCCGTGCCATCGAAAACCGGTCCCTTCGCGATGCGCCGGGACCGCCGCGCCGCGGACCATCTGAAAGTCCGCGCGACCGGCCCGACCCGGAGCATCGCGTCGTCGAGCTTGTTGCAGGATCGTGACGACCGGGTCGTCACCGGTCAAGCCGACCGTCGGCGATGGAGGTGGATGGGGCCGCGCCGGACTACGCGAGACTGTGATTTCCCGTTCGCGCCGACGTCGCTTAGGTGAAGGACCGCATTCGGCCTGCGAGGGCGCCCGGGATCCGGAATGCCGCGCCTGTTGCCCCCCGATCGAAGGCCTCCGGCCTCACCGCCCGACCTTTTCGCGCCGGGACGCGCGGCGATTTCGATCCCCCTCGACGCGCGCCACGCTCCGGCCGGTCCCGTGTTCGGCGGTCGTCGGGCGACCCTCGGGGCCGCGTTCACGCTGGCGGGACGCGGGCTTCACACCGGGCGCCGCGCGACCGTGCGCGTCGGCCCGGCCCCGCCCGGGCACGGCATCGTCTTCCGCCGGCGGCTTCACGGCGGGCGAACGGTCGACGTCCCGGCGCTGTGGACCCTGCGCGAGCGCCAGCCTCTGTGCACGGCGTTGCGCTCGCCGGACGGGCCGCTGGTCCGCACCGTCGAGCACCTGCTCGCCGCGCTCTCGGCCGAGCGCATCGACGAGGCGCTCGTCGAGATCGATGCCGAGGAGCTTCCGATCTTCGACGGCAGCGCGGTGCCCTGGTGCCGCGCGATCCGCGCGGCGGGCCGGATCGAGAATGGCGAGCCGCGCCGCATGATCCGGGTGCTGCGAACCGTCGAGGTGGTGGACGGCCGGCGCACGCTGCGCATCGCGCCGCATGACGGGCTCCACGTCTCCGCCCACCTCGCGCTGGCGCATTTCGGCCCGCTCGACTGGTCCGGCCCGGTCACGCCGGACGTGTTCCTCGCGGAGATCGCGCCGGCGCGAAGCTTCGGGCGCTACTGGCGCGCGATGCTCGGGCGCGCCTACGGCTTCGCGACGCGCAAGCCGTTCCTGCAGGGCTGCGGCGTGCGCTCGGCGGCGATGATCGTGCGCGGGGGGATCGTCGGCGGGATGCGGGTGCCCGACGAGCCGGTGCGCCACCGAGTCCTCGACCTCGTCGGCGACCTCGCGCTCGCCGGCCATCCGATCCTCGGGCGGCTGACGGCGGCCCATACCGGGCACGAGCTCAACCACGCGCTGGTCGCCAAGCTCATGTCCGACCCGACGGCTTGGGACCTGGTCTGAGGCATCCCACGGCTCAAGCGCATGGCACCGCACGCTTGCCACCGGGCGCCGGTCTCGCCAGAACGCCCCATGCTCCGCGTCAACGACCTCACCCTCCGCATCGGCGAGCGCCTGATCCTCGACGGCGCGAGCTTCTCGATCCCCGACCGCGCCCGCGTCGGCCTCGTCGGCCGCAACGGCGCCGGCAAGACCACCTTGTTCAAGGCGATCCTCGGCGAGTGGCCGGTGGATGCGAGCGCGGTCTCGATGCCCAAGGGCATGCGCATCGGCGCGGTGGCGCAGGAGGCGCCGGCCGGGCCCGAGACGCTCCATGCGGTCGTGCTCGCCGCCGACACCGAGCGCGCGAAGCTCATGGCCGAGGCGGAGGGCGCCGACGGGCTGCGCCGTGCCGAGATCGAGACGCGGCTCGTCGACATCGGCGCGCATTCGGCGCCGGCCCGCGCGGCGGCGATCCTGCACGGCCTCGGCTTCGACGCGTCGGCACAGAACCGGCCGTGCTCGGACTTCTCGGGCGGCTGGCGGATGCGCGTGGCGCTCGCCGCGGTGCTGTTCTCCGAGCCCGACCTGCTGCTGCTGGACGAGCCGACCAACTACCTCGACATCGAGGGCACGATCTGGCTCTACGACTACCTCGAGCGCTATCCCCGCACCGCGATCATCATCTCCCACGACCGCGACCTGCTCGACGAGTCGGTCGACCACATCCTGCACCTCGACCGCGGCAAGCTGACGATCTACCGCGGCGGCTACACCTCCTTCGCCAAGCAGCTCTCCGAGAAGCGGATGCTGCAGGCCAAGGCCAAGGTGAAGCAGGATGCCGAGCGGGCGCATCTCCAGAGCTTCATCGACCGGTTCAAGGCCAAGGCGACGAAGGCGCGCCAAGCGCAGTCGCGCGTCAAGAAGCTCGCCAAGATGGTGCCGATCGCCGGGCTGATCGAGGACGACGTGCCGGTGATCCACCTGCCGAGCCCGGAGAAGCCGCTCTCGCCGCCGATCGTGGCGATGGAGCGGGTGGCGGCCGGCTACCCCGACCGCATCGTGCTCTCGGGCCTCAACCTCAGCCTCGCCCCCGACGACCGCGTCGCGCTGCTCGGCGCCAACGGCAACGGCAAGTCAACCTTCTGCAAGCTCATCGGCGGCCGGCTCGACGCGCTGTCCGGCGAGCTGCGCCGCTCCTCGAAGATGAAGGTCGCCTACTTCGCCCAGCATCAGCTCGACGAGCTGCGCCCGGCCGAGAACGCGGTGGCGCACCTGCGCACGCTGATGCCGGACGCCCCCGAGGCGCGGGTGCGCGCCGCCACCGCCCGGCTCGGGTTTCCCGCCAACAAGGCGGACACGCCGGTCTCGCAGCTCTCGGGCGGCGAGAAGGCCCGCCTGCTGATGGGGCTCGCCGCCTTCGAGGGGCCGCACCTGCTGATCCTCGACGAGCCGACCAACCACCTCGACATCGAGAGCCGGCAGGCGCTGGTCGAGGCGATCAACGACTACGAGGGCGCGGTCATCCTGGTCAGCCACGACCGCTTCCTGGTCGAGGCCTGCGCCGACCGGCTCTGGCTGGTCGCCGACGGCTCCGTGAAAACCTTCGACGGCGACATGGACGATTACCGGCGCCTCGTGCTGGCCGGTCCCGAGCGCGACGCCGCCCGCGACGAGGACGCCTCGGGCGGCAAGCAGGCCGAGGCGCGGCGCTCGGCGGTGGAGCGCCGCGCCGCGCTTGCCCCCTTGCGCAAGCGGCTCGAAGGCTTGGAGGCGCGCATGGACAAGCTCACCGCCGCCATCGCCAAGATCGACGCGGCGCTCGGCGACGGCACCGCCTTCCTGCAGAACGCGGCCAAGGCCGGCGAGATCGCGAAGATGCGCGCCGACGCGGTCGCGGCGCTCGGGGCCGCCGAGGAGGAATGGCTCTTGGTGAGCGGGGAGATCGAGGCGGCGGCCTGATCGGCCTTCAGCCCCTGTACAGGCGCGGCCCGCGACAGGATGTCGACGTTCCACGATACGAACCGTCGCCGTGCGGGAGAGCGTCGGCGATCGAGGATGGATGATGCCTGATACGGTCGTGCTCGATGCCATCGCGCCGACGACGCCGGCGGCCGGTGGGCCGGACACGGTCGTCGCCATCCCCGTGCGCAACGAGGCCGAGCGCATCGGCTTCTGCCTCGACGCCCTCGATGCGCAGCAGGGCCTGGCCCCGGGCCGCCTCGGCATCGTGCTCTTCCTCAACAACTGCACGGACGACACCGCCCGCATCGTCGCCGAGCTGGTGCCGCGGCTTTCCGTGCCGGTGCGGGTGATCGAAATGGAATATGCCGGCGCCCATGCCGGCTGGGCCCGGCGCAAGGCGATGGACGCGGCCGCCGGCTGGCTCGGCGGCGCCGGCACCATCCTGTCCACCGACGCCGACAGCCGCGTGCCGCCGGACTGGGTCTTCGCCAACCTGCGCGCGCTCGCGGCCGGCGCCGACGCGGTCGCGGGCCGGGTCGAGCTGATCCCCGAGGAGGCGGCCCTGCTGCCGCCCTCGCTCCCGGCCCGCGGACGCCTGGAAGACGCCTACAGCGCGCTCCTGACCGAGGCGGAGGCGCGGATCGACCCCGATCCGAACGACCCGTGGCCGTGCCACCGCACCACCATTGGCGCGACGCTCGCCGTCAGCCGCGACGCCTACGCCCGGGTCGGCGGCATGCCGGAGATCGCCCTCGGCGAGGACGGCGCCTTCGTCGCCCGCCTCCTCGCGCACGGGTTCCGGGTCCGCCACGACCCGGCGGTGATGGTGTTCATCTCCGCCCGCCTCACCGGCCGGGCGCCGGGCGGGGTTGCCGACACCATCCGCTCCCGCTGCGAGGATCCCGGCGCGCTCTGCGACGCGCGACTCGAACCGGTGCCGCGCGCGCTCCATCGCTACCTCTGGCGCCGCCGCCTGCGCCGGCTCCATGCCTCCGGCCGGCTCGGGGCGAGCACGGCCTGGGCGCGCCGCCTCGGCATCCCGGCGGACGAGGCGGCGCGGATCGCCGCCCTCCCCCTTGTCGGCCAGGTCGTCGCGGAGGCCGAGCGCGCCAGCCCGAAGCTGAAGCACGCGCCGCTGAGCGTCCCGCGACTGCCCGGCCAGATCCGGCTCGCGAAGGCGGTGCTGCCGGTCGTGCGGGCGTTCGCATCGGTTCGGGACCGATGGGAGGGGCCAGTGGCTGTCGCGGCGTCGACATCGGCAGGGGCGGTCACGCGGGCCATGCCCTGAACCAGGTAAGGCGCCGGTCCCCTCTCCCGGTGGCCTCAGGCCCGCGCCGGCGCGGGCGCCGGCGACTTCGCCTTTCCGAGCCCCAGCACCAGGGCGCAGCCGATGGCGGAGAGGATCACCAGCGGCATCAGCCCCAGCGGGTAGCTTCCCGTCGCGTCCTTGATGACGCCGAGGAGGTAGGTGCCGAGGAACCCGCCGATGTTGCCGATGGCGTTGATCTGGGCGATGCCGGCCGCGGCCGCGCCCGCCGAGAGCCATTCGGTCGAGAGCGCCCAGAACGGGCCCTTCACGGTGTAGGTCGCGGTGATGGCGAGGCACAGGATCAGGATCGTCGGCCAGAGCTGGCTCGTCAGCACGGACGCGGCGAGGCTGGCGGCCAGCAGCCCGAGCGGCAGCGCGGTGTGCCAGACGCGCTCGCGCCGCCTGTCCGAGGACCGCCCCCAGACGATCATCAGCACCGAGGCGATGCCGAAGGGGATCGCGTTCAGCAGCCCGGTCTCGAGGTTGGTCAGGCCGAAGGACTTGATGATCTGCGGTTGCCACAGCGACAGGCACTGGCTCGCCCCGGAGGCGCCGGCGTAGATCAGCGAGGCGGCGAGCACGTAGCGGTTGGTCATCACCTGCCGGAGCGAGAGGTGGCCGGCGGGCCTCCCCGCGCCCTCCACCACCGAGGCCCGGTCGTCCGCCAGGCGCTCGGTGAGCCAGGCGCGCTGCTGCGGCGTCAACCAGCTCGCGCGGGCGGGGCCGTCCGGCAGCAGGACGAAGGCGAGGATGCCGAGCAGCACCGCCGGCACCGCCTCGATCAGGAACAGCCACTGCCAGCCGCGGAAGCCGAGCATCCCGTCGGTGCCGAGCAGCCAGGCTGAGAGCGGCGACCCGAGGAAGCTCGAGATCGGGATCGCGACCATGAAGATCGCCACGATCCGCCCGCGATAGGCGCGCGGGTACCAGTAGGTCAGGTAGAGGATCACGCCGGGGAAGAACCCGGCCTCGGCCGCCCCGAGCAGCAGGCGCACCGCGTAGAACGAGACCGGGCCCACGACGAAGGCCATCCCGGCCGAGACGAGCCCCCAGGTGATCATGATCCGCGCGAGCCAGATGCGGGCGCCGAAGCGCTCCATCGCGACGTTGCTCGGCACCTCGCACAGCACGTAGGACACGTAGAACAGGCCGCCGCCGAGGCCGAACTGCGCCGGCGACAGGCCGATGTCCTGGTTCATCTGCAGGGCGGCGAAGCCCGCGTTCACCCGGTCGACGAAGGCGACGAAGTAGGCCAGCATCAGGAACGGCAGGATGCGCCACGTCACCGTGCGCAGGGTGGCGCGCTCGATCGCGTCGATCTCCGCCTGAGCCATGGTCCGTCACTCCCTCGCGTCGCCGGCGCATCCGGCGTTCTACGAACCCGGCACCCCTCGGCCGGGGACGATCGCGACACCGCCGCCCCCCTGTCAACGGCTGCCGGGTGCGGCGCCGCGGGCGCGATGTGACGGCGAGGCACCAGGCGGCGCCAGGCAACGTTCCGCCCGCTCATCCCGTTGTCGCGACGACCGATCCGTCCCGAGACGAGGCGCAAGGCGATGGCGACGAGCCCCGACGGCTTACCCCCTGCCCTTCCCGGGCGGCGGGAGGTGATCGACACGGCGGCCGGCCGGGTGAGCGTCTACGGCTCGGCCGAGGCCGAAGGGGTGCCGCTGCTGCTGATCCACTCGATCAACGCCGCCGCCAACGCCTACGAGGTCCGCCCGCTCTACCTGCATGCGCAGGGGCGGCGCCCGGTCTACGCCCTCGACCTGCCGGGCTTCGGCTTCTCCGAACGTTCGCGCAGGCTCTACAACCCGCGGGTGATGGCGGACGCGATCCACGCCGTCGCCGACGCGATCGCGCGCCGGCACGGCGGCGTCCGCATCGACGCGATCGCGCTCTCGCTCTCGGCCTCCTACCTCGCCCGCGCCGTGGTCGAGCGGCCGGAGGCCTATCGTTCGATCGGCCTGATCAGCCCGACCGGGTTCGACCGGCGCCTCTCCGGGCGCGGGCCGGCGGGCGGCGACCGCGGCAGCCCGCGCGTCCGTACGATCGTCGATTCGCGCCTCCTCGGGCCGGCGCTGTTCGCCCTCCTCGTCAGCCGCCCGAGCATGCGCTTCTTCCTGCAGAAGACCTTCGGCTCGAAGCGGATCGACGAGGGGCTGTTCGCCTACGACTACCGCTCGGCCCACCAGCCCGGGGCGCGGCACGCACCCTACTGCTTCGTGGCCGGCCACCTGTTCCCGACCGACGCCACCACGCTCTACGAGGCGCTGACGCTCCCGGTGCTGATGCTCCACGGCAGCCGCGGCGACTTCGTCGACTTCCGCGACGCGCCGCGCTTCGCCGCCCGGCCGAACTGGACGATCCGGGCCCTGCCGACCGGGGCCTTCCCGCATTTCGAGGATCCGGCGACGGTGACGGGGCTCTTCGACGGGTTCTTCGCCGGCCTCGCCTGACCGCTCAGGCCGCGGCGACGCGATAGCGGAGCCAGACCACCCCGCCGGACAGGGTCTCGCAGGATCTCAGCTCGAGCCGGCGCTTGGCCCCGAGCGAGTCGGCCTCGGTGCCGTCGACGTCGAACACCGCGGGCGTGCCGCGAAGGCCGTCGACGGCCGGGGCGAGCAGCAGGCTGAGCTCGTCGATCACGCCGGCTCGCAGCATCGAGCCGTTGAGGCCGCCGCCGCCCTCGACCAGGAGGCGGGCGATGCCGAACAGGCGGCCGAGCTTCTCCACCGCCAGCGCGAAGTCGATCGTCTCGGTGCCGGCGAACAGGTAGGATTGCCCGCCCGCCCGCAGGCGTCTCAGATGCGCGTCGGGGACGCCCTCGGTCAGGACCACCACCACGTGATCGCCGGTGATCTCGTTCCGCGCGCCCCAGTCGAGGCGACCCTTCGCGTCGAGGGCCACCGCGTAGCCGGACGCGTCGCGCCGGGCGACGTGGTCCTCGCGCGGCACCGGGCCGTCATCGGCGGGCGGGGCGGCGAGCGGCGTGGCGCTGTCGGCGTAGCCCTGCATGGTGACGCGGCCGCACATCCAGGCATCGCCGTCGAGGCGCGCGTGCACCGTCTCGTAATGGTCGTCGGCGTCGATCCCCCAGCGGCGGGTCTTGATCCGCCCGTCGACGGAGCTGGTCATGTGGCAGATCACGTGCGGTCTGGCGGTCTCGGCCATCGTCGGGTCTCCTGCGGACGGGTCGCCGCCGGAACTAGCCCGCGACGGCCCTTCGCACAGGGGCCGCTCAGCTGACGCGCCAGCGTGATTCGAAGCCGATCAGGCGCGCCGCGCCCAACGCGGCGCTCTCGGCGCACTCGGCCGGGATCCGGCGCCACGCCGGAGGCCTGCGGAAATCGAAGCGGCGCATCGTCTCGCGCATCAGGAGCGCGATCTGCGCCTCGGTCTCCGGCGGGATCGGCCGCCCGGCCCACTCGTTCGGCGCCCGTGCGGGCGCCGCGGCGACGACGCGATCCCACGGCAGGCCCCAGGCGAGGTCGGCGAAGCGCGCGCAGGTGGCGGCGAAGCGGTCGGCGATCTCCTCGGCGAGGTCCGGCGCGTCGCCGCGGAACGGCTCCGGATCGAGACCGCGCGACCACGCCGCCTGGTCGAGGACGTGGCCGATCCGGCGCGGGTGGCCCTCCACCTGGCAGTGGACCCGGAGGTGCCGCAGGCGGCGCGAGGCCTCGACGGCGAGCGGCCCGGAACTGCGGTTGGTCACGGTCCGCAGGGCGTCGGCGTCCATCATCGGCGCGAGCCGCGCGGTCAGCCCGAGCGCGGCGACGAACCGCTCGACCAGCGTCGCGTCGGAGCGCGCGTCGCGCAGCGGCACGGCGATCACGGCGCCGTCCGTCGCCCGCGCCCAGGGCGCGATCAGCGCGCGATAGTCGAGCCGCCCGGAGCGGCGGTTCGCACGGGCGTATTCGCGGAAGCTGCGCGGCTCCTTCACCAGTTGCGCGCGGTGGGCGTAGGCGGAGTTCAGGAACTCGAACGGCGGCTTGACCGCCATCACGACCTCCATCGCGAAGCCCCGGCGGGCGAACGCCTCGGACAGCGTCCGGGGCACGCCGAAGCTCGGCCGCTGCACCGAGAAGTCCTCGTAGGACAGGATCACCGTGTCGGCGTCCGTCGCGGACAGGACGCGATCAAGGCGCGCAAGCATCGTGCGGCGCTCCGCCTTCGGCCGCCGCCCGTCGAGCGCCTCGCCCAATCCCTGGTGATTGACGTCGGACCCGGGCTGGGCGCCTTCGGGTGCGAGGTCCGGGTAGAGCAGGCCGGCTTCCGCCAGCCGCGGCCGCAGGTTGGCCAGCACCTGCTGCAGCGATGTGGACCCCGTCCGGGGCATTCCGATATGGATGATCGCGCGACGCACCGTCGATCGCCTCCCTGTCCTGATCCCTGGCCGTCGCGGACCGTCCGCGCGGCCGTCCGTCCCCCAAGATCCCCCTCGGTTCCGATGAACGACCTGACGCTCGAGGCCGCCCGCACCATCGTCGCCACCGCCCTGGAGACGGCGCGAACGCGCGGCCTGAAGCCGCTTGCGGTGGTTGTATATGACGATCGCGGTTCTCTAAAATGTGTCCAGGCGGAGGACGGCACCTCGCTCCGCCGCGCCGAGATCGCGATGGGCAAGGCCAACGGCGCGCTCGCGCTCGGCCTCGGCTCGCGGGCGATCCACGCCCGCGCCGAGGCGCAGCCCTACTTCGTCGCCGCGGTGAGCCACGTGGTCGGGCCGGCGGCCCTGGTGCCGGTCCCGGGCGGCGTGCTGGTCCGTGCGGCCGACGGGCGCCTTCTCGGCGCCGTCGGCATCTCCGGCGACACCTCGGACAACGACGAGATCTGCGCGGTCGCCGGCATCGAGGCCGCCGGGCTCGTGCCCGAGACCGGCGCCTGAGCCGATGCGCCTGCCGCGGCGTGGCTGGCTGACCGGCGCCGGCGCCCTGCTGCTCGCGGGCTCGGCCGGGGCCGGAGCGGCCCCGGAGGCCACGTATCGGCGCGGCAACGACGCCGATCCCGAGACCCTCGATCCGCATCGCTCCTCGACGGTGGCCGAGGCGCACATCCTGCGCGACCTCTACGACGGCCTTCTCACCTACGACAATCGCGGCGCCATCGTCCCCGGCGCGGCGGAATCCTGGCGCATCTCGGACGATGCGCTGACCTACACCTTCACCCTGCGCGAAGGCGGGCGCTGGTCGAACGGCGATCCGGTCGAGGCCGAGGCCTTCGTCTATTCCCTGCGCCGCATCCTCGCGCCGGAGACGGCGGCGAAGTACGCCGAGGTGCTGTTTCCGATCCGCAACGCGGCCGCGATCAACCGCGGCGCGATGCCGGCGACGGCGCTCGGCGTCGCGGCGCCGGACCCGCGCACGTTGACGATCGCGCTGGAGGCGCCGACCCCCTACCTCCTCGAATTGCTGACCCACCAGACCGCGCTGCCGGTGCACCGCCCCTCGGTCGAGCGCTTCGGCGACGGCTTCACCCGGCCGGGCAACCTGGTCTCGAACGGCCCCTATGCCCTGGCGGATTCGGTGCCGAACGACCGCATCGTGCTCAGGCGCAACCCGCATTTCCACGCGGCGGCCGAGGTCGCGATCGCGCAGGTCGCCTTCGTGCCGACGCCGGACCTCTCGAGCGCGGTGCGCCGCTACGATGCGGGCGAGCTCGATTCGCTGGCCGACCTGCCGGGCGACCAGATGGCGTCGCTCCGCCGCCGCTTCGGCGACCAGGTGGTGCTGGGACCCTCGCTCGGGCTCTACGCCCTGGCGGTGAACACGCGCAAGCCGCCCTTCGACGACGTCCGCGTCCGACGCGCCCTCTCGCTGGCGCTCGACCGCGAATACCTCGCCGCGGCGTTGTGGGGCGGCACCATGAGCCCGGCCTACTCGCTGTGCCCGCCCGGCCTCGACAACTACCGGACGCCGCCGGAGACCGAGGGGCGCACCCGCCTCCCCATCGACAACGAGGACACGGCGAGGCGCCTGCTCACGGAAGCGGGCTTCGGGCCGGATCGGCCGCTGTGCGTCGAGTACCGCTTCAACACCAGCGACAACAACCGCAACACCGCCGTCGCCGTCGCCGAGATGTGGCGCGGCCTCGGGATCGAGACCCGGTTCGTCTACACCGACGCCAAGACCCACTTCGCCTACCTGCGCGACGGCGGCGACTTCGACGTCGCCCGCATGTCCTGGATCGCCGACTACTCGGACCCGCAGAACTTCCTGTTCCTGCTCACCACCGGCAACGACGGCATGAATCCCGGCCACTGGTCGAACCCCGCGTACGACGCCCTCCTGGCCGAGGCCGCCGCCGAGCGCGACCTCGCCGCCCGCGCCGACCTGCTGTCCCGCGCCGAGAGCCTCGCGATGCGCGACCTGCCCTGGATCCCGGTGATGCACACGCGCTCGAAGGCCCTGATCTCGCCGCGCCTGCACGGCTACGTGCCGAACCTGCGCAACGCCGCGCCGACGCGATTTCTGCGGCTGGTGGGCTGAGCGCGTGTCCCCGGCGCTTGTCTCGCCGGGGCGGGGCACCGATACAGGGCGGGACCATCGGCAGCGGAGCATTCCATGGACGACGTCGCACCGCCGGCGCCCGACCCGGCCCGCTCCAGGCGTCACCCGATCCTGCTCGGGGTCTTCGTGTTCGCGATGCTGTTCTTCGGCGATCTCTACCTCAACCACGGCACGAACCTCACCGTCACGCTGCCGGCCTCGCTCGGGATCGGGATCTGGGCCGGGTATCGCGAAGCGCGACGGGCGTGAACGCTCCGACGCGGCATCGTCGCCTCCGAAGCCCCGATCGCCCATGACCAGCTACGTCCTGCGCCGGCTGCTGCAGGCGGTCCCGACCCTGTTCGTGGTGATCGCGGCGAGCTTCTTCCTGATGCGGCTCGCGCCCGGCGGCCCGTTCGCCCTGGAGCGGCCGCTGGCACCGGCGGCCATGGACAACCTGCGGCGGGTCTATGGGCTCGACCAGCCGCTGGCGGTGCAGTTCGGGCGCTACCTCGCCGCCCTGGCGTGGGGCGACCTCGGGCCGTCCTTCTCGTTTCGCGACCTCACCGTCGCGGACCTGTTCGCCCGCGGCCTGTCGGTCTCGATGATCCTGGGCGGCTTGGCGCTCGCCGTCTCGCTGATCCTCGGGGTCGGCCTCGGCGCGCTGGCGGCCTACCGCCGCGGCGGATGGCTCGACCGCCTCGTCGGGGCGGGCGCCTCCCTCGGCCTCTCGGTGCCGAGCTTCGTCGTCGCGCCGCTGCTGCAGATCGCCTTCGGCCTGTCGCTGCGCTGGCTGCCGGTGAGCGGCTGGGAGGGCGGCGCGCCGACGCATCTCGTGCTGCCGGTGATCACCCTGGCGCTGCCGCAGGCCGCGGGCATCGCCCGGCTCACCCGCGCGGCGATGGCGGAGGCGCTGCGCGCGCAGCACGTGCGGACGATGCGCAGCCTCGGCCTCCCGCCCTGGCGCGTCGCCCGCCACGCGCTGCGCGGCGCGCTGCTGCCGGTCGTCGCGATCCTCGGGCCGCTCTCGGCCGCCCTGCTCACCGGCTCGGTGGTGATCGAGACCATCTTCGGCCTGCCCGGGATCGGCCGCTACTTCGTCGAGGGCGCGCTGAACCGCGACTACACGCTGGTGATGGGGACGGTGGTGCTGGTCGCGGTCCTCGTCGTCGCCCTCAACCTCTTCGCCGACCTCGTCTCCGCGTGGCTCGACCCGCGCCTGCGGCTGCACGCGTGAGCCTACCCCCGCGCCTGCCGCCGACGCGCCGCGCGCTGCTGCGGCTCTCGCGCCATCGCGGCGCGACGGCGGCCTTCGCCGTGCTTGTCCTGCTGACGCTCGCCTGCCTCGTCGGCCCTTTCCTTACCGGCCATGCGCCGGAGCGGACCTACCCCGACCTGCGCCAGCTTCCCCCCGGCTTCGCGGCGCAGCCCGACGCGGATCATCTGAGGCCGGCGCTCGATCGCCTCGCCTTCCGCATCCGCGCCGCGGTCGCGCAGGCCGAGACGGCGGACGGCGTGCTCCGCCTCGTGCTGGCCTCGGAGGCGCCCATCGACGCGCGCGGCCTCGTCTACCTGCCGCGCTCCGACCTGTTCGGCGAGCCGCGCATCGTCGCCCGCGACGACGAGGGGCGGCGCCTCACCGTCGCGGTGCCGGTCCGCAGGCTGCACTTCCTCCTCGGCACCGACGTGCACGGGCGCGACCTGCTCAGCCGCAGCCTCGTGGCCGGCCGCGTCTCGCTGCTGATCGGGCTCACCGCGACGCTGGTCGCCCTCGGCGTCGGCATCGCCTACGGCGCCGTGGCGGGCTTCGCCGGCGGGGCCGTCGACGCCGCAATGATGCGCGTCGTCGACATCCTCTATGCCCTGCCGTTCGTGTTCTTCGTGATCGTGCTGGTGGTGTTCTTCCGCGCGAGCCTCGTGCTGATCCTGATCGCGATCGGCGCCGTGGAATGGCTCGACATGGCCCGCATCGTCCGCGCCCAGACGCTGGCGCTGCGCCGCCGCGACTTCGTCCGCGCGGCCGAGGCGCTGGGGCTCTCGGCCGCGACCATCCTGCGCCGGCACATCGTGCCCAATACCCTCGGGCCGGTGACGGTGGCCGCCACGCTGCTGGTGCCGCGGGTGATCCTGCTGGAAAGCTTCCTGTCGTTCCTCGGCCTCGGGGTTCAGGAGCCGGCGACGAGCTGGGGCGTGCTGATCGCGGAGGGCGCGCGCAGCCTCGAATCCGCCCCCCACATGCTCGCCGGGCCGGCGGCGTTCCTTGTCGCGACGCTGGTCGCGCTCAACCGGCTCGGCGACGGGCTGGCCGACGCGCTCGATCCGCGCGCCGACGCCTGACGCCCGCGCCCGGCGATGTCACCGCATCTCGGTGTAGGCCGGGTAGACCTGCCGGACGCGGCGGCGCTCCTCGGGGATCGGCATCGCCGGGCGCACCCGCGCCTGCGCGGCCGCGGGCAGGACGATGTTGGTCTGGGCCGGGCGCAGGCGCCAGCGGTCGGCGCCGGACATCGCGACCGGCTGCCGGTCCCGGGCGAGCGTCGCGTCGGCGCCGTGCGTCGGCACGATGGCGAGGCCGGCGAGCGCGGCCGTGCCCAGGATCGCCACGCGCAGGCAGGGGCCGAGGCGGCGGGCTCCGGAACGGGCGGCCAAGGAATGGCGGGGCGGGAGGCGACCGGTCTTGCGGACGTCGGGGTGAGGCTTCATGGGGAGCATCCACGGTGATGCCGCCATCAAAGCCCGCAACGATGAAAGCTCGGCCGAACCTTTTGTTGGTCTCCGCCGTTCTGAACAGCAGTCTCGAGTCAAGGTAAACACAGTCATGGCGACCAAAGTCGAGACGGCCTCGGGCGAGAAGACGCCCGAGCGCGCCCCCATGGGCACGGTCGTCGACACCGACATCTCGGCGCGACTGGACCGGCTGCCCTGGGGCCGGTTCCACGTCCTCGTCATCGTGGCGCTCGGCATCACCTGGGTGCTCGACGGGCTCGAGGTGACGCTCGCCGGGGCGCTGGTCGGGGCGCTGCGCAAGGCGCCGATGAGCTTCACCGAGTTTGACGTCGGCCTGGCCGCCTCGTCCTACCTCGTCGGCGCGGTCACGGGGGCGCTCGGCTTCGGCTGGCTCACCGACCGCATCGGCCGCAAGAAGCTGTTCTTCATCACGCTTGCCCTCTACCTCGCGGCGACCGCGGCGACGGGCCTGTCGTGGAACGTCTATTCCTTCTGCATCTTCCGCTTCCTCACCGGCGCCGGCATCGGCGGCGAGTACACCGCGATCAACTCGACGATCCAGGAGCTCGTCCCCGCCCGCGTGCGCGGCTGGACCGATCTCGTCATCAACGGCTCGTTCTGGATCGGCGCGGCGCTCGGCTCCTTCCTGTCGATCGTCCTGCTGAAGCCCGAGGTGATCGACCCGGCCTGGGGCTGGCGCGTCGCGTTCTTCACCGGCGGCGCCATCGGCCTCGTGATCCTGCTGCTGCGCACCTGGATCCCCGAGAGCCCGCGCTGGCTCGCGACGCACGGCTACACGGCGGAAGCCGACCGGGTCGTCACCGGCATCGAGAAGCGCTTCACCGACGAGGGCCACACCCTGCCGCCGGTCGACGCGGGCAAGCGCATGAAGCTGCGCACCCGCAGCCACACGCCGCTCTCGGAGGTGTTCGGGACGATGTTCGGCACCTCGCGCCGGCAGACGTTCGTCGGGCTGTCGCTGATGATCGCGCAGGCGTTCTTCTACAACGCGCTGTTCTTCACCTACGCCCTGGTGCTGGAGCGCTTCTACGGCGTGCCCGGCGGCAGCGTCGGCTGGTACCTGCTGCCGTTCGCGCTCGGCTCCTTCCTCGGGCCGGTGCTGCTGGGGCGCCTGTTCGACACGGTCGGCCGCCGCCCGATGATCGCCTTCACCTACGGCATCTCCGCGCTGCTGCTCGCAGGCGCGGGGTACCTGTTCAAGATCGAGGTGTTCGGCGCCTGGGCGCAGACCGGCGTGTGGATGGTGGTGTTCTTCTTCGCCTCCGCCGCCGCGAGCGCCGCCTACCTCACGGTGGCCGAGACCTTCCCGCTGGAGATCCGGGCGCTGGCCATCGCCGGCTTCTACGCGATCGGCACCGGCATCGGCGGCGTGTCTGGGCCGCTGCTGTTCGGCTCGCTCGTCGAGACCGGCTCCCGCGACGCGGTCTTCGGCGGCTACCTCGTCGGCGCCGCGCTGATGGCGGTGGCCTCGATCGTCGGCGGCCTCTTCGGCACGGCGGCCGAGGGGCGGTCCCTGGAGGACGTTTCGAAGCCGCTCGCGGCGGCGTGACGGCTCGTCCCGCGCGCCATGATCTGGCCGGGCGGCGTTGAGATCACGCCCCCCGGCGCCAAACCTGCCCGTGATAGACGAAGGTCTCGCCCTCGCTCGCCAGGGCCGCGAGCCCGGTGAAGGCAGGGTCGTGGACCGTGATGACGCTGGTCGGGATCGCCCGCATCATCGCGGCGAACGGCGCCTTCCGCTCGAAGGAAGCGCGGAAGCCGCCCTGCTGCAGCAGCTTGACGATCCGCGGGGCGATGCCGCCGCCGATATAGACGCCGCCGGTGGCCAGGAACGTCAGGGCGAGGTCGCCGCAGACGCGGCCGAGCACGCGACCGAACAGCTCCAGCGCCTCGGCGGCATGCGGGTCGGAGGCGTCGAGCCCGGCCTGGGTCACCGCCGCCGGCTCGATCTTCTCCGGCGGCTCGCCTGTCCGGACGTGGCGCACCGCGGCGTGCAGGCGGGCGAGGCCGGGGCCGGAGAGCACGGTCTCGACGGTGATCCGGTCCTCGACGCGCTCCAGCGCGTGCCAGACCTTCTCCTCGAACGCGTCGGCGGGGCCGATATCGGTGTGGCCCGCCTCGGTCGAGACGATCGCGAGGCGATCCGAATACGGCACCAGGGCCGCGGCGCCGAAGCCGGTGCCGGGCCCGAGCACGACGCGGGCGCCCCCGGGCGCGTGCCCGGTCGGCCCGATCGGGGTCAGGTCGTGCGGCGCGATGCCGGCGGCGCCGGCGGCGACCGGGACGTAATCGTTCACGACGACGGACGAATCGAGGTCGAAATCGGCGCCGATCTTCGCGCCCTCGATCACCCAGTGGGCATTGGTGAGCTGCACCTTCGGGCCGTCGACCCGGCCGGCGATGGCCAGGATCGCCGAGCGCGGCGGCTTTCCGCCTTCATCGCCCTGCTTGGCCAGCGCCGCGCGGATGGCGCTCGACGGGTCGGGGTGGCGCGCCGTCTCCTCGTGCGAGAGCGGGCGCGGCGCGGCGCCCTTGGAATCGACCACCGCGAACCGGGCGTTGGTGCCGCCGATATCGCCGACGAGGACCGGAAACGCGAACATGCGGTACCCTTTCCCGATCGACGCGGGCCGTCCCGGCCGACGCGTCGCTGTCTGTCCGATGGAGCCGCCGGCGCGGCTCAGGCCGCCGGCAGCGTGTCCGGGTCGATGATCCCGCCCGCCGCCCAGCTGCCAAGCAAGGCGTGCACCGCGTTCGGGTCGGCCAGGCGCCGCGCGGCCGCGGTCTCGCCGGGCCCGATGCGGATGCCGAGGCCGCCATACGCCGCGACGCTGGCGAACGCGATCTCGTCGGTGCGGTCGTCGCCGAGGAACACCGCGCGGCGGCCGGCATAGGGAGCGTGCTCGAGGAAGGCGCGGATCGCGTGCGCCTTGGTGGCCGAGGCCGGCACGATCTCGCCGACCGCCTTCCCGAGCTGGAGCCGGTACCGGCCCGACAGCTCGGTGGCGATCGCCGTGACCGCGGCCTCCGCCCGCTCGGCATCGGCCGGGTTCGCCAGGCGCCAGTGCACGGCGACCGAGGCGCCCTTGTCCTCGATCAGCACCGCGTCGAGGTCGGCGACCAGGGCCCGGAGCCGAGGCATCCGCGCACGCAGCTCCGGATGGTCGTCCGGGCTGCCGCCGGTGAGGACGCCGTCGACCCGGCGCTCGACCCCGTGCAGCCCGGCGACGTCGAAGGCGGCGGGTGCGAGGAAGTCGTCGATCACCGAGACCGGGCGCCCGGTCACGATCGCCAGCGCCCCGTCGAGCCGGGCGTGCAGCGCCTGGAGCATCGGCACCAGCCCGGGCTCGACCCGGACGAGGTCCGGCCGCGGCGCGATCTCGACCAGGGTGCCGTCGAAATCCAGGAAGAGGGCGATGGGCGTGTCCAACGGCGGCGCTCCGGGCTGTCGGGTCGGGGCTAGCACGCCGCGCGTTTTCGGCAAACGCATCTTCGCGGCGCCCTATGTTTCGGACGAGACGAACCGAGGACGACGCGATGCATCCGACCCCATCCCCGACGAAGCCCGGCGAGGAGAGCGTGTGGGCCTATCCGCGCCCGCCCCGGCTGGAGCCGGTCGCCGCGACGCTGAAGGTCGTCCTCGGCGGCCGCACCATCGCCGAGACGCGGGCCGGGTTCCGCGTGCTCGAGACCAGCCATCCGCCGACCTACTACTTCCCGCCCGCCGACGTCGCCGAGGGCGTGCTCGGGCCGGCGCACCGGGCCGGGATCTGCGAATGGAAGGGCCGCGCGGTGCTGTTCGACGTGACGGCGGGCGGCGCAGCGATTCCCGGCGCGGCTGTTCCCGGTGCCGCTTGGGCCTATCCCGATCCGACGCCGGATTTCCGAGCCATCGCCGGCTACGTCGCCTTCTATGCCGGCCCGATGGAGGCCTGCACCGTCGGCGGCGTCCGCGCGGAGCCGCAGCCGGGCGGCTTCTACGGCGGCTGGATCACCCCCGGCATCGTCGGCCCGTTCAAGGGCGGGCCCGGAACGATGGGCTGGTGAGCCTCGGGAGCTGTCCCGCCGCCCCAGGACCGCTACATCGGGCGCCGGGAACAAGGAGCACGGCATGAGCGATGCGATCGACGGAAGGCCGCAGGACGTCGGCATCGACCCGGGACGCCTGGAACGGATCGACGGCTGGATGCGCAGCCTCGTCGCGGAGGGCAAGCTCGCCGGGTTGTCGGTGAGCGTGGCGCGGCGCGGGCACACGGTGTTCCAGCGCGCCCACGGCCTCGCCGACCTCGCCCGCAGGACGCCGTTCACCACCGACACGGTGACGCGGATCTACTCGATGACCAAGCCGCTGACCTCGGTCGCGGTGATGCAGCTCTACGAGGAGGGCCGGTTCCAGCTCGACGACCCGGTCGCGCGCTTCCTGCCGGAGTTTTCCGAGATGCGGGTCGCGACCGGCGGCAACCGCGCCAAGCTCGAGACCGAGCCGGCCCGCCGCCCGATCACCATCCGCGACCTGCTCACCCATACCGGCGGCCTGACCTACGGCTTCATGGAATCGACCCTGGTCGATGCGCTCTACCGCCAGCAGGGCGCCGACTTCCTGCGCCCGGATGCGAGCCTCGCCGAGGTGGTTGCGACCGTGGCCCGGCTCCCGCTCCTGTCGCAGCCCGGCGAGGCGTGGAACTACAGCGTCTCGACGGACGTGCTCGGCCACCTCGTGGCCGTCGTCTCGGGGCGCGACTTCGCGGATTACCTGCGGGACGCCGTGCTCGCGCCGCTCGGCATGATCGATACCGATTTCTTCGTGAGACCCGAGAACATGGGGCGGTTCGCCGCGAACTACGTCTACGATCGCACCCGCACGCTGACGCTCTACGACGACGCGGTCGAGACCCATTTCGCCAAGCCTCCGGCGATCGCCGGCGGCGGGGGCGGCCTCGTCTCGACGGCCTCCGACTACCTGCGCTTCTGCCGGTTCATCCTGAACAAGGGCGAGCTCGACGGCGCGCGCCTGCTCGGGCGCAAGACGGTCGAGCTGATGACGATGAACCACCTGCCCGGCGACCTCGCCGCGATCGGCACGCCGCGCTTCGCGGAATCGTCCTATCACGGCATCGGCTTCGGGCTCGGCTTCTCGGTGATGCTCGATCCGGCCAAAGCCCAGATCGTCGGCACGCCGGGCGAGGTCGCCTGGGGCGGCATGGCCTCGACCGCGTTCTGGGTCGACCCGGCCGAGGAGCTCGCGGTGGTGCTGCTGACGCAGCTCGTCCCGTCCTCGGCCCTGCCGATCCGAAAGGAGCTGCGGGTGCTGACCTACGCCGCGCTGACCGATTGACACGGGATCGGGGCGCGGTGGAGCATTCTCGGGCGAGGCGGATGCCCACGCGCGTGAGGATAACGCGACCACACGACGAAACAGAGCGTCTCCCGTGATCCAGGGATCACGGGAGACGCTCTCGTGGTCGACAGCGCCTTCGTTCTGCGGCGCCTATTCGTCGGCGGGCGCGGCCGCGGGCGGCGTGCCGGCGGCCGGAGCCGGGGCCGGCTTCGCGCCGGGCTTCGCCGCCGCGGGCTTGGCGGCGGTCGAGCCGGTCGCGGCCGGCTTGGCGGCCATGTATTCCGGATCGGTGCGCGGGCCTCCCGGACCGTTCGTCGGCCCGGTCATCTGGCCGGCGACCACGTCGGTCACGCGGTTCCAGGTCTGCGACTTGCACAGGAAGGCGATCAGGCAGCCGCGGACGGTCAGCTCCTCCGGGGTGTCGGACCAGATCGTCACGTCGTAGGACTTGCCGTCCTCGGAATTGTAGATCTTGCCCTCGTAATGGGCGTCGGCGTTCGGCTTCAGCCCCATGATGAGCTGGTGGCCCAGCGATGCGCGCGTCTGCTTGCTCGCGTCGGGGTTCTTGAAGTCGACCCGCGGCTGGCCCTTGTCGTTGAGCGGCACCTTCAGCCACACGACGTAGCCGCACAGGCTCTTGTTGCTCGGGCCGCACTTCTCCACCCGGATGCGGGCACGCCCGTCCTCGGTGAGCCACGTGCCGCTCGGGTCCGCGGGCGTCGCCGCGTGCGCGATGCCCGAGAGCATGGCCAGCGCCATCGCACGCCCGGCCCAGGCGCCGATTCCCGCGCCGATCCGTCGAACCGTCATACCCACTACTCCTTCCGCGCGCCCGCGCCGTGGCCTTCGCCCCGCCCGCGTGCCCAATCTCTGGGCCCCGCCATCCGCTCGGAACATGACGGGATCATGGCCGTGCCTCGGCGCGCCGTGCCGCACGGCCGATGACGGGAGCGACCCGCTTCGGCTAAGCCTGCCATCCATGATCGTTCGCCCCCGTCCCAACCTCTTCGCCATCCTGTTCACCCTGCGCGGCTCGATCCTGCCGCGGGTGGCGCTGAAGGTCCTCGGGCTGACGGCCTTCGCCGCGCTGGTGGTCGCGGTCGAGCAGCGCGTTCCGGAACGGTTTCCGGTGACGGCCGGGATCGGCCCGTTCACCCTGATCGGGCTGGCGCTCTCGATCTTCCTCAGCTTCCGCAACAACGCCTGCTACGAGCGCTGGTGGGAGGCCCGGAAGGCGTGGGGCGCGCTGATCGTCGAGATGCGCGGCTTGAGCCGGACCCTGGTCGCCCTCCTGCCCGGCCCCGAGCACGATGCGGTCCGCCGCACCGGCCTGCGCCGGCTCGCGGGCTTCGGCCACGGCCTGCACGCGCGGCTGCGCGGCCTCGACGAGGCGGCCGCCGTCGCGCCCTGGCTGCCGCCGGGCGAGGTCGCGCGCCTGCGCTCCTGCCCGAGCCCGACCGATGCGGTGCTCGCCGGCCTGACCCGCGACCTCGCAGGGGCCTATCGCGACGGGCATCTCACCGACGTGCTGTTCGGCGTCCTCGAGCGCAAGGTCTCGGACCTGTCGGCGATCCACACCGCCTGCGAGCGGATCCACGGCACGCCCCTGCCCTTCGCCTACACCCTGCTGCTCTACCGCACGGCGTGGCTCTACTGCCTGTTGCTGCCGTTCGGGCTGTCGGCCTCGCTCGGCTGGGCGACGCCGGTCGCGACCATGCTGGTGGCCTACACCTTCTTCGGCCTCGATGCGCTGGGCGACGAGCTGGAAGAGCCCTTCGGCCTGGAGGCGAACGACCTGCCCCTCGATGCGATGCTGCGCACGGCCGAGCGCACGGTGCTCGACGCCCTCGGCGAGCCGCTTCCGCCCGCGATGGAGCCGGTGCGCTACCGATTGGATTGAGCGTGCGGGCCGGCGTCCCCCGCGCTCACGTCCGCGACGGGGCCGCGTCCGGCCCGGGCCCGAGCCGGCGCTGCATCAGCACCGTGCCGAGCCAGCGCCCGTGCTTGTGGCCGACGTTCTCGAGGACGCCGGCATGCGCGAAGCCCAGGCCCGCATGCAGCGCCACCGACGCCTCCGAGCCCGGATCGGTGATCACCGCCACCATCACCCGCGCGTCGATCGCCTCGCAGGCCGCGATGAGCGCCGCCAGCAGGGCGCGGCCTCGGCGACGTAGACCGAATCCTCCACCGTCGAGCGATAGGCCGCCCGCACGCGATAGGGGCCGGCATAGGCGTATCCGCAGACCGCGCCGTCGCGCTCGGCGACGAAGTAGGGATAGCCGTCCGCGACGAGCGCCATCCGCCGCCGCGCCATTTCGGCCAAAGTCGGCGGCTCGGTCTCGAAGCTCGCGGTGCCGTTCGTCACCGCGTCGGCGTAGATCCGGGCGATCGCGGCGATGTCGGCGTCGACGGCCGGGCGCAGGTCAGGCGTCATCGATCCGCTCACGCAAAAAAGGGGCCGGCGCGACGGCGCCGGCCCCTGCGGTCGATCGTTCGGCGATCCCTTCGGGACCGCGCGGGGATCACTCGGCCGCGGTCATCTCGGCGGTGAAGTGGCCGCACCAATCCTGCGAGGCCACCACCGGCCACAGGCCCTTGGACTCGGGAGCCGGCTGGCTCACCGGCGGGTTGAAGCGGCACAGGCCCTGATCGCCGACGGCGGAGGCGCCGTTGGTCTTGTGGTCGTCGAAGAAGCGGCAGCTGTTGCAGGAGGCGTTGGTCGAGGTCATCGGGTTTCTCCGGTTCGGGCGTCTGTCGCGGGCTGTCGGAACCGTCGCCGGCCCCGTCGTCCGTCTGCAGTTCTTAATTAGAACAGCTCCAATATGGCGTCAACCGGCGAGTCCCGGCGCGGTTCCCGTTTTCGAGCGCGACCGGTGGAAACCGGTACGGTGCGTGCAGAAGCAACGCCGGACGGCAGCGGGGCCCCTTCCGGAAACGCCGGTCGTCACGGCCCGCCTGTCACCCGGCGCGGGCCTGCGAGCGGCGAGCGTCATCGACTCGCCATGGGCCCTCCCCTAACGTCCGGGGCGGGACCGGCGTCGGTGCCGGTCCGGAGGGTCCCCGCCCATGGTGCTGGAAACCGAATCGGCGCTGGAATCGGCCACCGCCCTGGCGACGAGCGAGGCGAAATCCGCCCGCACCGATCTGATCGAGGCGGCGGCATCGATCGTGGGCGGCCGCGGCGGACCGGGCGGCTTCGTTCGCGACCTGTTCGGCCGGGTGCCGCCGGAGGACCTGGCGCCCTACCCGGCCGAGGCGCTGGCCGACCTCGCGATCGCCGCGCGTGCGCATCTCGCGGTGCCGCGCGCCACGGGTTCGGCGGCGAACCTGCGGCTCGTCGACGTCGCCGTGCCCGGCCCCGGGCGCACCCGCGAGCTGACCGTCGTCGAGGTCGTCAACGACAACCGCCCCTACCTGCTCGACTCGACCCTGGCGGAGCTGACCGAGCAGGGCCTGACGCCCCACCTCGTCGCCCACCCGATCCTCGGCGTCGAGCGGGACGCCGACGGGGCGCTCGTCCGCGTCGTCGGGGAGACCACGGCGGACGCCCACGGCGCCCTGCTGCGCGAGAGCTTCATCCACATCCACCTCGACCGGCTCGATGCCGGCGAGGCGCGCGAACGCCTCGAAGCCGGCCTCGCGCAGGTCTTTCGCGATGTTGCCCTGGTCACCGACGACCACGACGCGATGCTGGCCCGGCTCGGCGCGCTCGCCGAGGGCTACGGCCGCAATCCCCCGCCGCTGCCCGAGGGCGAGGTCGCCGAGGCGCGCGCCTTCCTCGAATGGCTGCGCGACGGCCACTTCACGCTGCTCGGCATGCGCGAGCACGCGCTGCCCGGCGAGCGGGCGGCCGAGGCCGAAAGCCTCGGCATCCTGCGCGATCCGGGCCTCGCCGTGCTGCGCCGCGGGCGGGCGCTCGTGGACATGACGCCGGAGATCGTCGCGTTCCTCGAGGAGCCGCACGCGCTGATCATCACCAAGGCGAGCCTCAAGGCCCGCGTCCACCGCGCGGCGCATCTCGACTACGTCGCGGTCAAGCTGTTCTCCGCGACGGGTAAGCTCACCGGCGAGGTCCGCATCGTCGGGCTGTTCACCGCCGCGGCCTACACCGCGCTCGCCCGCGAGGTGCCCTATCTCCGCGGCAAGGTCGCGGCCGTGGTCGAGAAGGCCGGCCTCGACCCGACGAGCCATGCCGGGCGGGCGCTCCTCGCCGTGCTGGAGACCTACCCGCGCGACGACCTGTTCCAGATCGACGTGGACCGGCTGTTCCGCTTCACCCTCGCCATCGCCAACCTCGCCGACCGGCCGCGCGTCCGCGTGCTGTCGCGGACCGACCGGTTCGGGCGCTTCGTCTCGCTCCTCGTCTACGTGCCGAAGGACCGCTACGACTCGATCGTGCGCGCCCGCATCGGCGCCTATTTCGCCCAGGAATACGGCGGCCGGCTCTCGGCGACCTATCCCGACCTGCCCGACGGGCCGCTGGCCCGGATCCACTACATCGTCGGGTTCTCCGAAGCCGGCGCGCCGGAGCGCGACCCCTCGGTGCTGGAGGCCGGCATCGCCGCCCTGGTGCGGACCTGGGGCGACGCGCTGCGCGCCGCGCTCACGGAGGCCATGGGCGGATCCGAGGCGCGGGCGCTGGCCGCCCGCTACGGCGAGGGCTTTTCCGCGGCCTACCGCGAGAACTTCTCCGCCGAGGTCGCCATCGCCGACATCGCCATCCTCGAATCCCTGTCCGAGGACCGCCCGCGCGCCGTCGCGATCGACCGCCGCGACACCGACCCGGCGGCGCAGGTGCGCCTGAAGGTGTTCTCGCGCGGGGCGTCGCTGCCGCTGTCCGACCGGGTGCCCGGCCTGGAGAACCTCGGCTTCCGGGTGATCAACGAGCGGACCTACAGCGTGCTGCCGGCGGGGAGCGACACCAAGGTCTGGCTGCACGACATGCTGCTGGAGCGCGCCACCGGTGCGGCCATCGAGATCGGCCCGCTCGAGGCGCCGCTGGAGGCGGCGATGCTCGCCATCGCCGCGGACCAGGCCGAATCCGACGGCTACAACCGCCTCGTGCTGGAGGCCGGCCTCGCCTGGCGCGACGTGGCGCTGCTGCGCGGCCTCGGCCGCTACCTGCGCCAGCTCCGCGTGCGCTACGGCCAGGACTACCTCGCCGCGACCCTGAGCCAGCATCCCGGCATCGCCCGCCAGCTCGTCGCGCTGTTCCACGCCCGGTTCGACCCGGCCGCCGGGGGCGACCGCGGGGCCGCCGAGGCGGCGGTTCGCGAGGGCATCGAGGCGGCGCTCGCCGACGTGACCAGCCTCGACGAGGACCGGATCCTGCGCCGCTTCGTCAACCTCGTGGAGGCCGCGGTCCGCACCAACTTCTTCCAGAAGGCCGCCGACGGCACCCCGCGCGAGACGATCGCCTTCAAGTTCGCCTGCGCCAAGGTGTCGGGCATGCCGCTGCCGCGGCCGTTCTTCGAGATCTTCGTCTATTCGCCCCGCGTGGAAGGGCTGCACCTGCGCTACGGCTACGTCGCGCGCGGCGGCCTGCGGTGGTCCGACCGGCCGGAGGATTTCCGCACCGAAATTCTGGGGTTGGTGAAGGCGCAGCAGGTCAAGAACGCGGTGATCGTGCCGGTGGGCGCCAAGGGCGGGTTCTTTCCCAAGCGCCTGCCGCCGGCCTCGGATCGCGCCGCATGGCTGGCGGAGGGCACCGAGAGCTACCGCATCTTCATCCGCACCCTCTTGGAGCTCACCGACAACTTCGTCGCCGAGGGCATCGCGCCGCCGGCCGACACCGTGCGGCACGACCCCGACGACGCCTACCTCGTGGTCGCCGCCGACAAGGGCACCGCGACCTTCTCCGACATCGCCAACGCGCTCTCGCTGGAGCGCGGGCACTGGCTCGGCGACGCCTTCGCCTCCGGCGGCAGCCAGGGCTACGACCACAAGGGCATGGGCATCACCGCCCGCGGCGCCTGGGAGGCGGTGAAGCGCCACTTCCGCGAGATCGACGTCGACACGCAGGCTGATCCGGTGGCGGTGGTCGGCGTCGGCGACATGTCGGGCGACGTGTTCGGCAACGGCATGCTGCTCTCGCGCACCCTGAAGCTGGTGGCGGCCTTCGACCACCGCGACATCTTCCTCGATCCGACGCCCGACATGGCGGCGAGCTTTGCCGAGCGCAAACGCCTGTTCGACCTCGGCCGGTCGAGCTGGGCCGACTACGACAAAAGCCTGATCTCGGCCGGCGGCGGCGTCTTCTCGCGCGCGCTCAAGGCGATCCCGCTCTCGGCCGAGATCCGGGCCGTGCTCGGGTTCGAGCGCGCCTCCGCCTCGCCCGCCGAGCTGATGCAGGCGATCCTCAAGGCGCCCGTCGACCTGCTCTGGTTCGGCGGCATCGGCACCTACGTCCGCGCCACCACCGAGACCGAGGAGGAGGCCGGCGACCGGGCCAACGACGCCGTGCGCATCACCGGCCCGGAGATCCGCGCCAAGGCGGTGGGCGAAGGCGCCAACCTCGGGCTGACCCAGCGCGGGCGCATCGAGGCGGCGCGGGCCGGCGTCCGGCTCAACACCGATGCGATCGACAACTCGGCCGGCGTCAACACCTCGGACGTCGAGGTGAACATCAAGATCGCGCTGATGATCCCGGAGCGCGACGGCCGCCTCGATGCGGAAGCCCGCAACGCGCTCCTCGTCGCGATGACCGACGAGGTCGCCCACCTCGTGCTGCGCAACAACGAGCTGCAGACGCTGGCGCTCTCGCTCGCCCAGCACCGCGGCCTCGGCGAGGCCGGCTTCGCGATGCGGACGATGCAGGCGCTGGAGGCGGAAGGCCGCCTCGACCGCGCGGTCGAGTACCTGCCCGACGACGCGACGCTGACCGAGCGCATGCGCCGCGGCGAGGGCCTGACGCGGCCGGAATACGCGGTGCTGCTCGCCTACGCCAAGCTCTCGCTCTACGACGCGGTGCTGGCGAGCCCGGTGCCGGACGACCCGTACTTCGACCGCGAGCTGCAGCGCTACTTCCCCAAGGCCCTGCGCGAGCGCTTCCCCGATGCGGTGAGGGGGCACCGTCTGCGCCGCGAGATCATCGCGACGGCGTTGTCGAACATCATCGTCAACCGCGGCGGCATCTCGCTCGTCACGCGGCTCACCGACGAGACCGGGGCGGACGCCGCCACCATCGCCAAGGCCTACGCCGTGACCCGCGACGCCTTCGGCCTGATGGAGCTGAACGCGGCCATCGACGGGCTGGCCGGGCGGATCGGCGGGCAGGCCCAGATCGGCCTTTACGCCGAGGTGCAGGACCTGCTGGTCAACCGCATCGTCTGGTTCATCCGCAACCTCGACCTCGCCGGCGGCATCGCGCCCCTGGTGGCGCGCTATCGCGACGGGATCGCCGCGGTGCTCGCGTCCCTCCCCGGCGTCCTCGGCACGGAGGCGAACGCGGCGATCGAGCGGCGGCGCGCCGACCTCGTCGGGCAGGGCATGGATGCGGAGCCGGCACTCCGCCTCGCCTCGCTGCGGGCGCTGACCTCGGCGCCGGACATCGTCCGCGTCGCCGGCACCAGCGGGCGGCCGGTCGCGGAGATCGCGGCGACGCACTTCGCGCTGGAGCGGGAATTCTCCCTCGACGCGCTCGCCGAAGCCGCTCGCGCGGCGCCGGTCTCCGACACCTTCGACCGCGTCGCGCTCGAGCGGGCGGTGGCCGGCATCTCGTCCGCGCACCGGCAGCTCACCGCCGAGGTCGTCGGCGACATCGGCGCCGGCCCGGAGGCGGTCGCCGCCTGGGGCAAGGCCCGCGGCCCGTCGCTGGCCCGCATCCGCAGCGCGGTCGACGCCATCGCGGCCTCGGGGCTGACGGTCTCGAAGGCCACCGTCGCCGCGAGCCTGCTCGGCGACCTGGCACGAAGCTGACGCCGGATCGAGGACATGAAAAAGCCGGCCCGGCGCATGCGCGGGACCGGCTTTTCAGGGACCGGGCGGTTCGTATCGCAGGCTCAGAACGGGCCCATCCGCATGTCGAGCATGCGCTGGTTGTGCTCGAGCCAGAGGCGGAGCATCTGCGAGAACAGGCCGGGCTTCGGGGCAGGCTGGGTCATGGATCGTTCTCCGTGGGGCGACGGCCGCAGGGCCGTCCGTTCGCTCCGAAGATGCCGATCATGGTGCGCTGCAACAATGGACAAGGTTGCACTTCGCGCATGCATCGGGCGCATGTGTGTAGCCAAATATTAACGGTTCGGCGTCGTCGCATGCGTGAGCGGCAGTATCCTGCAACCAGAGCGATAGCGTCCCCGCGGCGCGATCAGCCGGGGTGGACCGGCGCCGGCAGGACCGAGCGCGTCGGCCCCGACATCGCCGACAGCGCGAGGCCGAGCCCGAGGGCCGACACCGCGGCCGCGATCAGCGGCAGCTGGCCGTAGCCGACGCCCGCGGTCAGCGCGACGCCGCCGAGCCAGGCGCCGGTGGCGTTGCCGAGGTTGAACGCGCCCTGGTTCAGGGTGGAGGCGAGGTTCGGGGCGTCGCTGGCCGCCTCCACCACCCAGATCTGCAACGGCGAGACCAGGGCGAAGGCGAGCCCGCTCCAGACCACCAGCGCCGTCAGCATCGCGATCTCGAAGCGGGCGACGCCCGCCAGCAGGGCGAGGACGGCGATGAGGCCGAGGAAGCTGCCGATCACCGTGGCGGTGAGATTCCCGTCGGCGAGGCGGCCGCCGATCAGGTTGCCGGCGGTGAGGCCGATGCCGGCGACGAACAGCGCGCCGGTGACGCCGCGGGCGCTGAGCCCGGTCACCCCCATCAGGAGCGGCGTGATGTAGGTGAACACCGTGAAGAAGCTCACCGAGGACAGGGTCGAGACCAGCATCGGCCGCAGCACCGGCCAGCGCCCGAGCGCCCGGAACTCCCGGGCCAGCCCGCCGCGCGAGCCGGGGAGCCCGGCCGGCACGAACAGCTGGATCGCCAGGCCCGCCGCGACGCCGATCGCCACCACCGCCCAGAAGGTGGCGCGCCAGCCCGCCGCCTGCCCCAGCGCGGTGCCGAGCGGCACGCCGAGCACGTTGGCCAGCGTCAGCCCGGCGAACATCAGCGACACCGCCTGGGTCCGCTTCTCCCGCGGGACGAGATCGCGCGCCACGATCGCGCCGATGCCGAAGAAGGCGCCGTGGGCGAAGGCGGTGGCGATGCGGGCGAGCATCAGCGTCGCGTAGGTGGGCGCGACGGCGCAGGCGACGTTGCCGGCCAGGAACACCGCCATCAGCGCGAGCAGCGCGGTCTTGCGCGGCAGGCTGGCGGTGGCGATGGCGACCAGCGGCGCGCCGATCACCACGCCCATCGCGTAGCCCGAGACCAGGTAGCCGGCCTGCGGGATGGTGACGCCGAAGCTCTGCGCCACCTCCGGCAGCAGGCCCATGATCACGAATTCCGTGGTGCCGATCCCGAAGGAGGCGACGGCGAGGGCGAGAATCGGCAGCGAGACCATGCATGGGCTCCGTTGGCACGGGGGCGAAGGCGCGGGCGCCGATCCCTTTTGTGCGGTGCGGTATGCCCCAACATGGCGGATCGCCCTCGGTTGCGGACCGGCGGGCAATGGGATGCAGCCTTGTTCCACGAACGGGTCTCAACCGTCGGGTGCGTCATCGCGCGATCGACCTGGGATAACCGGCGGGGTGCGTACACTGACGCCCGCCGGGCGGTGCCGGAGCGCCTACCATCGAGGCCGTTGCGCCTGGCGATCCTGCCGAAGCGCCCCTCGGTTTCGGTGGAGATGACGTGATGAAGGCCCTCATCCTGGCGGGAACGGCCCTCGGTGCCGCCCTGATCCTGCTTCCCGCCGGCGCGGAAGCGCGCCCGTACGGCGGCGGCTACGGCGGGCATGGCGGTTTCCGCAGCGCCGGCTTCGTCGGAGCGCGCGGCGGCTACGGCGGATACCGCGGTGGTCTTGCCGGATACCGGGGCGGTTACGGCGGCTACCCCGGCGGCTATGGCCGGGGGATCGGCTACGGCCTCGCCGGCGCCGGGATCGGATTGGGTGTCGGGCTCGCCGCCGGCGCGCTGGCCGGCGGCTACGGCGGGTACGATTACGGCAGCAGCTACGGCTACGGCGGCGGATATGGCTACGGCGGTGGTTACGGCTACGGCGGCTACGCGCCCGCCTACGGCGGCGGGTATGGCGGCTATGGCGGTTATGCGCCCGCATCCTACGGCAGCGGCAGCGGCTGCACCTGCGCGGGCTACTGATCGGGCCGGGTGACGAACGCGACGGCGGGCGCTTGGCGGCTCCTCCGTCGCGTCCGCCCCGGCGCGGCGCCCTGCCCTACGGCTCGGTCAGGGGCAATCCGCGGCTCGGCGGGCTCCAGTGGAGGTCGGGCGTCGACGCGTAGAGCCGCCGGTGGGCGAGCACCGCGTAGGTGTCGGTCATGCCGGCGATGTAGTCGGCGATGCGCCGGGCGATGCGGCCGGCCGGTGCGCCGGACAAGCCCTCGCTCCATTCCACCGGCATCCGCGTCGGATCGGCCGAGAACGCCGAGAACAGGTCCGCGACGATGGCGTTCGCCTTCGCCCGCACCGCCATCACCTCCGGATGGCGGTACATCCGCGCGTAGAGGAAGCGCTTGATGTCGGCGTCGGCGGCCGCGATCTCCTCCGAGAACGCGATTACCGGAGCCTGCGCCCTACGGATCGCGGCGACGTCGCGCGGTGCGAGCACGGCCAGGCGGCGCCGGCTTTCCGCGATCACGTCCTCGACGAAGCGCGTGATCACCCGCCGGGCGAGCTCGTGGATGGTGCGCGACACCTCCAGCCCGGGATGCAGGGCGGCGATCTCGTCGAGCAATCCGCGCAGGAACGGCACCGCTTCGAGGTCGGCGAGATCGAACAATCCGGCGCGCAGGCCGTCGTCGAGGTCGTGGCTGTCGTAGGCGATGTCGTCGGCGAGCGCCGCCGCCTGCGCCTCCGGCCCGGCATGGTGCGCCAGTTCCAGGGGGTGCAGCGCGTCGTATTCGAGGATCGCCGCCGCGATGCCCGTGCGCGCGTAGCGCGGGGTCGGGCGACCGTCCGGCTCGAGCAGCGGGCCGTTGTGCTTGACCAGGCCCTCCAGCGTCTCCCAGGCGAGGTTCAGCCCGTCGAAGCCGGCGTAGCGCCGCTCCAGCCGGGTCACGATGCGCAGCGCCTGCGCGTTGTGGTCGAAGCCGCCATGCTCGGCCATGCAGGCATCGAGCGCGTCCTCGCCGGTATGGCCGAAGCAGGTGTGGCCGAGGTCGTGGCTGAGCGCGAGCGCCTCGGCCAGGTCCTCGTCGAGGCCCAGCGCGCGGGCGAGCGCCCGGGCGATCTGGCTGACCTCGAGGGTATGGGTCAGCCGGGTGCGGTAATGGTCGCCCTCGTGATGCACGAAGACCTGGGTCTTGTGCTTCAGCCGTCGGAAGGCGGTCGAGTGCACCACCCGGTCGCGGTCGCGCTGGAAATCGCTCCGCGTCGGCGAGGCCGGCTCGGGGATCAGCCGTCCGCGGGTCGCGCCCGGGTCGGTGGCGTAGGCCGCGCGCCAGCGCTCACCGTTGGCGCGCACGCGGCCTCCCGCCCGGTTCGTGATGTGCTGCCGGCATGGTTCCCTCGCAGTTCGACGCGGCACGCGTTGCGGCGCGCCGTCGTACCCCATATCTTGGATCGATCACGCGCCGGGCAATCGCCCGCCGCGCCCGGACCCGACAACAGCGCCGATGGCTCTCCCGATGGCCGAGATCACCCTGACCCCCCGCGCCGCCAAGCGCATCAACGAGATCATGGGTGCCGAGCCCCCGGGCGCGCTGCTTCGCGTCAGCGTGAACGGCGGCGGCTGCTCCGGCTTCTCCTACGCCTTCGACATCACCCGCGACCAGGAGGCGCAGGACGTCACGATCGAGCGCGACGGCGCCACCGTGGTCGTCGACCCGGTGTCGCTCGAGTACATGGCCGGATCCACGATCGATTTCGTGAACGACCTGATCGGGCAGTCCTTCAAGATCGAGAACCCGCAGGCGACCTCGTCCTGCGGCTGCGGCACCTCGTTCTCGCTCTGATCTTTCGAGGGGCGCGGCGCTGTCCCGTGCGGCCCCGAGGGTGGTGTCGGGGCTGGTTGCGGTCGCCGGCATCGTGGTGCCGGAACGACAGGCGCCGACAAGCGTGGGTCGTGACGTGGCGCACCGATTGCCTCGCGCGGCGAAATGCGGGACGACAGCGCCGTCTCCTCGGATAGAACATTCGTCAGCGGTCCGCACACGATGATCAGTCACCGAACGGTCCGTGCCAGCCTGATCCGGGCGGCCCGCCTCTGCCTCTGTGCCGGTCTCGTCCTCGGCGTCGGGACGACGGGCCGGCCTGCGGCGGCGCAGGAGGCGGCCTCGGCGGTCCAGGACGTCGTGCTGGTCGACGTCGCGTTGCCGCTCGGCGACACGGTGTTCAAGGCGGCGCGGATCACGGTCAGCGGCACGCGTCTCTCGCGCGACGACCTGACGGCGATCCTCAAGGCGGATTCGCCCGAGCCCTGGGCGCCCCGCCTCGCACGCCTGGAGGCGGCGAGCATCTCGATCCCGGTCCTCGTCTCCGAACATCCCGGCCCGGGCGGATCGCTGCAGACCGTGACCTATCGCGAGGTCGCGGCGCGCGACGTGCGCGCCGGCCGCATCGCCGAGCTGACCATGGCCGGCGCCGGGGTCTCCGTCACCGGCGCGCACCCGGGGTCGGGCACCTACGGCCGCATCGTCGCCAGCGATCTCGACCTCGCCGCGCTCGTCCGGCTCTCGTCGGAATCCGGCGACGGCAAGGGGCCGGTCCAGCGGATCTACGCCGCGATCCAGGCCTCGGACGTGACCTACACGGAAGCCTCGGGCGTCACGATTCGGATCGCCGGGCTCGAGGGCCGCGATTTCGGCGGACGCCAGGTCCCCGGCGGCTGGAACGGCGCGATGGCCGGGCTCGCCCGCGAGCTCGAGGCCGTCGACCCGGAGATGACGGCGGCCGAGCGCGGCAAGCTCGCGGGAACCGCCGCCGACCTGGCCGACGCCGTCGCGTTCGGCAGCCTCGAGCTGCGCGGCCTCGCCATCAGCCGGACCGGCGCCGGCGAGCCGATGCTGGTCGAGGTCGGGCGCCTGGCTCACGGCGGCACCGGCGCCGAGAGCGGCACGACCCTGGAGGCGATCGCGTTCGCGCAGGGCGGCCTCAAGGCCCGGCTCGCGCGTGTGGCGCTCACTGGCGTCTCCCTCGCCCCGACCATCGCGACCCTGCGCCGCCTCGCCAACCCGGACACCGCCGTCACCGACGAGGAGCTGCGCCGCCTCACCCCCGCGGTCGGCGGCCTGGCGCTGCAGGACCTGAGCCTCGACATGCCGGGCGCCCCGGCCCCGGTCGGCAAGGAGCCCGGCCGGACCGCATCCAGGCCTCCGGCCACCGCCAAGTCCGGCGATCCCCTCGCCACGCCCGCCGCCCCCGGTGCGGCACCGGTCCACCTCGCCCTGCGCAGCGGCGCCCTGACCTTCGGGCCGCTGCGCGACGGGGTGCCGACCGCGAGCCGCCTCGATCTTTCGGGCCTGACGTTCCCCGCGGCGATGGTCGCCGGCATGCCGGTGCTCGGCGCGCTGCCGGATTACGGCTATGCCGATCTCGATCTCAACCTCGTGGTCGATTCCGCCTGGGACGAGGCCAAGCGCGAGGTCGCGGTGCGCGAGATGACGCTGTCGGGCCGCGACATCGGCTCGCTGCGGCTCGCCGGGACGATCGGCGGCCTCGGGCCGGAGCTGTTCGCCTCGCACATCCCGGCGGCGAGCCTGCTGATGCTGACGGCGACCGCCAAGGCCCTCGACCTGACGATCCAGAATACCGGCCTGTTCGAGCGCTTCCTCGCGGCCCAGGCGAAGGCCCTCAGCCTGAAGCCGGAGGAGCTGCGCCAGGAATACGTGGCCGCGACCCAGTTCGGCGTGCCGGCGATGCTCGGGAACTCGCCCGCCGCCCGGGCGATCGGCGCGGCGCTGGGCCAGTTCGTGACGAAGCCCGGCCGCCTGACGATGACCGCGAAGGCAAAGAACGCCGCCGGCCTCGGCTTCGCCGATTTCGGCCTGGCCCGCACGCCGGGTGCGGTGCTCGACAAGCTCGACGTCGACGCCAAGGTGGAGTGAGGCCGGCCCTTTCGCTCGAAGGAACGCTATTCCGCGATGACGCCGGGGAAGCGCTGCGCCAAGTCCTGTCGCGTCGCATCCGCCCAGGCGCGGTCCCGCTGCGGCCGCGGCCGGTCGAGCGGGATGGTGGCGACGAGGCTCGCCGGGCGCGGGGAGAGCAGCAGCAGCCGGTCGGCGACGGCGATCGCCTCGGCGACGTTGTGGGTCACCATCAGCACGCTCATGCCGAGCCGGTCGACGGTGTCGACCACGAGGCCGCGCAGCGAGGCGGCGGCCGCGTCGTCGAGCGACACGAACGGCTCGTCGAGCACCAGGAGCCGCGGGTCGTTGGCGAGCGCGCGGGCCAGCGCCACGCGGCGCTGCATCCCCAGCGACAGCGCGCCCGGATAGCGGCCGCGCCAGGGGGCGAGCCCGAGATGCGCGAACAGCCCGTCGAGGTCGCGCCCGCGCTGCGGCCGCGGCATCGCGAGGCGCACGTTCTGCTCCACCGTCCGCCACGGCAGCAGGCGCGGCTCCTGGAAGACCATGCCCGGTCCGGTCTCCGAGGCGCGCGGATCCGGCACGATGGAGCCGTCGTAATCGGCGTCGAGCCCGAGCAGGATCCGCAGCGTCGTGGTCTTGCCGGCCCCCGAGGGCCCGATCAGGCAGGCGATCTCGCCCGGCCGGATCGCGAAGGCGAGGTCGCGCACCGCCTCCACCGGCTCGGCCGAGGCCGGATGGTAGACCTTTCGCGCGATCGCGACCCTGAGGACCGCGTCGGAACCCGACATCTCGTCGACGGCGGCGGACATCTTATCGCCAGCGGCGGACATGCGCTTCGAGCCGCTGCAGGAGGAGGATGTCGATGGCGATCATCACGCTCATGAACACGATGCTGTAGCCGAGGATCGCGGCGACGTCGGTGCTCTGGACGAAGTAGTAGTTGATCGCGAAGCCGACGCCGTTGGGGCGGCCGAGCAGCTCGATCACCAGCACGATCTTCCAGGCCAGCGACAGGCCGGAGCGCGCCGCGGCCACCACGTAGGGCTGCAGCTGGGGCACCAGCACGTGGGCGACCCAGGAGCGCCGGTCGAACCGGTAGGTCCGCGCCATCTCCTCAAGGCCCGGGTCGAGGTCGCGCGCGCCCTCCCGCAGGATGACCGCGACGTTGGGCAGCTTGTTCAGCACCACGGCCAGGATCGCGGCCGACTCGTTCAAGCCGACCCAGACGTAGGCCAGCACCGTGATCACCAGGGCGGGCGTGTTCAGCATCGCCAGCAGCGGCGTGTCGAGCAGGGTGTTCAGGCGCTTCGAGCGGCCGAGCGCGACGCCGAGCAGCACGCCGAGCACCATCGCGAGCACGAACGAGACGCCGACCCGCGCCAGCGTGATCCCGACATTGGTCCACAGGTCGCCGCGCGCCGATTCCCGGCCGATGAAGGCCGCCACGGTGAGCGGCGTCGGCAGCATCCGCGAGCCCGCGGCTTGTGCCGCAGCCTGCCACGCGGCGAGCAGCACCAGCATCGAGCCGAGACGGGTGAGGATGGCGCGGCGGTTCGAGGCGCTTGCGCGGATCAACCGGTCTTCCCGTCGTAGTACAGGCCCGGCGGCAGGCCGGTGCCGGTGCCGACGAGGCGTTCGCCCCCGAGCCGCGACATCACCGAGAACAGCCGCTCGCCGTCGCTGCGCTCCTCAGCCAGCGGGCGGCGCGGGATGCCGGCAAGGTATTCCCGCTTCAGGGCCTCGAAGATGGCGTCGTCGTCGGCGGCCATCAGCGGGCGCACGATCTCCCAGGCGGAGGGGTCGGCCGCGAGCATGTCCTTGGCCGCGCGCACCGCGCGCACGAACCCGGCCATCGCCTCGGGCTTCTCGGCGACGGTCTGCGCCTCGAACAGGTATCCGATCAGCGCGAACGCGCCCTTCGCGCCGAGCGCGCGCATCATGTCGTCGGCGCCGATCAGCCGGCGGAAGCCCTTGGCCTCGAGGCGTGCGCAGTAGGTCCAGTAGGTGAGCGCGGCATCGAGCGACCCCTGCTCGAGCTTCAAAGCGATCAGGGGCGGTGCGCCGTAGGCGATCTCGGTCTTGGCCTCGATGTCGAAGCCGGCCGCGTCCTGCGCCTGGGCCTTGAGCAGCAGCCAGTTCTTGTCGAGTGGCCCGCCGCCGACGCCGAGGCGCTTGCCTTCGAGATCCTTGAGGGTCTTCACCGGGCTCGCGGCGGGCACCATCACGGCGCCCTCGGAGGTCGAGGCCGGCACGTAGCGCATCGCCCGGCCCTCGTTGCCGAGGCGGGCCGCCCAGAGCAGGTCCCCGACGATCACGTCCACCTGGCCGCCCATGAAGGCGATCCGCGCCGCGTCGTTGCCGGCGAGCTTGACGAGGTCGAGGGTGAAGCCGTTGGCGGCGTCGAGCCCGCGCGCCTTGATCACCGCGGCTTCCCACGCGACCGTGCCGAACGGCAGGCTGCCGAGGCGCACGCTCGGGGCCGCCAGCGCCGGATGCGACAGCACCGGCAGGCCGGCGAGCGCGGCGGCGAGCAATCCGCGCCGTGACAGCATGGCGCCTTCTCCCTGGAGGTCTTGCCGGCCGGTTCGGCCTTGGGCCCGCCCCGGCCGGAGCGGTGAGGCTCCGACGCCGAGGGTGCCGTTGCCGAAAGGTCATAGGGCGCAGCACGCGGCCCGTCCACAACCGCCTTGCGCGGGAGCGGTGGCCGGGGCAGGCTCGAAGGGGACAACCGACATCGGAAGAGAGATCATGGCCGAGCCACGCGAAGGCACCCTGGACGACGAGACCATCGCCACTCGGATCGCCGCCGAGATCCCGGCCTGGCGCTACGAGGACGGGTGGATTCGCCGCACCTACAAGACCGCGAGCTGGAAGAGCACGCTGATGGTGATCAACACCGTCGGCCACCTCGCCGAGGCCGCGTGGCACCACCCCGACCTGACCGCCTCCTACGCCTGGGTCGAGGTGCGGCTGATGAACCATGCCGCCAAGGGCATCACCGATAAGGACTTCGCGCTGGCGCGCAAGATCGAGGAGGTCGTCTCCTGGCAGCCGGGCCTCGAGGGCCAGGGCCTGGAAGGGACGCCGACGGACGCACGCTTCGCCTACGTCAAGTACGAGAAGTAGGCCGATCCTCACGACACGCTCATGGCATCGCGCGGCGGTGACGCTCGATTCCTTACGTGGGCGGCTCGATCTTGGCGGTGCGGTTCCGGCAAGGGGCCGCGCCAGCCCCGCGTGAGACCATGCCGAACCTTCGATCCGCCCTCGCCGCCGTCGCCGGCCGCCCGCCCGCCATCCCGGACGTGCCCGCTCTCAGCTTCACCATCGGGCAGGATGCCGGCGGCTGCTGGGTCGCGCTGGAGAGCCACGGGATCGCCGGCGGCCTGTTCCGCAACCGCGACGACGCGCTCCATTACGCCGGGGGCGAGATCCGGAACGGGCGCGGCGAGATCCGCTTCGCCACCGGCCCCATCGCCTTCAAGGCCGGATGCTGAGGCGCCCTGCGGTCACTGCGGGCTCTTCACCCGGCGGCACTCGGTCTTGAGGTAGGAGGTCTTGCCGATCTCCTCGCGCAGGTCCGTGCGGGCGATGATCTCCTGCCAGCCGTTGGTGCAGCCGAGCTCGTTCGCGACGCGGACCTTGCGCACCTCCAGGGCCTTGTCGTCGGTGCAGGCTTCCTGCGCGATCGCGTTGGCGCAGACGAGGACGACGGCGAGGAAGGTGTTCACGGCAAGGGCTCTCCCGCGGGAAGGACGTGGCAGCCCTACGCACGAGCCGCGCAGGAGGTTTCGCGCCGGGCGGCGCGGCGGCGTCGCCTTGCGTCGACCGGGCCGAGCTTCACGCCACGGCGACGACGCGGTCGGCCGCGTAGGTCGCGCCCTCGACCGGGTTCGCCACCCAGCGGCAGCGTCCGATCGTCATGTCGTGCCCGGCATGGAAATGGCCGGACACCCACAGGACGGGCCGCGCGGCGTCGTCGAGCTCGTCGAGCACCGTGGTCGCGTAGAAGGCCGGCACCCACCACGGCACCCCCGGGGCGTCGCGGAAGGCGTCGGCCGCACGCGGGCTCGGGGGATGGTGCGTCACCGCCACCGTCGGCCCGTCGAACGGCTGCGCCAGGGCCGCCAGCAGCCGGCGGCGCTCGGAGGCGTGGGCCGCCATCGCGTCGGCGGGAAGCCAGGCGGTGCCGTCGGCCTTGCGGATCGAGCCGCGGTACTCTCGCGAACCGGTGATCGGGTCGGTCATCCGCTCGGCCGCGTAGCTCACCGGGTCGGCCGGCCGGTCGGGCGCGTCCGCCGCGAGCCAGCGCCCGGCCAGGGACCAGTCGCTCCACAGGGTCGCGCCGACGAAGCGAACCCCATCGAGGACGCACGTGGCGCCGTGCTGCAGCAGGTGGATCCGGGCACCGGCGCCATTCAGGCGCTCGACCTCCCCTGCCAGTGCGGCGAGGAGCTCGGGGGCGGTTCGCGCGTCGCCGGTCGGCGCATAGTGCTCGTGATTGCCCGGCACGAGCACCACCGGTCGGCCGCCGGCCAGCGCCAGCACGGCGGCGAGCCCGCGCTCGGGGTGGCCCTCGTACAGATCGCCGGCGCAGACCATCACGTCGAACGCCCCGCTCGGTGCGGCGATGAGATCGAGGCGGCGGCGCTCGAGATGGAGGTCGGAGATCGGGAAGATCCTCACGGGGGCGGTCCTGCTTCGTGCACGGCGCGGCGCTCGGCGGAGGCCGCGCGAAGGATGTCGCCGGCCGAGTCCGCGTTGAGGATGGCGATCCCGGCCGCGGCGATCAGGTCGGGCCAGGGCGAGGGCTGCAGCGCGGTGGCGAGCCCGGCCGCGATGATCGCCAGGTTGGCGTAGGCGTCGTTGCGGGCCGACAGCCAGGCCGCCCGCGTCAGGCTGCCGGCGCCGTCGCGATGGCGCGACAGCATCAAGGCGCAGGTCAGGTTGATGCCGAGCGCGCCGAGGCCGGTGAGCGTCAACGGAAGCGGCGCCGGCGCGCTCAGGTCCGAAAACTTCTCGTAGGCCGCGTAGGCGGTCGCGAGCGCCGGCACCATCAGGATGCCGGCCATCAGCGTGCCGAGGCGGGCGCGGTTGACTGCGCTCCAGCCGAGGCCGGCGAAGATCAGCAGGTTGATCGCCGCGTCCTCGAGGAAGTCGAGGCTGTCGGCGATCAACGCCACCGAGCCGATCGCCAGGGCGACCGCGATCTCGATGCCGAAGTAGCCGAGGTTCAGCCCCGCGACGCGCGCGACGACGGGGCGGAGCGGGGGGGAGGCGGTGGAGTCCACGCGGGCGACGGTGTCCGTTGACGGGCCGGGCCGCCTCTTCGCCCACCGCGCGCGGGCTGTCGACCCGGCCTCGGCGTTTCGCCCGGCTGGATTCGGCGCCCGACCTGTGCGAGGCGGGGCCGCGGCCGGACCGAATCCGTGCGGCCGGAACGAGGAGTCTCAGATGTTGCCCGAATTGCGCGTTCTCTACTTCGAGGACCTCGAAGTCGGGCTCTCGGAGACCCTGTCGAAGACGATCGCCTCCTCCGACGTGATCGGCTTCGCCGAGATCACCGGCGACCGCAACCCGATCCACCTGTCCGAGCACTTCGCGGCGCGCACGCCCTTCGGCACCCGCATCGCCCACGGCCTCTACACCGCCGGGCTGATCTCGGCGGTGCTCGGCACCCGCCTCCCCGGCCCCGGCGCGGTCTACATCAGCCAGACCCTGAACTTCCGCGCGCCCGTGCGCATCGGCGACACCGTCGACGTGACCGTCGAGGTAGCCGAGCTCGTGCCCGAGCGGCGCCGCGCCCGCCTCAAGTGCACCTGCTCGGTGGCCGGCGAGGTCGTGCTCGACGGCGAGGCCCTGGTGAAGGTGCCGACCAAGGCCGAGGCCGACCCGCTGGCGATCCGCATGGGCGGCCGTCCGCCGGCGTGAGCGGAGCCGGACCCTAAGGCCGCCGACCGCATGTGCGCCGACGCGCGGTCCGTGCAGCCGATCCCGATCACCGATCCGGCCGATCTGCGCCTCGCCCCCTATGCGGCGATGCGCGAGCGCGACCTCGTCGGGCGGGCCGGTCGCTTCATCGTCGAAGGCGAGGTCACGCTGCGGCTGATGCTGTCGCCGCAGGCCCGCTTCCGCACCGAATCGATCCTGTTGCTGCCCGAGCGCGTCGCCGGCCTCGCAGCCGCGATCGAGGCCGGCCCCGGCACGCCGCCGGTCTTCGTCGCCGACCGCGCGGTGATGAGCGCGGTGGCCGGGTTCCCGATCCATCGCGGCGTGCTCGCCGTCGGCATCCGCGGCGACGGCGCGCGTGCGGACGCGGTCGTCCCGCCGGCGCCCGCCCCGGCGCTGGTCGTCGGCCTGGCCGGCTTGACCAACCACGACAACGTCGGCGGCCTGTTCCGCAACGCCGCGGCCTTCGGTGCCGATGCGGTGCTGCTCGACGCCGGCACCTGCGATCCGCTCTACCGCAAGGCGATCCGCGTCTCGGCCGGCGCCGCCCTGACCGTGCCCTTCGCGCGCTTGGATCCCGGCGCCGACTGGCTCACGACCGCCCGCGCCCTCGCCCTCGAGCCGCTGGCGCTCAGCCCGTCCGGGCGAGAGGACGTCGCCGATCTGACGGCGCCGGCCCGCACGCTGCTGCTGCTCGGCACGGAAGGCCCCGGGTTGCCGGCCGACGTGCTGGCGCGGATGCGCGGCCTGCGCATCGCGATGGCGGCGGGCTTCGACTCGCTCAACGTCGCCACCGCCGGCGCGATCGCCCTGCATCGCCTCTCCGGCGGGGGGCGCGATGCGCGCGACAATGCGCACCCATTGCCTTGACCCCGCGGCGAGCTAGCTTGACAGCAGGTGGACCGGGCGGGAGCCGGTCGTCCGCCGGGTGGTTCTGGTCTGGGAGTCGGGCGCGTTGCTTCAGTCACGGGAGGGCCTGCGGACATTGTCCGGGCGCCGGGTCGTCGTCGTCGGTGCCGGGCCGGGCGGCCTCGCCACGGCCCTGCTGCTGGCGCGCGCCGGCCTTCAGGTCACGCTGATCGAGAAGGACCAGCAGGTCGGCGGCCGCACCAAGACGGTCGAGGCCCCCGGCGGCTACAAGTTCGACATCGGCCCGACCTTCTTCCTTTATCCACAGATCCTGGCCGACATCTTCGACAGTTGCGGCGAGCGGCTGGAGGATCACGTCAAGCTCGAGCGGCTCGATCCACAGTACCACCTCGTTTTCGAGGCCGGCGGCGAGATCCGCGCCACCGGCGACATGGACCGCCTCGAAGCCGAGATCGCCCGCATCGCGCCCGACGACGCTAAGAACGTCAAGCAGTTCTTCGCCGACAACCGGGTCAAGCTGAAGTTCTTCAAGCCGGTGCTGGAGCAGGCGTTCCACACCCTCCGCAGCATGGCGAGCCCGGGGATGCTGCGGGCGCTGCCCCACCTGCATCCCGGCCGCAGCGTCGACCGCGACCTGCAGCGCTACTTCAAGGATCCGCGGGTCCGCCTCGCCTTCGCGTTCCAGACTAAGTACCTCGGCATGTCGCCGTTCCGCTGCCCGAGCCTGTTCACGATCCTGTCGTTCCTCGAATACGAGCACGGAGTCTACCACCCGGTCGGCGGGTGCGGCGCGATCTCGGAGGCGATGGCCGGCCTCTGCCGACGCATGGGCGTCGACATCCGGCTCGGGACCTCGGTCGAGCGCGTCACCTTCGACGGCAAGCGCGCCGACGGCGTGATCGTGGACGGAGAGCGGATCGCCGCGGACGCGGTGGTGATCAACGGCGACTTCGCGCAGGTGATCCAGGATCTCGTCCCCGAGGTGCACCGCCCGCGTTGGCGCGACCGGAAGATCGAGAAGGCGCGCCTCTCGTGCTCGACCTTCATGATGTACCTCGGCATCGAGGGTAAGATGCCCGAGACCCTCGGTCACCACACCATCCTCCTGGCCGAGGACTACGCGCGCAACATCCGCGAGATCACCGACGGCATCCTGCCGATGCAGCCCTCGGTCTACGTGCAGCATGCCGGCTACACCGACGGCGGCATGGCGCCCCCCGGCCATACCGCCCTCTACGTCCTCGTGCCGGTGCCGAACCTGAAGGCGGGGATCGACTGGTCCGCCACCCGCGCGACCTACCGGGCCCTGGTGCTGGAGCGCCTGAAGCTCCTCGGTCTCGACGACATCGAGAGCCGCATCCGCTTCGAGCGGATCGTCGACCCGGTCGAGTGGCGGGACGAGTTCGCGGTGTACGAGGGCGCCACCTTCAACCTCGCCCACGACCTGATGCAGATGCTGTACTTCCGCCCGCACAACCGCTTCGGGCCGGGGCTCTACCTCGTCGGCGGCGGCACGCATCCGGGCTCGGGCCTGCCGGTGATCTACGAGGGCGCGCGCATCTCCGCCCGCCTGCTCATCGAGGAGCTGGCCGGCGCCCGCGTCGCCGAGACCTCCGGCGTGCCCGAGACCGCGGCGCTTGCCACCGGCGGCGAGACCTCGTGAGCGTCGCTGGGCCCCGCACGCTCCGTACGCCGACTCCCATTCCGCATTCCGGCCGCGCCCCAAGGCGCCTCGCGCTCGCCGCGGCGGCCGTCTTCGTCGCCCTGCCGGCGGCGGCGGCCACCGTCGAGGTGGTGGTGGATGGGGCCGACCCCGGCACCTCCGTGTCCGTCGCCCTGTGCCAGGGCGGCCTGTCCGAGGAGGCCTGCAGCCTCGGGCAGGAGCTGACCGCGCGCGGCGGGACGGTGAACGTCGTGTTCCGCGACGTTCCGGCCGGTCGCTACGCCGTCGCGGCGTTCGAGGACGTCAACGGCAACCGCAAGCTCGACCGGACCGGCCTCGGCCTGCCGATCGAGCCCTACGGCTTCTCCGGGGGCGTCGGTCTCAAGGCCCGCCCGACCTTCGCGCAGGCCGCCTTCGACCTGCGCGAACCCGGGACCGCGCTGCGGGTCGGCCTCGCCCGCGCCCTGCCCCGACGCTGAGGCGCCGCGTGACGGAGCCTCTCGTCCGCGTCGCGGGCGCCGCCCTCGCCTATCGCGATCGACGCGTGCTCGACGCGGTCGATCTCGTCCTCAGCGCGGGCGAGATCCTGGCGCTGCTCGGGCCGAACGGCGCCGGCAAGACCTCGCTGATGCGCCTGATCGCGGGGCGCCTCGCGCCGCAGGCCGGAACGGTGCGGGTCGGCGGCCAGGATCCGTTCCGGGTGCGCGCAGCGCGGCGGGCGATCGGCTGGGTGCCGCAGGAGATCGCGCTCTACCCGCGCCTCACCGTCGCCGAGAATCTCGGCGTGTTCGCGCAGCTCGCCGGCATCGGGCGGCGTGAGCGCGCCATGGCCGTGGCGGAGGCCATGGCGCTCACCGACATCGCCGAGGCGGCCGGGCGCCCGGTCGGGCTGCTCTCGGGCGGCTACCAGCGGCGGGTCAACATCGCGGCGAGCCTGATGTGCCGGCCGGCCCTGGTGCTGCTCGACGAGCCGACGCAAGGGGTGGATCTCGTCGCCCGCGCCGCGATTCACGCCGTGCTCGGGCGCCTGCGCGAAGAGGGCACCGCCATCCTAATCGCCACCCACGACTTCGCCGAAGCCGAGCGCCTCGCCGACCGTGCCGCCTTCATGGCCGGTGGCCGCATCGTCCGCGAAGGTACGCTCGCGGACATGCTGGCCGAGCTTCGTGCCGGCATTCCCGAGCGCGAGGTCGCCCTCAGCCTGCCGGCCGGCCCGGCCGCCGACGAGGCCCTGCGCCGCGCCGGGTTCGCGCCCTCGCACACCCCCCTGGTCTGGCGCGCCGCCCCCGGCCTCGCCCGCCCGCTCGACGGCGCGGACCTGCTCGACGCGCTGCGGGCGCAGGCGGTGCCGGCCTACGAGGTCCGCGTGCGCGCGCCCGGCCTCGAGGCGCTCTACCTCGACGCCCTCGACGGCGGCCCCGCGGGCCTGCGCCTAGCCGAGGCCGCGCGATGATCGGCGCCGCCTTCCGCGTGATGTGGATCAGCCTGATCCGCGACCGCGCCGCCCTGACGATGGCCTTCGTGCTGCCGACCGTCATCTTCGTGATCTTCGCCGCGATCTTCTCGGGCGCGATCGGCGACCGCATCCGCATCCATCTGGGGCTCGCCGACCTCGCCGGCACCGCCACCACCGAGCGTCTGATGAAGGCCCTGGAGGCCGACCCGTCTCTCCGCGTCACCCGCCTGCCCGAGCGCGACTTGGCCGGAATCGTCGCCGCGGTGCGCCGCGGCGACGTCGACGTGGCGCTGGTGATCCGCAGCGACCTCGCGGCACCGGCGGCCGGTGCGGCGTCCGAGCAGCCGGTGGTGCTGGTCGAGAGCCCGGCCAAGGCGCTCGCCACCCCGATCGCCCTCGGCCAGCTCCAGCGGGTGCTGAACGAGGCGCTGCCCGACGTGGTGCTGTCGCGGGTCGTCGCCGACGTCGAGCGCAGCGGCAAGATCGGCGCCGACGAGCGCGCCTTCCTCGACGAGGCCTTCGCCGAGCAGCGCGCGAAGAAGGAGCCGTTCAGCTTCGCCTCGCTGGTCGAGCGGCGCAGCACCGCGGAAGGCGCCGCCAACGAGCGCGTGCGCTACTATGCCGGTGCGATCACCGCGGTGTTCCTGCTGTTCGCCGCGATGCAGGGGGCGATGTCGCTCACCGAGGAACGCGCCACCGGCCTCGCCGACCGGCTGATGGCGGGGCCCGGCGGCCTGGGCGTCATCGTGCTGGGCAAGTTCGCCTTCCTCACCGTGCAGGGCGTCGCCCAGGCCGGGCTGATCTTCGCGGCCGCGGCCCTGCTCTACGGCGTCGAGATCGGCCCGCACTGGCCGGCCTTCCTCGTCACCTGCGCGCTGGTCTCGGCGATGGCAGCGGGGCTCGCGCTCGCCGCCTGCGCCGCCGCCGCGACCCGCCAGCAGGCGCACCTCGCCTCGACCTTCGGCGTGCTGCTGCTCTCGGCGGTCGGCGGCAGCATGGTGCCGCGTTTCCTGATGCCGCCCTGGTTGCAGCAGGCGGGCTGGTTCACGCCGAACGCCTGGGCGATCGAGGCATACCAGGGCGCCCTCGGCGACGGCGCCGCCGCGGCTTTGGCCGCCTGGGGCGTGCTGTCGGCGATCGGGCTGGCCGGGCTCGGGGCCGCCTTGATGCTCGTTTCGCGGCGGACGGCATGACGATGGTCGGCCCGGCGCGACCCGGTGGCGCGTTGACCGCCGATCGGTTCTGCCTAGCTTCAATCGAGGGGACGCCGTCGTCGCGGGCGTGCCGGGAGTATCGAACGCCATGAGCCAGGATTCCACGGTCGCCGTCGTCGGCAGCGGGCTCGGCGGCTTGGCCGCCGCCTGCGTGAGCGCGGCGCGCGGACACCGGGTCACGGTCTACGACAAGAACGACTGGCTCGGCGGAAAGGCCGCGGTGCTGCACGAGGGCGGCTTCCGGTTCGACATGGGGCCGACGATCCTCACCGTGCCGCGCGTGCTTGAGCGCATCTTCGCCGAGGCGGGCCGCAACCTGCACGACTATCTCGACCTGCGCCGGCTCGATCCGCAGTGGCGCTGCTTCTTCGACGACGGCACCCGCATCGACCTGATGCAGGACGTCGCCCGCATGGCCGCCGACATGGATCGCTTCGCGCCGGGCGCCGGGAGCGGCGAGGGCTACAGGAAGTTCCTGGAGGTTTCCGAGAACCTGCACCAGATCTCGGAAAAATTCTTCTTCTGGAAGCCGGTGGAGGACCTGTTCGACACGATCAACGTCCGCGCGAACCTCAACCCCGGGACCCTGCGCGACGTTCTCGCGCTCCGGATGCACGCCTCGGTGGCGAGCACGATCCGCGGCAAGGTGAAGGATGCGCGCCTGGCGCAGATGCTCGACCACTTCGTGCAGTATGTCGGCTCCTCGCCCTACGGCGCGCCGGCGGTGCTCTGCGCCATCGCGCACATGCAGACGGCGGAGGGGGTCTGGTACCCGATGGGCGGCACCCGGGCCGTCGCCGAGGCGCTGGCCAAGCTCGCCACCGAGCTCGGCGCGACGCTGAAGCCGGGCGAGGAGGTGTTGGGCCTCGACGTCACGGCCGGCGCGGTGAAGGGCGTGCGGACCAAGTCCGGCACCACCGCCTACGACGCGGTGATCTCGAACATGGATTCGGTGCGGACCTATAAGGAGCTGGTCGGCGGCGACGCCGGCAAGGCCTACGCGAAGAAGAACCCCGAGCCGGCCTGCTCCGGCGTGGTGCTCTACCTCGGCCTGAACAAGCGCTACGAGCACCTGAACCACCACGACTTCATCTTCTCCAAGGACCCCGAGGAGGAGTTCGACTGGATCTACCGCAAGGGCGAGCCGGCCCCGGACCCGACCGCCTACCTCGCGGCGCCCTCCTCCACCGATCCGTCGGTGGCGCCCGAGGGCGGCGAGGCGCTCTACGTCCTCGTCCACACGCCGTACCTGCGCCCGCACCACGACTGGAAGACGATGTTCCCGGCCTACCGGCAGGTGATCCTCGACAAGCTCAAGCGCACGGCCGGCATGCCGGACCTCGAGGAGCGCATCGTCGTCGAGCGCCACCTCACGCCGCAGGACATCCACGAGCGCTACCATGTGCTCAACGGCGCGATCTACGGGCTGGCCTCCCACGGCAAGGTCATGGGCGCGTTCAAGCCGGGCAACCGCTCGCGGCAGGTGCGCAACCTCTACCTCGCCGGCGGCGCCGCCCATCCCGGGCCGGGCATGCCGATGGTGATGATGTCGGGCTGGATCGCCGCCGACGCGCACGACGCCGACGCCCGCGGGCAGCTGCGCGAATCCGCGTGACCGGCGAAGCGGCACCCGGCATCCTGCCGCCCGGTCCGGTCCGGGACTGAACCCATGGCCGATGCGCCCGATCGCAGCCGCCGGTTCCGGGCGCCGCCGCCGGCCTCGCCGGTGGTGTGGCGGTTCATGGTCGCCTACTTCGATCGCTTCCTCCGGCGGCGGATGAACGCCCTGCGCCTCGCGCGCTGGGGGGCGGCGCCGGAGCTCGGCCCGGGGCCGGTGGTGGTCTACTGCAACCATCCGGCCTGGTGGGATGCGGCGGTGATCATCCTGCTCGCCGGGCGCCTGTTTCCCGAGCGGTCGAGCTACGCGCCCTTCGACGCGCGGATGCTGGAACGCTACGGCGTCTTCCGCCGGATGGGCGCGTTCGGCGTCGACCTCGACACGCCGCGCGGCGCGGCGCAGTTCATGGCCGCCTCGCGCGAGATCCTGGCCCGGCCCGCGAGCGTGCTCTGGATCACCGCCCAGGGGCGCTTCGCCGACGTGCGCAGCCGGCCGCTTGCCCTGCGCGCCGGCGTCGCCCGGCTCGCCGAGATCGCGCCGGACGCGCAGTTCGTGCCGCTGGCGCTCGAATACGCGTTCTGGGACGAGAGCGGCGCCGAGGCCTGCGCGGCCTTCGGCCAACCCGTGTCCGGGAGGACCCTGGGCGATTTGCCCCGCGGCGAGCGCCTCGCGCGGCTGGAGGCCGACCTCACCGCCGTCCTCGATCGCCTGAGCGCCGACGTGATCGCCCGCGATCCGGCGCGGTTCCAGCACCTCGCCGCGGGGCGCCAGGGCGTGGGCGGCCTGTACGACGGCTGGCGGCGGATGGCGGCGGCCCTGCGCGGGCGGCGCTTCGAGGCCGGCCACCGGGCTGCGGCCGGGCGGGAGACCCGGGCCGAGGAAGTGCAGCGCTGATGGTCGACCTCGTGCTGCCCGCCCTCGCGATCCTGGCGCTCGCGGCCGCGCTTCTGCCGGCCGTCCTCGCCGCGATGAACCTGACGCTGCTGCGCACGCCCGAGCCGGACGGGCCGGAGGCGGGCCTCGTCTCGATCCTCATCCCGGCGCGCAACGAGGCCGCCCATATCGCGGCGACCGTTCGGGCGGCGCTCGCCAGCGTCGGCGTCGCCGTCGAGGTGCTGGTCGGCGACGACCACTCGACCGACGCCACCGCCGAGATCGTCGCGGGCATCGCCGCCGGCGAGCCGCGCCTGCGCCTCGTGCCTGTGCCGCCGCTGCCGGAGGGCTGGACCGGCAAGAACCACGCCTGCGCCCACCTCGCCGGCGAGGCACGCGGCGCGCATCTGCTCTTCGTCGACGCCGACGTGCGGCTCAAGCCGCTCGCGGCGGCCGGCCTCGTCGCCCATGCCCGCCGCACCGGATCGGGCCTCGTCAGCGCGGTGCCGCGGCAGGTGATGGGCACGCTCGGCGAGAAGCTCACCGTGCCGATGATCAACTTCCTGCTCGTCGGCTACCTGCCGGTGGCGATGATGCGCGCCTCGATGCGCCCGGCTTTGGGCGCGGCCTGCGGGCAGCTCCTGCTGATCGGGCGCGACGCCTACGCGGCGATCGGCGGCCACGGCGCCATCCGCCGCTTCCTGCACGACGGGGTGAAGCTGCCCCGGCTGCTGCGCGCGGCCGGACACCGCACCGACCTCGTCGCCGGGCACGCGCTCGCCGATTGCCGGATGTATACGGGATTCTCGAAGTGCTGGGCCGGGTTCTCGAAGAACGCCCACGAGGGCATGGCGACGCCGGTGGCGCTGCCGGTCTGGACCGCCCTGCTCGGCCTCGGCCACGTCCTCCCGCCCGTGCTGGTGCTGGCCGGCCTCCTCGGCGGCCTCGACGCCGCGACCTGGTTCCTGGCGTTCGCGGCGCTCGCCGTCTCGCTGGCGACCCGCACGGCGATCACCCTGGTGACCGACGAGCCGGCCGCGACCATCCCGCTCCACCCCGCGGCGGTCGTGGTCGCGCTGGCGATCCAGTGGAACGTGCTGCTGCGCCGCAAGCGCGCCGGCGCCGCCGTCTGGAAGGGCCGCAGCTATCCGACCGGCGGTGCCTGAGTCTCTTCGAGGATCCACGCCGCCGTCTCCGCATCCGCCTCGGCGACCGCGAGGTGCAGGACGATCGGCGTCTCGTAGGGATGGCGCGCCTTCAGGGCCGCGGCGAGGGTGTCCGACAGGCCCGTGCGCGTCTTCACGATCGCGACGACCTCGCTGCCGTGCTCGATCGCGCCCTTCCAGGCGTAGACCGAGCGCATCCCGGGCAGCACGTTGACGCAGGCGGCGAGCTTGTCCCGCACCAGCGTCTCGCCGACGGCGAGCGCCGTCTCGGCATCGGGGAACGTGGTATAGACGAGGAGCGGACGCTCCATGCTATGGCTCTCTGAACGACTGGGCGCACGCACGAAGCATGGTGCACGCGCGCGATTGAGCCCCGCTCCGGCTCCGCGTCAACTCAGGTGGGTCCGGGTCACGCATGCCGCGCTTCCACAAGGTCGCCTTCGTCGCGAGCCCGACGCCCGACGCCCGCGAGGCGGCCGCCGCCCTGATGCGGCGCTACGACCACGTCGCGCCCGAGGAGGCCGACGTGGTGGTCGCCCTCGGCGGCGACGGCCTGATGCTGCAGGTGCTCCACCGCTTCATGGACGCGAAGAAGCCGATCTACGGCATGAACCGCGGCACCGTCGGCTTCCTGATGAACGAGTTCCGCGAGGACACCCTCCTGGAGCGCCTGGAGGCCGCGCATCGCAGCGTCGTCCACCCGCTGCTGATGGAGGCGCACGACACCGAGGGGCGCAGCCACCGCGCCCGCTCGATCAACGAGGTCTACCTGCTGCGCCAGACCCACCAGACCGCCAAGCTCAAGATCTCGGTCGACGGGCAGGTGCGGCTGCCCGAGCTGATCGCCGACGGGGTGCTCGCCGCCACCGCGGCCGGCTCCACCGCCTACAACCTGTCGGTCGGGGGCCCGATCCTGCCGCTCAACGCCAAGCTCCTGGCGCTGACGCCGATCTCGGCGTTCCGGCCCCGGCGCTGGCGCGGCGCGCTGCTGCCGGACCACGCCCACATCCGGATCGAGGTGCTCGACGCCGAGCACAGGCCCGTCGCGGCGGTGGCCGACCACACCGAGTTCCGCCGGGTGTCGATGGTCGACACCTGGCTCGACCGGGAGACCGATCTCGTGCTGCTGCACGACCCCGGCCACAGCCTCGACGAGCGCATCCTGCGCGAGCAGTTCGGCTGAAGGCGCTCGCCTACGCAGCGAGATCCCTGCGCGCCCCGTAAGCGGCGAGCGCGCACAAAGTCTCCGCGAACGCCGCGCGGATCTCCGCCATCTGCCCCGCATCGGGGATGGTGCCCGAACTCCGAGCCCCGCCCTCGACCGCGGCGAGCAACCCGACCAGCCGCGTCGCGCCGATGTTCGCGCTCATCGATTTCAGGCCGTGGGCGGCGCTGGCGACGGTGCCGGCTTCGCCTCCGGGGATCGCGGCTTCCAGCGCGGTCAGCGCCGCCGGCGCCTGCCCGGTGTAGAGGCCGAGCACGCGCGCCAGGAAGGCGCCGTCGCCCATCTCGGCGAGGCCTTCGAGGGTTTCGCTGTCGAGGAGCCCGGGGGCGGAAGGCTGGTCCGAGCCTGCTTCGTCGAAGGCGTCCACCCGGGACGCAAGCGTGTCCGCGCCGGGCGCGTCGGCCGCGACGAAGCGGCCGAGCACCTGCGCGAGCTGAGCCAGGGTGAAGGGTTTTGCCAGCGTCCCGTCCATGTCGGCTTCCTGCCACGCGAGCGCGCCGTCGCCGATCACGTGCGCGGTCATCGCGACGATCGGCAGGCGGGCGGCGCCGGTCTCGGCCTCGCGGCGGCGGATCGCGCGCGTCGCTTCGAACCCGTCGAGGACCGGCATGCTGCCGTCCATCAGGACCAGATCGAAATGGGCGGCCGCGCTCGCGGCCATCGCCTGCGCGCCGTCCCCGACGGTGATCACGTCCGTTACGCCGCAGCGCGCCAGCGCCTCGATCGCGACCTCCAGGTTCACGGCGCTGTCGTCGGCGACGAGCACGCGGGCCTGAGGGAAGCGCGGCAGGGCGTCGGCGGAGGTAGTGGAACGCGGCGCGTTCGCGGCGAACGGGCGGTCGGCGGCGAGCGCTGCCAGCACCGGCCGCCACTCCGCCTGCACCACGGGCCAGCGCAAGACCTCGTCGGCGAGCCCGGCGCGGAGCGCCTGCTGACCGGCCGGATCGCCCATCGGCGCCACCGCGACCACCCGCAGGGCCGCGTCCGGGCGGCGCCCGTGCGCGAGCAGCTCGGCCGCATCCATGATCCAGGGTGCGCGATCCGGCGCGGTGTCCGCAAGCGGGGCGAGGTCCGCCTCGACGAGGCCCGCCGCCAGCGCCACGCGTGTCGCACCGCCGAGGCCGGCGAGCACGACGCCCTTCGGCGCCTCGGCCGACCGGCGGATCGTCTCGGCCGTCTCCGGCGCTTCGATCGGGATCCGCGCCCAGAAGGTCGAGCCCTCGCCGACGCGGCTCTCGAGGCCGACGCCGCCGCCCATCGCCGCGATCAGGCGCTCCGCGATCGAGAGGCCGAGGCCGGTGCCGCCGAAGCGGCGCGTGGTCGATTGGTCGGCCTGGGTGAAGGCAGTGAACACCCCGGCGATCTTGTCCTGCGGAATGCCGATGCCGGTGTCGACGACGGCGATCTCCAGCATCCGCCCGTCGTCGCAGGTCCGCATGCGGACGAGGACGTGGCCCGCTTCCGTGAACTTGAGGGCGTTGGAGACGAAGTTGCTGACAACCTGGCCGAGGCGCACCGGGTCGCCGACCATGCCGGCGGGCACGTCCGCGCCGATCTCGGCCGCGAGGTCGAGCCCGGCCGTGCGGGCGCGCTCGCCGAACAGCGTGACGACCGAGTCGGCGATCTCGGCCGGGCTGATCGGGGTGCGCTCCAATTCGAGCTTGCCGGCCTCCACCTTCGCGAAGTCGAGGATGTCGTTGATGATCGCCAGCAGCGATTGTCCCGAGCGCGCGATCACCTCGGCGTAGCGGCGCTGGCGCGGCGGCAGGTCGGTGGCGGCCAGGAGCTCGGCCATCACCAGCATGCCGTTCATCGGCGTGCGGATCTCGTGGCTCATGGTGGCGAGGAAGGTGGATTTCGCGGCGTTGGCGGCGTCCGCCTGCTCCCGCGCCTCGCTGAGATCGTGGGTCCGCACGCGGACCTCCTCCTCCAGCCCGGTGCTGTAGGCGGCGAGCTGCCGGTCGCGGACGTTCACCGCGCCGAGCAGGTCGTTGAAGGTCTGGGCCAGGGCCCCGACCTCGTCGTCGGTGGTGACGTCGGCCCGTCGGCTGTAGTCGTGGCGCGAGCGCACCGCGTCCATGGTGCCGGCGAGCGCGGTCAACGGCCGCGTCACGGCACGCTGAAGCCTGAGCGAGACCGCGAGGCCGACGGCCACCGCGACGAGGCCGGCGAGCAGCGCGTTGAGCGCGACGCCGCCGAGGCGGTCGGCGAGGTCGCCGGTCTCGGCCACCACCACGACCCGGCCGATCTCGCGCTGGTTCTCCAGCACCGGCTCGCCGACCTTGAGGGTCCGGGTGAGGAGCAGAGCGAGGAGCGACGGCTGCTCGGCGGCGTCGAGGTCGAGGTCGTTCGACAGCCTGAGCCCGATGCCCTGCTCGCCGAGGATGCTGCCGTCCGGGCGAATCAGCGCGGCGTAGACCAGCGAGGGGTTGCGCGCGATCGCCCGAAGGGTGGTGTCGGCCGCATCCGCGTCGTCGCTCGCGATGGCGCCGGCGCCGCTCTGCGCGAGCACGCGCGCGACCGTGCGCAGGGCCTCGCGCTTGTCGGCGGCGTAGCGGTCGACCTCGCGCCAGACCGAGAGCGTGGTCGCGACGAGGAGCGCCACCGCGACGGCGCCGACGACCGCCCAGGCGACCCGGCCCGCGAGGGACCGCCGCGGGTCCAGTGCCTTCCAACGCATCGTGCCCCGGCCTTCCTTCGAACGTCGCATCCGATCGCGTCGGCTCACGCGGCTGCGCGCAGCCATTGCCGCTCGACCTCGCCCCAGCCGGCCAGGAACGCCGCGACGCAGGCCGGGTCGAAGTGCGAGCCTGCGTTGTCGGACAGGAGCGCCCGCGCCTTCTCGAGCGACCAGGCCTCCTTGTACGGCCGCTCCGAGACCAGGGCGTCGAACACGTCGGCCACGGCGACGATGCGGCCCGACAGCGGGATCGCCTCGCCGGCCAGGCCCGCCGGATACCCGGTGCCGTCCCAGCGCTCGTGGTGGCTCGCGGCGATCTCGGCGGCGAGCTGAACCACGTTCGAGGTGCTGCCTTCGAGGATGCGGCGGCCGCGCTCGGCGTGCTTCTCCATCTCGCTGCGCTCGTCGACCGAGAGCGCGCCCTGCTTGAGCAGGATCGCGTCGGGCACGCCGATCTTGCCGACGTCGTGCATCGTCGAGGCGAGGCTCAGGAGGCGGCAATATTCGGCGTCGAAGCCGAGGTTCCTCGCGATGATGCCGACATAGGTTGAAACCCGCGCGATGTGGTTGCCGGTGTCGGTGTCGCGGTGCTCGGCCGCGCGCATCAGGAGGTCGATGATCTCGCGCTCGCGCGCCTCGATCACCGAGACGGCGGCGGCGACCTCGCGCGCCAGCCACGCCGCGCGGTCCTGCTCCTGGCGGTGGGCGTGGCTGATCTTCATCAGGTTGCCGACGCGCGCCCGGATCTCGGCGGGGTCGAACGGCTTGCCCAGGAAGTCGGTGGCGCCGGCATCGAGCGCCTGACGGCGGATCGTGCGCTGGTCCATGCTCGTCACCATGACGATCGGCACGTGCGCGAAGCCCGCCACGCCTCGCGCGGCCGCGATGAACTCGAGCCCGGTCATCCCCGGCATGTCGTAGTCGGTGATGGCGATGCCGATGCGCTCGACGTTGTCGCGCAGGAACGCCAGCGCCGCGACGGGGCAGGTGAACTCGACCGGCTCGCAGTCGGGCACGGGCTTCAGCGCCTGGACGACGAGCAGGTTGTTGAGTTCCGCATCATCGAGGATCAACGCGAGCATGGGGCTCCATCCCGTCGGCGGTGAAGGGGGCCCGTCGTCATTGCGTCAGCAGCAGCCGGCCGGAGACCGGGCCGACGCCCTTCGGCACCGGCACGCTCGTCGCGCCGTAATTCGCGTTGAGGACGAGGTTCGGGCCTTCGTAGAGGTTGATCTGCTGGGCCACGATCACGGTGTAGGCCGACTGGTCGGCC